>QQSI01000016.1 GCA_003602645.1 Candidatus Poseidoniales archaeon | reverse complement strand
TCTTTCAGAATGGCGTTGTAGGCCATGCACATTAACCGAGGTGAGCGACGAGCGTCTTTGTCAAGCAGAGGAAGCAAGCCAAGTGCGTTGTTTCGATTTGCAATGACATGGTCGATGTAGTGGCGCATGAAATTTTGCCAAGCGGGTTTGCTTGCCAGTGTGGGATCTTTGAGATCGGCGTGTGTAAGACCAAATTTTGCAAGTTCTTCTGTTGGAAGGTAAATTCGATTTCTGCCAAGGTCTTCTTGGATGTCCCTCAAGACGTTGACGAGTTGCAGAAACAGACCCATTTCAACGGCGTGACGCCGTGCATTAGCATCCGAGTAGCCATAGATTTCGATCAAGCAGAGTCCAACCGTAGAAGCGACGCGGTAACAGTAACGGCGCAAATCTTCGAAGCGGGCGTATGTGGTCTCGAACAAATCATCTTCCATGCCGTTGATTAATTCACCAAGGTGCTCGGCGTCTATGGGGTACCTTCGAAGGGTATCGCTTAGCGCTAGGAACACGGGATCCGACATGGGTTGTCCGTCTTGAATGGCTGCGAGTTGCTCGCGGAAAAACATCAACGCTCTCAGCCTGTCTTTGTGTTCTTTTTCGGAAAAGATTGGATTAACCTTACGTTCGCAAAGCAATTGTTCCATCCGAAGTGTTGTGGCTTCGTCCAAATGAGTCAGGTCGTGATCTGGAAGCCAATCTCCGTCAACGATGTCATCGACACGACGGCAGAAGGCATACAGAGCATTCACGGCTCTACGTTTCGGCTCGGGGAGGTGCCGGAAAGAACGGAAAAAGGAAGAGGAGGCTGCCCGGGCGATGTCTTCGCATTCCACATATGCTCGTTCAAGCCGCTCAACGGAGGAGGAGGATCCGTTTTCGGAAAGAAGGAAACTTGATGTCATGCATAATCACCTCGGCAACAAGACCCATCCACGACTGTCCATATTTGAACTGTGGTTTTTTCCCGTTGTGTTGTGTTCGTTTTTTAGTTCAAGCCAATTCGGTCCAATCCACGTCGGCTTCGACCATTTCGACTTCGTCAACGTCCATTTGTGCGAGTTGCAATTTCCCAGACAATTCGTCGTTCACAGCATGCCAGTAGGAATAGGCTTCAATCACCCAAATTCCAGATTCACGGGTGCCGTTACCGCTGCCTTTAACCCCACCAAACGGAAGGTGGGCTTCAGCTCCAGTGGTTGAGTTGTTGATCCCGGTCATACCAGCCTTAATGCCGGTTTTGTAGCGGTATGCTTCAAGCCGATCGTTGGTGTAAATAGCGGACGAAAGACCGTATGGACTTGCGTTTGCAAGGTGCAGGGCATGGTCGAAATCAGTTGCCTTACAGATGGTCACCGCTGGGCCGAACACTTCATCATGGAAGCATTGCATGTCTTCGGTGACGTTCGTGAAGACGTGAGGCCACATGTAGACGCCATCATCAGCATTGCTCAAGAAATTCGTTGGTTTGTTGTCGCTCGTGATGCGTCCATGGCCGTGAATCAAGCTTGCTCCGGATGCTTTGCACATCTCGAGACCGGCGAGGAAATCCTTGGCGTATTTCTCAGACAGCATAGGACCGTACAGCACACCATCGTGAACCAATGAATCACCGATGCGAGTTGACTCAACCTTGGCCATGAATTTGGTCATGAATTCGTCATAAATGTCCTCGTGGAGGATCAAGTTTCCGAGCGATGTACAGCGTTGTCCCGCAGTTCCAAATGCGCCCCAGTATGCGCCTTCAACAGCGTTGTCGATGTTAGCCGATGGCATGACGACGAGCGGGTTTTTTCCACCCAATTCAAGTGAGCAAGAAACTAGGTTTCGGCCACAAACTTCTCCGATCATTTTTCCAACCTCAGTTGAGCCCGTGAACGAGATCTTGTTGACCTTGCCTTCATCAACAGCGTCGACGAGGTATTGTCCAGCCCCGCTCCCCTTTCCATGAACGAGGTTGATGACGCCGTCTGGCAGTCCTGCTTCGTGCATGATGCGAGCGAGTGCGAATGAAAGCAGTGGTGCGTCCTGTGGGCTCTTCCACACACAGGTGTTTCCACACATGATGGCAGGGATCATCTTCCAAAATGGAACGGCTGCTGGAAAGTTGCAAGCATTGATGATTCCACAGACACCCAGCGGGCGACGGTAGGTGAACAGTTCCTTGTCTGGAAGTTCAGAATTGACGGTTTGTCCGTACAAACGACGACCTTCCGATTGGAAAAATAAGCATGTGTCGATGGCTTCTTGAACCGAACCTGCTGCTTCTTTGAGGGTCTTTCCAATTTCACGGGTTTCAAGAGCGACGATGGCGTCCTTGTGTTCCATGAGCAAACGCCCCATGTTGCCGATGATCTGACCACGGGTTGGTGCCGGAGTTGCAGCCCATCCGGGGAACGCAGCGTGAGCAGCATCGAGCGCAGCGTGAACGTCGGCACGAGTTGAAAGAGGGAATTCACCCAAGGAATCTTTGAGGATTGCCGGGTTGATTGAAGAAAACGTTGCACCATCACTGGCAAGCGTCAATTGACCGTTGATGATGTTGTAGCCGCGAACAGCGGGTTTTCCATTTGGGTTTTCTGCGGCGAGGAACTCAAGACCTGTTTCTAAAACATGAACCATGGTCAACCCAACAAAACTCCCTTCTTCAAAGTGATGGAACGAGTGCATTGAGGTTCAGGGAGCAAGAATCATGAAAAATCGACATTAGGTTAAAAGAGGGTCGGCGTGAAGATTCAGGAGAGAGGCATGGAACCGAGGTTTAAATGAACTCGACCACGCAACTCGATGAAGTGATACAATGGCCGGAGATGAAAAGACAATGTCCTTGCGAGTTGCTAAAGCGATCCCCTCTGATGTCGGCCACGGTCGAGCTCGAATTTCGGGCGAAAATGACCTCGGCCTCAAGCCGGGTGACATCGTCGAAATCAAAGGCGATAAGCGCTCAACTGCGGCCATATATTGGCGCAGCCGCCCTGAGGACACAAAAATGGAAATCATTCGGGTTGATGGAATCATCCGCAAAAATGCAGGTGTCAGTCTAGGTGACCGAGTCACCGTCTCTAAAGTTGAAGCAAAGGATTGCACCAAGTTGGTGTTATCGCCAGTGATGGCCAACAAACAGAAGGTCAAATTTGGCCCAGGCATCGAAGGTTTTGCTCGCCGAGGACTCTCAAAACGACCTGTCGTTCAAGGCGACCGCATCTTTATCCCCGGAATGACCCTATTCGCCGAAGCTTTGCCCTTTGCAGTTGTGAACACAATCCCCAAAGGGATCGTCAAGGTCACCAACGACACGGACATTGTCATCAAAGACGAAACCGTTGATGATGACGATGCCGGGCAATCCGAAGGCATCACCTACGAAGATGTCGGTGGCATTGGCCAGCAATTGCAAAAGGTTCGAGAAATGATTGAACTGCCACTCAAGCATCCTGAATTGTTCCGTCGTCTTGGCATCGACCCACCTAAGGGCGTCCTCTTGCACGGGCCCCCAGGCACAGGAAAAACAATGATCGCAAAGGCTGTTGCTACCGAAGTGAATGCTCACTTTAAGTCGATTAACGGGCCAGAAATTATCTCAAAGTATTACGGTGAATCCGAAAAGCAACTGCGCGAGATTTTCGATGAAGCCGCGGAAAACTCACCCGCAATCATCTTCATCGACGAAATTGATTCAATTTGCCCTAAGCGTGAAGACGTCAGCGGTGAAGTTGAGCGACGCGTCGTGGCACAGATGCTGACCCTCATGGATGGCATGCAGGGGCGCGATAACGTAGTTGTCATCGGCGCAACAAACCGCCGAGACGCACTCGATCCTGCGCTTCGGCGTCCTGGCCGATTCGACCGTGAAATCGAAATCGGAGTGCCTGACCGTGATGGGCGAAGCGAGATTATGGATGTTCACACACGCCAAATGCCAATTTCAGAGGATTTCGAGATCAACTGGGTCTTGGACAACACCTACGGGTTTGTTGGTGCTGATCTTGCCGCCCTTGTTCGTGAAGCAGCCATGAAGGCTCTTCGCCGGTACTTGCCAGAAATAGAACTCGATGAAGAGACGATTCCACCAGAAGTGTTGGAAAAGATGGAAGTTCGAATGGACGACTTCAAAGAAGCGATCAAAGACGTTGAACCATCGGCTCTGCGAGAGATTTATGTCGAAATCCCAGCCGTCACATGGGAAGAAGTCGGTGGCCTCGAGGAGGTCAAAGATCGATTGAAGGAATCTGTTGAATGGCCATTGACTCAACCAGAACTCTTCGAGCACTTTGGCATTAAACCCCCGCGTGGCATCGTCCTCTTTGGCGCACCTGGTACCGGAAAGACCCTGCTCGCAAAGGCCATTGCCAACGAGGCTCAAGCCAATTTCATCAGCATCAAAGGACCCGAATTGATTTCGAAATGGGTCGGTGAATCAGAACGAGCCATTCGAGAAATTTTCAAGAAGGCTAAGCAATCCTCACCAGCGATTATCTTCCTTGATGAATTTGAGTCGATTGCAAGCATGCGTTCATCGAACTCAGACGGATCAGGCAGCGATGTCTCAAACCGCGTGGTGAATCAACTGCTTGCCAGTATGGATGGTGTTGAATCCCTTGATGGCGTCATTATCGTTGCCGCCACCAACAGGCCCGAGATGATCGACCCCGCATTGCTTCGCAGCGGTCGCTTTGAGCGAGTGCTCCATGTGCCGCCGCCCGACATCGGCGCTCGTGAAGCAATCTTCAACATCCACAGCGAAGGGATGCCACTCTCAAAATTCTCCCTGAAGGACATTATCGGTGGCCTTGACGGATTCACAGGTGCCGATATTGAAGCAGTTTGCAGAGAAGCTGCCCTTATTTGCATGCGGGCAAACAAGAAGAAGGTGACAAAGAAACACTTCGAAGAAGCGATCAAGCGGGTGCGACCAACCGTCACCCCCGAGATGTTGGACTACTATCAGAAGATGGAAACTAGACTCACCAGTGGTTTGTCAAACATCAAGCGCAACCGCGACACGAGTTTTGGCATGGAATCAATGTGATGCTCACATTGCAGGCGACGCATTCATGATGCGGCACATGTTGGGAAGGTCACATAAGGAGGGCAAAATCCGTGGCAATTTTCGCAAGAGAGATCATCGGCAGGGATGTTGTTGACTCACACCAAGAACGATTGGGTGAATTAAAGGACGTGGTCTTTGACACCTCAACAGGCTCTATCCTTGCTTTGAGGGTTAAAATTGAGAACGATATTGATGTCTCGAAGCTGCCTTGGGAGATGCAGGACGGCCTCATTCAAATCCCCGTGGAAGAAATTAACCGCATAGCGGCTAAAATACACCTAAAACGCTAGAATTCCCACTTTAAGCAAGATTTCTCGCCATTTTTTCAGCCATCATGGTTGAGCATTTGTTTGACAATCAGTCACAACCTTCTAAACCGATGCGAGGGCGTCCTCATGTCGGAATCTCGCTCCAGTTGGCCCCCTCATGTTTAGCGACCGCAATTTCAACTACCGACGGATTGGTCTCCAAGCCGCATTTTGGTTTGTGATGTCTTTACTCCTGCTCACTGTTTTGTTGAATTTTGTCAACCTTTCCAACACCAACCAGTTGTCTGCCTACGACGATGATTGGGACGATATGTCAGCATTCAGAGCTGATTTGAAAGACGCGGGCATCAAAACCAGTTCCTTGGTCAGTAGCCCATTGCTCCTCGCTGACATCGAAGATCCACGCAACACGACATACATCGTTGCAGGCGTTGAGCGCGACACGCTTTCCCTGCCTCAATTCGATGAGGACGGGTTCATCACCATCGCTGCTGATGACGGATACTCTCCATCTGAGATTGATGCCATTGTCGAATTTGTGGAAGCAGGAGGGACAGCGTTGGTGCTTGATGACTATGGTTTTGCAGGCACCATTGCCGAGGCATTTGGAGTGCGTTACACCGGTTACCAACTTTATGACACAACCTATGTTGAGGAATTGGATTACAATTTCATCTGGATGTGCGTCCAAGCAACACCTTGTGGCATGAATGGCAGCGTACTTGACGACACGACCATCTCCGTACATGACCGATGGAGCGGCAACCTGGGAGAGGGCGAACACCCTTGCAGCATCCTCGACGGCCAAACCATGGCCATTGAAGACGCTGGTTTGTGCGCTCAACATTGGGTCGCAGGTGAAATCCAGTACAACGCGACCTACCAAATGCTCCTCAATGACATCACCGCCTTGGAACTTATCCCTGGCACCATCGGGGCACTGCCGGATGTTTCAGTCCGTGCAGTAACCAGCAACGAAGCCACCGTTGACGTCAATGGTGACGGTGAAATTTGGGTTGGCAACGAACAAACCTCCGAAACCCCTGATCTATGGGGCCAATTCAACCTCAGTTTCGAGGCATGCGCTCGAAGCACATGCGACCCAAATGATGGGGGGCGAATTGTCTTCATGGCCGATGGGTCCGCCCTGATCAACGCCATGTACGATTATGAGGGTTTCAATGATGGCGAGTACGGTCCGACAAACAAGACCATCCCTGCAAACGACAATCGTAAGTGGGCCATGGATTTCATCGCTGAAGCAGTGATGTCTTCAGACCCCACCGAAATCGGGCAGGCATCAGAAACCGCGATGGTTATTTTTGATGAATCACGCCACCCTCAAAACGCACTCCTTGCAGACTCATACAACACGGTGTACTTCCTTTTGGTTTATTTTACCGGAGAAGGACTGGCTATGCTGTTGCTCTTCTTGGTGCTTTTCGTCACCTTCGAAGCTGTGTTGTTGAAGAAACGAGATCCAGAACCATGGCGTCACGTCTTCAGCATCATCTATTACGGATTTGGTGATGCCAATCGGTACACATATTACGCAAAGAGCGAGAAGATTCGCCAGGTTTTCCTGTCCAAAGTCCGCAACCAAAACGGGCTGACTCGAGAAGAGTTCCACGCCATGCCTGCAAAGGACCTTGTTGCCCTCATCAACGACCCAGTGTTGGCTAAGTTTGCCATTGAACCTAGCAAATATTCACTGGAACAGACCGTAGCCGTGGTAAAACGAATCAAAGCGTGGGGCAGAACCTGAGGTGAAATCATGTGGACTCGTAAGGCATCATTCACATTCACCGGCGGTATTGCGCTCGTGCTGATTGGCATGATGATTTCCAACCTCCAAATGATGATTCTCGGGCTGACCTTTGTCGCCTTCATCGTCGTCAACTCCTGGATTTCCGGGCACGGTGAAGTTGAGGTTCAACGCACACTCTCTGCAGACAACCTGTACAAGGGCGACGACCTTTATGTCGAACTGCTGGTGACCAACCGGTCGAACAGAAACACTCAGCTGTTGGAGGTGTACGACAACATTCCCCACGAAATGAAATTGAGAAGTGGACTTAATCAAATGCGCCTCAACCTCAAGCCGGGAGAAAGCGCCCGTATCCGCTATGTATTGCGATGCCCACTTCGCGGCCACTATTCCATTGGTCCTGTCTCGTTGCGTTCCCGCAACACATTCAACCTCGGTGTCGATGAGATGTACGTCGACCACCATAGCGACATTGTGATCTTCCCGCAAATCAAGGAAGTTGAGGAGGCTTTCTTGCGCTCTCGGACACCAAAGATGTACACAGGCGCAACGACCCTTCGCACACCCGGTCAAGGTTCAGAATTTTACTCATTGAGAGAATACGTCCCTGGCGACCCATTCAAGAACATCAATTGGAAGGCATTTGCTCGTACTGGTGAACTCATGGTGAACGAAAAATGCCGTGACGCAGTTACCGATCTCTACCTCTTGCTTGACAGCCGGGACATCTCAAGAATTGGAACCGTTCTGAAGAACCCACTCGAAATGGGAACGGTGTCTGCAGCCAGCCTTGCTGCTTTCTTCCTTAAGCGAAGAGATTCCGTTGCCTTGGCCATATTCGATGAAAAATTATCCTATCTGCCTCCAGACACCGGCGACAAGCAGTACTTCAAAATCCTCAGCGCCCTTGCCGGCGTATCGCCTAAGGGCGCCATGCCACTGCAAGCGGTGACGAACTCCCTCAGCGGTCGCTTCAGCCGCGGTAGCCCAGTGTTCATCATTTCCTCATGTGAAGGCGATGGAACAGTGCCTGCGGCCGTTCGCGACCTTGTCGGCCGAGGCCATGAAGTGACCGTCCTTTCACCATCAAGCATTGATTTCGAACGACTCGTAAGTCGTATTCCACGCATGTCCTATGAAGTGCTCAAGCTTGAACGGCAAAACAGACTCACCACACTAGCGGGTTCCGGCGCACAAGTCATTGATTGGATGCCAGACATGGATTTGTCTCAAGCGTTAATGCAGGTAAGGGGGTACTGAGATGGCGGATGATGTTGGGCTTCAACGTGACGTCACCGTTGGCGGAGATTATCGCCCGAGAACACTCCATCTCAAATTGCTGCGAAAGCAGTGGCAAATCATCGCCCTTCAGATCATTGCAACTGTAGCTTTGGTTGGAATGTACCTCGAAGTGGTCTCAACCTATGTTGTGGGGTCAATCGATCACACCATGTTGTTCGATACAATTGAAGTGCTTATTGGCCAACAATTACCGATTGGCGATTTCTTGACCGGTGAAGGAAACACGGGCCTTGGACGGTTCTCTGTACCGCTTGTCCTCGGTATGTCTCTTGGTGGTAGCATGGCATTCCTTGCTTTCCAAACACCGAAAACACAGCGACGAATCAAACTTGGTTTCATCATCACATTGATCGTTGTCTTGGTCGGCCGCTTGATTGTTTCATGGGGCTTTGGAATGCTCACTACCTTCGATTTACGACTTCCAGATGACGGGGAACTTGCCACCCTTGAATGGCCGTTATTGATGATCATGTCATTGATGATTCTGTTCATTTATCTCTTACCAGTCATTATGGGCACACGAGGCATATGGGGACTCTCGAGACGCTCCATTGCCTGGTCCATTGGGTTCACGCTGTTGTTCCTTGGCATTCATGCAATCCTCGCCTTCCCACTCATCAATGGACAACTTGGCTCCTATGGAGAGGCGCTTGCCACTGTAGAAACACAGTTTACCGACCCAACAATCGGTTTGTTTGGCCTGATGCTCGTTACCCAAGAGCAATTTGCATTGATCATGATTGCAGTGCTCATTATGGTGTTCCAAGAGTCATCATACGGTGTGATCCGTTACCTCGAGTACGCTTACAGACTCCCTGAATCATGCAAAAGGGACCCTGAGTATGTTCGCCAAATGGACAACGTCCTAAACACCCACCTCAAACATACCTTTGGTTTCCTAGGATTGACCGGCATCGCAACCATGGTTGCACTTGGATTCCATAGTGTTTTGTTGGACATCGTCGAAGGATCCACTGGAAGTCAGTGGGCAGGCCAAATTTCTGAATCTATCGAATTGTCCTTGACCTACGGTTTAGTGATTTCAGCACTGATGTTTTTGAGCATCATGGCTTTGTTGCGATTCTTTGTCCCATGGGAACGGGTTTGGGGGTTGGTCAACTCCATCCGTGGAGAAAACCCTCCACAACCTGCAGTTGCGACGAAAGATTTCATCGAAATCTAGACTCAATACGAAAGGCTCCGTTGCAACACTCGCCCGACAAGTTCTGTGGACAGCATCAACAACAAGGGTAACACACACCAACCGGATATGGCTGCGAGCCAAGTTGGAGTATCGACGGTTTCCATCACCACTGGTTGAAGGAAAAAGAAGCTCACAATCGCGCCAAGGAACAGAAGCCGTTCAATGAACATCGGGTAACTTCTGCCGGAAGATTCCTCCCTTGCGATGAGCGTTGTTGCTTCATCCACCATACGATCACATCACATGTTTAGATCTGAAAGACGGGCTTCCAAAGCTGCGAGCGCAGGGTCAGGTGAAGCGGTTGGTGCTGGCTCTCTCCGGTGCTTCCAAGAAGCGTCAAGTTGAGCCAATTCGGCTTCGAGTGCTGCACGTTCATCGCTTTCATCAATGCCCTCTTGGCGCTCTAAAGCAGATGAAGGGGGTGCAGGCTCCGCTGCAGGAGCTTGCGCATCATCCACCGGAATTGGCATTTCCTCCCAACCTTGTTCATCTGGGGCACTTGGCTCTGGCTGAGCGTCAAGCGAGACAGGAACTTCGCCTGCCAGGGAAGACTCCATGGTCACGATCATTTCTTCTTCGACTGGTGTGCGTTGACTCGCTGGTATGGAGTCTCGCTCGTATGGCAGAAGGCCATCGCGTTGGAACTCCCAAAGCATGCCTCTAGGCACACCATCAGCCAAACCAGATGCATCGAGTTGAGTGATCAATTCCTCAAGCACCCGAGCAGTGTCTTCAAGCGCAACAGCCTCTCCAGCGTCGCGTTGATCTGCTTCTAGGTAGATATCGTCAAGAGCAACTTGAATCAATCGGCGGGTGGACTGTGCAATGCTCGGAAGTGCTTCGGGGCGGGTGCAATTATTGAGCAATGCTTCAACTTCTTCAGGTGGCGCTCCAAGCCGAACAAGTTGTTCCAGTACGTTACGAAGTCGTCGAAGCATGGTGATTGAGCGGTCATAGTCTTCCAGTAGATGTTCAAGATCCAATACAACATGACCAACGGTTTCCCCAAGCTGGTGTTCCAATCGTTGTTGAACCGACCAGCGCGCTAGGCCACGGACGGCACCCGCCGTCTGAGGAACTTGACGTTCAAGTAAGGTCATCACTTCACTGGAAAGCAAATGGCGGGGTGTTGCTGCAACATGGTCGACGGTGGATTGGATGACTTGCAAGCCACGCTCAACCGCTCGATCCAAGAGGGTCACAGAATAGCCGAGAGCGCGTGCATGCTCCAAGCGCTCGAGCACCGGCCCAAGTCCATCGAAGGTGTGAGCGTCGTCAAGTAGGGCTTGGGCGAGCGGTTCGTCGGCAAGTCGAGCTCGAAGATGTTCGGCTTCTTGGATATCCGCAACAGCGGCCTCATGTGCCTCAGAGAGTGCCTCAGCCCTCTCAATCAGCGAAGCGAGTTCTGCTTCAGCGTGACCGCGTCGGGCCCCTAAGTCGCCTAACTCGCGCAAGATTTGTCGGCGCTCACCCATGAGTTCCCGCAATTCAGCTTGAACTTGGGCTTGGCGCGCCTCATCTGTGGCGAGGCGGGTTCGATCTTCCTCTGCTCTGCGTCGACTTGCTTTGGCTTCTGATTCAATGGCTGCAAGTTCTGCAGTGTTTGATTTGATTTTCTCATCAAGGAGCAACACCTCTGCTTGAGCACGAGCGTGTCGTTCCCGTGCCGCAGCGACCTGTTCTTGGAGAACATGAAGCCGACGTTCGTCATCTTCTGTTTGTTGACGAATCGTGGACAATTGCTGACTATGGGTGTTGAGTTCTGCATTCAATTCTGCTTCTTTAAGAGACATATCCTCAATCGCATTTCTCAATGATTCACTGGAGTTCGCATCACCCAACGCTTTAGCAAGTTCTGCTGCACGCTCAGAAACTTGGTGTTCAAGTTCATTGACTCTTCGAACCAATCGTTCTGCCCTGTTTTCTGCCTGTTCTGCCAAGGCTTGTGATTGAGCAAGTTCAATCTGCATGGTGCTAAATTGCTTGTGTGCATCCTCGAGCGAGGATGTTGATTCCGAACGGGTTTCAGATGCCTCTCGAGCAATGATTTGTGCTGCATTTGTTGCAGAATTTGCCTCACTCAAGCGGCTTTCAAGAGCTGCCTTCTCTTTCTCGAGTTCATCAATACGGTGATCTGCAGCTTCCAACCGACGACGCAATCCTGTGTCAACGGCAGATGTTTCATGGACTTCACCACCCAAACCCCCGCTGACAACATCAACTGTTTCAGAGAAGATTGCTGTCGCTCTACTCTTCCGAAGTTGTTCCATTCCAATTTCGAACCCAAACAAGTCGGTGAGTTTCCCTTTGAGGGTTGCACGGCGGCTCTCAGAGCGCGTTCGCAGCGTCACCAAAAGGTCATGGAAGTCATCGAGTTTGAACTCCTCGACCGTTCCCGACTCTCGAGAGATGATGCTTCCTGCAGGAAGCCGGTGAAGTTTGAGCACCCGGGTGGAATCAGTGAACGTGAGCATGGCTTCTTCGAGCGATTGCCCTTCTGGGGCAGATACACCAACTGGGATGCCGCGCGCTAGGAGCACAGACACAGCGGTCGAAGATTGTCCGGATTGCAAATGACCGGTCACTTGTTCGTTGACACCAGCCGCCAGCATCGAAAGAATTGCATCAGGACCACCTCGGCCTTCACGCAGAACAAATCCTTCCGGAATTGGCCCACCGCTGGCTCCAATTGCTCCAATTTCGCCATCGAGGACGGCTGCCACTGCCGAAATCAAACGGGCATGGTTGGTGTTCGCTTCAGTCCAAACCCCCAACGAGATGTCACCAGCTTTCGCCAAGAGAAGGGAACCGTCTTCATGGTGCATGGTCCAATGGCTTCCATTTGTGTGGCCTTCTTCATCGAGGACACTGATGCTCATCGCTTCGAGAGTGGAATGAATTTCTTGTGCTAAAATCTCTGGTGAATTCGGCAGCTCGCCCACGCTGTCGATCAGCATGCCTTGGTCGATCGCAACAGCACCTCGCACTGTGTCTCTCTCGACAACAACTCGGAGAACCGAAGACAGGTCGCGAGCAAGAAGCCGCAACACAGCATCGCCGCGTGGAAGAAGGCCTTGTCGGTCAGAGGGGTACTCGAACGCCTCGGGAATAGCTTCGGCAACACTGCCAAGACCGGAGAGGGAGTATTCACCTGCAATGAAGCGGCAGTGCTCTTTTGCTTCAAGCTCTTCAAGACGCTGTCTTGCTTCCTTTCCTGCAAGGAGAAGCTTCCCTTTTCCAGATTCAGCCACCCAACCGACAATACGTCCCGCACGGACGAGGCGATGACCGGTAGGGGTCTTTCTCCGTCCAATCCAAGTGCTAATGACGCCATGGTCAAAAGGTTGGATTGTGCCGGCTTCAACAGAAATAGCTGCTTCAATTGGCGTTCCTAGAGGTAGGTTAAACATGATATCATCTCATTGGGGTGTGGTTGCTAAGATTCTTCGATCTCGGTCAAGGGCATGGCGCCATCGTGCTAAACGGCCACCGCTTCCTGACAAAGCTACAATTCGCGTTGGGGATGCTACATCAATCATCAGACGTTGACTGCCTTCGCACCAAACTTCGTGGACCGTGCCCAGGCCAAGTGCATCCGTTGATTCTAAGGCTGCCGAAATCACATCGACGACATGCTCGAAAGGCGGCATCTCACCTTCTTCGCCAACGCTTGCAAGAAGCGTTCCGCTGTCATCGATGAGCATAGCATGCTTGACGCCATCGAGGCGATACAAACCAGCCAAAGCGCGTTGCAACATAGGTGCTCAAACGTTCTGTCACCGTTGTAGGCTTCAAGAAGTTTTGTGCTGAGTTCCCCCTAAAGGGGGATTTGAGGACCAAAATCAAATTTCCAACTGGATTTTGTAAGGAAGGCACCGCGGAAGCCTGTTTGGCCTCCAATTTCCGCGCATTTCTAGCGTCCACTTCGCTCAATTCAAAGGATCCTTTACTTCGATTTCGCCCAGAATAGCGTCGTAATTTTCTAATTGTAAATTTAATTATTCAATTGGAAAATTAGACACAAGAGGCCACCTACATCGAACAAAGTTACACCGAATCATCCGTGGAGTTGAAACCTAAGTCGCCCTCCCACCAACCATGGCAGGAGAGGCAGGGGTTGAGTTCACCATCCCCCAATGCGACAGTTGCAGCCGCCCTGCTGTTCTCGAACAGGCCTACTCTGGCCGAATCTTGTGCAATGAACATATGGCAAAATCCGTTCGCAAAAAAATCGCAAAGGAATTGAGGCAACAACTCGTGTTGCCCAAAAACAAGGACACAACCATCTTTGTCGCGATTTCTGGCGGCAAAGACTCAGCGGTCCTTCTCGATAGCCTTGTGGATTTGATTGGAGAACGCCCTGACGTACGAATTGTCGCAGGCACTGTTGACGAAGGGATCGAAGGCTACCGCCCCCCATCGCTTGAATGCGCTCAACAACTTTGCGATACCCTCGGTGTTGAATTCATTACTGTGTCCTATCCAGAACTGAGTTTCAAAGAAATGGATGAAGTTGCCCGTCGAATTCCTGGACTGATCGAAGGAAACCCTAGTGCTCCACGCCTGCCCTGCTCATACTGCGGCGTATTCCGCCGTCAAGGCATCAATCACTTGGCCGACCGAATTGGCGCAGATATCATCGCATTAGGCCACAACCTGGATGATATGGCACAAACAGTGCTTATGAACATGACAAATGGAGATTTAGATCGAACATTACGATTGGCCCCTCATACAAACAACATGGTCGATGGCATGGCCCCACGGATTGTGCCGCTGCGTTGGATTCCTGAACAGGAAGTCCACCTCTACGCCTTGCACAGAAACCTGCCTTTACATCACGAAGAATGCCCTCACGCTCAAGGAGCGTTGAGATGGAGGCACAGGGAGTTGGTTGCACAGATGGAAGCTGATTCCCCTGGGACCCGGCACGGCTTACTTCGAATGGCAGACAACATCAAAGCGCTTCGTAACAAAGGTCCTGAAGATGGATTGAGTCTCAAACCACCGACGCCTTGCCCTGAATGTGGTGCAATGACCTCGGGAAGTCAATGCAAAGCCTGTGATTTCCGAGCCTTGCTAAATGATTGAATCACAGAGCGTTCTTGACCAGTTCATCAAGGTCCTGAGGCCGGCCACAATAGTGACAGCGAAGCTGCAGAGGATCTCGGCTCACGACACGGAGTCGGTGAGCGAGTGGTTCCCTTGAGTTTGTTGTGATGCAATTAGAGAAAGTACACCGCACAACATTGACCACTTCTTCACCCAAGTTGATCGACAACTTTTCCGCCACCACATAGGCCCGAATGATGGCCACATGGGCGTCGGGCGCGACCAAAGCCAACCGATCGAGTTCGGTTTGTGTCAATTCCCTGTCTTCGACTTTGATGATGTCTTTTGAACCAAGTTTCTTCGATGGAACGTTCATCACAAGGGAAACCGGCACAGATGTCTCACCTGCAATACCCAGCATCTCTAGGACTCGGAGCGCTTGTCCGGAAGGGACGTGATCAATCACGGTTCCGTTCCGAATGGCTGTAACGCGTCGCATGCTTTGTTCATTGGACATCACAGAGCACCCCCTGCTGCGGAAACATCCGCAGGTACAGCCACGCCAAGAAGCCTGCACAGCAATGCCATTCTTGCAACCACGCCATTGAAGGCTTGCTCAAAGTAACGGGCGTGGCGTGTGGAATCAACAGAAGGGTGAATCTCATCCACACGAGGGAGAGGGTGCATGATGATCATGTCCTCCTTCACATCGCTAAGGTGTTTGGCGTGAAGTTTGTATGCTCCAGCGCATCGAGCGTATTCGTCTTCATCAGCAAAACGTTCCTTTTGGATTCGAGTCATGTAGACCACATCTGCATCGTTAATTGAACCGTACAGGTCTTCAGTTTCCGTGACGTCCGCTCCATGCCCCTGGAGATCTGAAACAATCTCTGCTGGCATGCGCAAGAGGCTTGGACTAGCAAAAATCAACTCACAACCGAACCGTGTAAGTGCATGGGAAAGGGAGTGGACTGTGCGCCCATAGCGCAAATCCCCTGCAAGAACCACTTTCAAACCGTCGAGTGTTCCATGAGCCTGTCGAATGGTGAATAAATCAAGCATGGTTTGTGTTGGGTGGTTCCCTGCTCCATCCCCACCGTTGAGGATTGGAACTCGCGCTGCGTCTTGCGCGTACTGAGCCGCCCCTTGACGAGGATGGCGCATAGCGATAATGTCTGTGTATCCATCGACCATTTGGATGGTATCATAGAGTGTCTCGCCTTTGACGACGGAAGATGTTTTGACATCCCCGAGGTTGATCACGTCGCCACCGAGGCGCTTCATAGCAGTCTCGAAGGACATTCGTGTTCTGGTGCTGGGTTCGAAAAATAGGTTGCCCATAATTCGGCCTTGCAACAATGGCAAGTACAATTCTCCCTTTGCGACAGGAAGAAGCCGTTCAGCATCGTCTAAAATATCGAGGATTTCCTCGTTTGTCAAATCATCCATGGTAATGAGACCGGTCATTGTAACTCCTCTCTCCTAACAAGGCGGTGAACGACACCCATGAACATTCCCTTCAACTTAGTTCAAAAAAATCCCAACTTTTCATTGCCACTTGGATTGAGAATGTTGGATTCAACAAGCGCATGGGAGCGGAGTGATTATCACCATCCCGTCGAAGTCGGATGCATGGTGGACGCTTGGGCGGATGTTGAGACAGCCATCGAATCTGCTGTTGCACAACGGCAACAACGGCTTGACCGGTTGACAAGCGCGTCTGCGTTGGCTTTGCTGACAGGAGCGCTGTGGCTCATGTGGCCAAGCCTCGATGCTGCCATCCAAGGCGAATCGGGCTTGCTCAACGGTTTGGGGTTTCCACTGATGGTGATCGTCTGGGGGCTTATCATCCAAGATCTAGCTGTCGATGATCCACGCACCCGGACTCGGGTCGGTTCCGCCGCAAGCATCGCGTGGCCAGTGCTGTTGGTGACTGCAAGCCAATCGCTTGACCTGAGTGAACCGAGCATGGTTTTGGGATGCGTTCTATTGGCATTCGTTGCCTTTTCTTGTTTCGGCGCTTCAAAATCAATCCTTCAAGGTGGGCTTGACGTTTTGCGATGGCGGGCAATCATGACTGGGCTTGGGACCGTCATTGGCGTCTCCCTTTTCGCCGGCAACACGCCTGAATCAATGACGTATGAGTGGCTTACGTGCATATTAGCGCTCACTTTCAGCAGCGCCATGACCGCTTACATTTGGTTTGTCGGCGACGATCAACGCCAGATCAGAAAGCAATTCAGCAAAAGACTCGATGATATGGAGGTGCGATTGCTTCAACTCAAAGCGAGTGGAGAAGCAGTCGACCAGGCCTCGAGTTTGATCATGACGGCAAGAGAAGAAGGACACAGCGACCCACGGCACGGCATGAACTTACTCAACGAAGCAGAGGACGACATCGAACGGTCCCTTTCCCTCTCTGGCGACGTAGAGGCCATTCGAGAAGATGCCCGTTCAAGCATGGAGGAGGCTGAATCCATCGCTCCAACTGCAAAGCGACCACGAAAATCCTTTGACATGGGTGAACGAGAAGTCAAGTTAGGTTCATTGCGTGAAGGAGAACTCTTGTTCCGACAAAGCAAAAAATACGCGAACGAAATCATTGAGTGGTGGGCTGTTGCTGAAAAAGCCATTGCTGAAGCGGGAAGACAATTACAAGGCAAAGACGGTGAAAGCATTGCGCACCTCAAGGAAATGCTGAATGATGCGAAAAAGAAACTCGCTTCCGAAGCCCCGAAAAAAGCGTATGAATTTGCTGTTGTCATCCCCGCTCAATTGGCAGCAGATGCGGATGCACTGGACAAAGCAGCAGCATCGCTTAAGGAAGCACATCGCCAACTCAAACAAACCGACGGATTGAACACAGAAGCCATGGTTGAGCGGCTTCATCAGGCCGAAGATGCGCTTGAAGCAGGCAACGCTGGACAAGCAATCGGTTTAGCCGATGGTGTTGTTCGCTCGATTCTCAATGAGCGTGAATCGATGGACACCGTACAAAGAGCGCTCCGTCAACGCAAGAAACTCGTTGCTCAATACCAATCACGCGATGATGCAAGCGCCTGGGAACAACGCCTGAAGGACATCGAAAAGGCTGCTGATGAGCGAAGATGGAGTGAAGGAGCCGAACTGCTTGCGTCAATGAATCAGGACCTCGACATGGAAGGAAAAGCCAGCGAGGAAGCATTGGAACTTCACGACTTCGTCATGGAAGAATGGCGGGTCCTGCGCAATCAATGTGAAGCGAGTGGAATCAAGGTGGACGATGAAGATCGACGGGCAACTGAAGAAGCAATTGCACGAGCGACTGAGGCTCTAGGCGTTAGCAGAATCGAGGATTGTTTGACCCAGTTAGGGGCCGCAGACGCCTCTATGGAGCGCTTGAAGCGACGTGTTTGAGACCATTCAAAGGTCGAGTAAACCCTTCGAGTGGATGGTTTTGAGGTCAATTCCACCAGGGAATCCTAGGTCCACAGGCATGCCACCCAATGTCACAATGATGCCACTCAAATGAAGGTACAAGCAAGGGGGGAGATTTTCCTGATCGACCTTAGCCAACATCTTCCAACCGTTGGTGCCTTTTTTGGAGGCAATGGTCAATTCGTTGGCTGGTCCATGCGCAATCCAGGCATTGGCGGCCCAAGCATGCTGCCGTTGAGATTTCTTCTTGAACGAGGGTGGGGGTGAAACCACGTGCTTACCTTGCCAAACGACATCGATGTTCAATCCTGATTCGGTTGCCCATTCCATGTCAGTGAGTTCACTTGGTGCGGGAGAGGTCAGTCCTGAGCGGGCCAAATAGCCAACAAGAGCACGAAGATGCGGGTGCCGACCATGTTGCGCAGCAAGGCGTTCCACCATCGCCACAGCGGTGTTGACCCGGCCTGCATCGAGATGCAACAAACAACGCACGACATCTCCATGAACCCAAGTTTCAATCCCGTTCTTCTTCATGAATCGCTCAAGCAGGTCAAGAGCATCTTCACTTTCTTGAGAAAGTCGCATTCTAGCAACATCTCCCAAGAGGAACAGACGCCCCGCTGGTGAGTCGATGTATTTCAAATCAGTTCGACTTGTGTTGCTCTCAAACCGACGCACTAAGTCGATGTTGCGTCGCATGATGCTGTCCATCGACAACAGAGGCTTGTACCGTTCGTTCAACGGTCTCGATTTTGGAGCAAAAAGACTTGCAACCCACTGAAGTCGAGCAGATTCAATGTCATCCTCGGGAAGCAGTTTCAATCGAGGTTTGGCTTCGGGAAGGTCCCGTTGAGCAAGGCTTGCTGCGGAGAGCATAAGTCGGGAGAGAGCGGCTTCCTTACCCCCTCGTAAAGCCAGCAACGACACCGCTTCTTCTTCAGCTTCATTCCATCGGCCAAAACCAGCATAGAGGGTCATGACAGCCTTGGTTTTTCGTCCAAGCGCCAATCCATCAAGCGCATCACCATGCCCCTTGAGAACTTCATCGAGTTGGCCGAGCGCCCTCACCCATTCATCGCCAGCCACGAGGGAGGTGAGGGATTGTTTTTTCAGATAAATGACATCTTCCATTTCAGAAAATTTTGCACGGTTGTCTGCAACAGCAGCATCGAACGTGATGTCTTCAAGTTTTGATCCGACCCTTAGTGACTTCGTCCAGATGGTAAGGAAGGCAATCTGGCCACCTGAGGCAAGCATCCACGTCAATTCTTCGAGGGCATCCTTGGTCAAAATAGAACAAACTGTCGAATCCCAAGTGCCACATTGAGAGCCTTGGGGGAGGAAACTAGAATCCCAAAAGGTGATCATGCCCAGAGCAAGCAGAAGCATCGATTGACCAGCAAAACCGGTAAAACAGAAATTCAGCACTTTTGCTTGTTGGGAGGGTTCGGCACGCAGAAGACGACTGTCTGCTAACTTTATTCCACCTGCCCCAGAAACATCTTGGACATCCAAAAACAGAATTCGGGCCACTTCATAGACGAAAAGGAACCCAATGATGGCGACGTTGAGCAATAAAAACAACAGGACCATCGACACAATGGGCACTCGAATTCCTTCGACTGGAATAAACGAAAAGAGTTCAATCAAAGCGAACCCTAAGATGCCACCTTCCTCCATGAATGTGGTTTGTTGTCGGTATTCCGGTAGCTCAAGCACTCGATCAGAGTGCAACAAAAGGTTTGGATCGACAAGAAGAACAACAAGAGAAATGAGTGTATTAAGCGCCACGAAGGGCATGACAACGAGGTTGAAATTAACGATTTGAGCCACCGCCTGTTGCTTAGCATTGGGAACGTGGTTGTGAAACGGAGATGGTTCTCCACCTGCAATTTTCATTGAGGATTGACGCAGCGCCCGCCAAGAGGACCCAAGGATTCGTCCATAGGCGAGGACGGAGGGGGAAAACATAGCGAAGGCTGCGATGCTAAACCGGCGATTGTTTGGCACTTCCGCAATCCCGAGCATGACGTAAAGGATGGCGACCAGTGCCGCCCAGGCGAGAAGCAAAAGGACGTAACTGTACCTGCGCCAAAGGCTTGATTCTTGAAGAGAAGCACGGTCTTGTCCGATGGGTTTGATCACTTGTGCACCCAAGGATGAACCGCTTGAAACAAAGGCTGGTAAAGCAATGAACATCAAACCAACAGCGAGAGAAGGTGCGTGGAACCCTTCAGAAAAACCATACTGGGTCATCAAAAATTCGAAAAGAAGAATCAACACTCCTACCAAGGCAAACAGATAGGTGGTCACGCCAAAACGCATGCCTGGTGATTGAAGCAGCGTTCTTGCTTCCTCGACGCTGCGGGTGACTTGGTGCACTTCATAGCGCAGTGCTCCAGTTTCAAAGGCGACCTGCAAGCCTTGCAGTTGGCGAGGAACAACTTTTGTCCAAAAGAACCATGCTGTTCCGGCAGCTAACAACAGAGGCACCACCGCAGCAAGGGAAAGTCCCTCAACGATCGGTGGAGCAGTCATGAACGATCTCTCCCGTCAATCTTCTTCTTCCACCACAACAATGGATGGTTGGGCTACTTTAGCCTCGATTTCATTCAATAATTCAGCCACAAATTCGTCAAGTGCCATACCGCTAATCTGGTCACCATTTCGAGCGCGTAGACTGACGGTTCGGCCCTCGGCTTCACCATCACCGACGATCACCATGTAAGCAGGTTGGAGTTTTCGATGGTTACGGATTTTCTTTCCAATCGTGTCATCGCCATCATCAACCTGAACTCGGATTTCGTGTTTCTTCAGGGCTGTTGCAACCTCTTGGGCATAGGCCTTGTGCTTCTCCGAAATCGTGATGATGTGCACCTGTGTTGGTGTGAGCCACGTTGGGAATTTACCTGCAAAATGCTCAATCAGCACACCACAGAACCGCTCCATTGAACCGAATGGAGCCCGATGAATCATCACGGGGCGATGTATTTCTCCATCGCTGCCCTTGTACTCCAATCCGAAACGTTCTGGAAGGTTGTAGTCCACTTGGACGGTTCCAAGTTGCCATTCACGTCCAATCACATCCTTGACCACGAAGTCAATTTTTGGGCCATAAAATGCTGCTTCGCCCTCTTCTTCCGACCAATTGACGCCAAGTGACTGTGCGGCTGCCCGACAGGCATCCTCAGCTTTATCCCAACGCTCTGATTCCCCAACATACTTGTCTGAATCTGAATCACGCAGGCCAACACGGACACGATAATTCGTCATGCCGAGTTTCTCGAAGATGATTTGAACCAATTCGATACATCCCAGCACTTCTTGGGCAATTTGATCTTCTGTCACAAACAAGTGTGCATCATCTTGAGTGAAACCACGCACGCGAGTTAATCCTGAAATCTCACCGGACTGTTCCCAACGGTAAACGGTCCCAAATTCGGCGAGTCTCAGGGGCAAGTCCCTGTAAGAGCGTTGCTGAGAGGCATAAATTTTGACGTGATGTGGGCAATTCATTGGTTTGAGCATGTAACCGTCAATGTCGCCAGTTTTCATCAGGTTCGACAACTCACCACAAGTGCAACCCTCATCGGCCAGTTTTTTCATCAGTTCCCGTTCGACAAGCGGTGGGTATTGAGAATCTTGATAGTAAGGAAAATGACCAGACGTCCGGTACAAATCCAACTTGCCAACATGAGGCGTGAACACCTGTGAATAACCTTGGCGGCGCAGGTGGAAGGAAATGAAGTCCTGCAATTCTTGGCGGATGATGGCCCCCCTTGGCGTCCACAAAATGAGGCCTTGGCCTACCTCTTCATCAATGTGGAACAACTGCAAGTCCTTTCCAAGTTTACGATGGTCCCGTTTTTTTGCTTCCTCCAGTCGC
This sequence comes from Candidatus Poseidoniales archaeon, assembly GCA_003602645.1. Lineage (GTDB taxonomy): Archaea > Thermoplasmatota > Poseidoniia > Poseidoniales > Poseidoniaceae > MGIIa-L1. The sequence goes on along the minus strand of QQSI01000016.1, from coordinate 31,784 downwards.
GTCAAAGTGGCTCTGAGAGCTTCCTTTGAAGGTTCAACAATTCCATAGATTCGCACCAATTGTTCTCGATCTTGGTCGCCTCGCCAATAGGCAGAGGACACGCTGGTGAGCTTGACGTGCATCAAACGGGAGGTGTTGGGAACATGGGGCCCAAGGCACAGATCATACCAGTCGTCTTGTTTGTAAATGGTGGAGCCTCCACCGTCTTCGATTTTGTCGTTGATGATTTCCAATTTGTAAGGATTGTCTGCAAAATGGTCTTGCAGTTCATCATCCGAGAGTTCAATGCGTTCAACCGTGAAGTTCTTTCGGGCCAATTCCTGCATTTTTTTCTGAATTGGTTTCAAATCTGATTCGGTAATAGCCTCCATTGCAAAATCATAGTAGAAACCTCGGTCAATCGCAGGGCCAATCGTTGGTTTTGCATCCGGATAGATGGCCATTACAGCTTGTGCTAAGAGGTGTGCTGCGCTGTGCCTAAGGATATGAATCCCTGCATCTGATTCAGAACGGATTCCTTCAACTGAGCAATCCTGATCAAGCGCACACGACATGTCACGCTCCACACCGTCGACAACCGCTGCTAAGCAGCCGTGTTTCCGACCAAGCGCATCTGTAATGACTTCTGCACAGGTGATTCCTGATGCATACTCATTGATCGTTCCATCTGGCAAAGTGACATTGATGAGTGCCATAGCGAATACTCCTCAACCCCTACGGGGTTGCTTCTCCCTCATCAAACCACCACTCTTCAGGGTGCAAAATTGCCTTTCCTTGCACCATGAGACAGAAGGCGTCACCACGGGAATTTTAGATTCCAATAAATTCCATCGAACAAAATGCATTGAATGCCGAGGAAAATAGAACCCAGGAGCATAGCACCCCCACCAGGTACATCGTCTTGATAGGCCGAAAACGCAAGCAACCCCATCAAGACATTCCCAATGCAAGCGAGCAGTAAAATCCCAACAACCAGAAATGCCGTCCAGTTGTAATCGTGATCGATGTGGTAAATTGTAGCCTCAAGCCAAAGCGAACTGGGGATGACGAGCAGGGCGAAAGCGAGCAAGAGCCGCCCTCCACCATGGCCATCGGATGAACCCCAAGGCCATCGTAAATCGGCGATCACGGTAGCGTCCCTTTGATACAGAATGATCCACCAATACATCAGGAAACCAAAGGCTGCCAAGAACATGAAGGGCACGATGAATTGGGCTTGAGACCAAGGAATACCTCCCCAAAGGGCAGCGGTGTCTGAGGCGTGTGAAACACCGTAGGCGTAGGAGACCAACACTAGGCTTCCGAAGATAAAAATGAACATTCGTAGCACTCGGCGTGAAACCTTCATGATTTTTCCAAGTGGATTTGATTGATAAGGACCTGTATCAGACTTACCATTCCACGTCGAATTCATCACCGATTGCGCTTGCAACATCCTTAGAAACCAGCGTTTTTACCTCGCTCGCCTCCGTTTCAGGTTTGGCTTGAGGTGTTGGTTTCGCCACTACAAATTCTTGTCGATCTTCCACGGCTTCGAATTTTTGATTATAGAGGATTGGTTGTGCAGGTTCTGGGGGTTGTGGCTCAACTGGTGCGTCGTTGGCTTCTGGTGCTGGTTGAAGGTTCGCCTCACCGATTTTCAATTCAGAAAACCCCTTCTCCAAGGCCTCTTCCAGCGACGGCGCTCGCTTTGGTGTCTTGCTCATGTTGGGGTCAAGTCCCGCTGAGCACATCAATGCTGGGGTAGTAGGCCTCACTCATTCTTCTTCTTCGCCTTCAAAGGTAACCTCGGGGAGGAAGGAAAGAATGGTCCCAAGGATACCTGCTACCAAGACGTATTCCCAAGCAGCACCGGTGTTGATGGCAGGCTCCAATGCCTCAGTACAGAACTCAAGCATGTTTGAGGCCGAAGCGTTGTAGGCATCCCAATCAAAATCATCACCCCAAACCCCAATCTGGGTTGTGATCATTTTGTAGAGGCCTACTGCGGCGCTAACTGCGGCTCCTAGTCTCAACCAAAGAATCCGCTTAAATGTGGGAGATGTCCACCAAATACGCATTGAAACAAGCGTCACAAGTAAACACCAATACACGCCGTTGTAGAAGATATCCATGGCATAATGTCCGTGCATTGGACCGTCGGTATCCCAGGGGACGGTTCCGATCCGGATGCATGAAAACGCGCCAATAAGGCCGGGGAAGACTGCCAAATGGTTCAATCCATGCCACAAAGAGCCGTGATTACCATCCTTGATCCGTTGGGTGTTCATGGAATGCAATTCCATTACAATCCAGAACACGAGAAACCCGCTCAAAAAGGTTCCAGCGGTAAAAATGGTGTCCCCTGGTTGATACAGATCAAAATCTGAAATGTATGGGAGCCATGCACGACATCCGTTCATCAACCATGTCCCATAACCGAGTAAAATCCAGATTGTCGTGGAGATGACCATCGCCAAAATAGCCGTTTTTCGTCGTTTGAGATGCTCCATGCCCTTCGGGCATCAAAGGTGTTCTTGAGCACATCGTTGGACAACCATTCGCACAGGCCTTCTTGAAGGAGAACACTCAGGCATCACCATGCGCATCGGGGTGGTTGTCAATCCTGACGCCGGACTCGGCGGAAAATTGGGATTCAAAGGAAGCGATGGGCGTGCTTTAGAAGCACGGGCAGCGGGTGCTGAAGACCGAGCAGGACCTCGTATGACCCATGCACTGAATGCCTTTTCCACCTTGTTGCAAGGCTCGCTCAATCGAGCCGATTCAAGCATCACCCTCGTGGGCTGGGAAGGCCGTATGGGTGGCACCTGGGTGAGCGAACAAACCGACAAACTCACTTTCGAACCCATAGGAACCACACCAGATACCACGGTGGACAGTGACACACATGACTTGGTTCGTGCCCTGATCGAGGCCAAGGTCGAAGCCATCCTCTATGCGGGCGGCGATGGCACAACGAGGGACATTGTCAACGCTCTGGAAAGCATGGGGGCGAAAGCGCAAGAGGTCCCCCTCATCGGTGTGCCTGGTGGTGTGAAAATGCATTCAGGTTGCTTCGCTACCACCCCAAAGGCGGCCGCAGAAGTAGCTCTAGCGTTCATCCTCGGAGATTTACGCTGTGCCATCACTGAAGTCATGGATTTAGATGAAGACGTCTACCAAGAAGGCGTGTGGAAAGTGAGGATGTACGGTGAAGCCTGGACTCCATCAAGCCCCCGTTTTATGCAAGGCGCAAAAGAACAAGTTGAGCGATCAAGCGAAGTTGACACCATCGAGGGGCTTGCCCATCACGTGCAGACCTTACTCGAAGACAACCCTGATTTGATGATTGTCTGGGGCAGTGGAGGCACATTACGCCGAATGGGAGAACACGTCAATCTCGAATTAACATTGCTTGGCATCGATGCTCAAGGCCCAGAAATTGATGGAAAACGCACGCTCTATGCTGATTTGAATGAGCAGGACCTGCTCGATGTTTTAGCCAAACACGTGGATGAAAATGGTGCACCCAAACCCAGACTTCTCCTCCTTTCACCGATGGGGGGGCAGGGATTTTTGATTGGAAGAGGAAACCTCCAACTTTCTCCTGAGGTGTTGCGAGTCATCGAATTTGAGAACATCTTGGGCGTTGCGACTCCAGCAAAACTGATCGGTTTGCAAGCTGTAAGAATCGACACTGGAGACCCTGAACTGGATTCTGAGTTCCAGGCCAAGCGGTTTGTCAAAATCCTACAGGGCTTTAGAACTACAAGGCTGATTCGAATCGAAGAAGTTTGATCCAGTTGGACTATTGCTAGACACCAAGATTCAGTCATTGATCGAGCAAGTTCCTGAAACGACTCAGGGAACCTGAGCCTCAAAGTTGGTTCGTGGCAGCCTTGAGTAAGCCAAGGAACGGTGGGCTTGGTCGACCCGGGCGGCTCTTGAATTCGGGATGATATTGGACACCAACAAAGTAGGGATGGTCGTCGAGTTCGAAAATTTCGCAACGCTGTCCTGTTTCATCCTTTCCAACGAACATCAAGCCTGCTTTCTCAATCCGTTCAATCAAGTCAGGGTTGACCTCATAGCGGTGGCGGTGGCGTTCGTCAACCGAATCCCCTTCACCATACAGGCGCTTTATTTTGCAATCGTCCACCTGCCATATGGTCGGACGTGAACCGAGGCGCATTGTTCCTCCAAGATGGGTCTTGGAAATTTCAGGCATGAAGACCACTGCTGCTGTTGGAGCGTTTTCATCAAATTCTGTTGAATTAGCGCCCTCAAGACCGAGCACGTTTCGGCAGAACTCGATGGTTGCAACCTGAAGGCCGAGGCAAATGCCAAGGTAGGGTGTGTTGGTGGTTCGCGCATAGTTTGCTGCTGCGATTTTACCTTCGACACCTCTGTCTCCAAATCCACCAGGAACGAGCACACCATCTGCACCCTTGAGCATGGTCCAAGCGGCGGTGGTTTCTTCTTTTTGAGCCCAATCTTCTTCCAGATGACTGGCTTCAATCCAATCGATGATGAGTTTTCGGTCCACTGCCATTGCAGCATGTTGTAAACTCTTGATNACAGAAAGGTACGCGTCTGAGAGGTCGGTGTACTTGCCCACCATTGCTATGTGGACTTCTTCAGTGAGGGTATCAAGATGATGCGCCATGTGTTTCCAATTTTCCAGAAGGTCGGTCGCATGGTGATCCACACCTAAAATCTCGCACAATCCCTGTTCTTGAAGCATCAAGGGGACGTGGTAGATGTTTGGCACATCGTGAGTCGACATCACGGCTTGGGGAGGCACATGGCAAAACGCCGCCAGTTTTTCCCTCGTCTCATTGTTGAGTGGAGCACTCGATCGGCAGACTAAGATGTCTGGCGTGATGCCTAAGCCACGAAGTTCCTTGACAGTGTGTTGGGTTGGTTTGGTTTTTTGTTCACCAACTGGACCCATCACAGGTACCAAGGATACATGCACGAAGGTGACGTTTTCACGACCGACGCGGAATTGGAATTGTCTGAGTGCTTCGATGTAAGGTGCTGATTCAATATCGCCAACCGTTCCACCAAGTTCGATGATGCAAGCGTCAGGAATTTCCCCGCTTCCGTCGGCTGGTTGATGAGCTACATCCTCAATCCATTCTTGGACTGCATTCGTCACGTGAGGGATCACTTGAACCGTTTTACCAAGGTAGTCGCCTCTGCGTTCTGCTTCAATGACCTTGGAGTAGATTTTTCCTGTCGTGAGGTTGTTATCCTTACCAAGATTGATGTCAAGGAAGCGTTCGTAGTTGCCGAGGTCTAAATCCACCTCGCCACCGTCGTCAAGAACGAACACTTCACCGTGCTCAAACGGCGACATTGTCCCTGCGTCGCTGTTTAGATAAGGATCAATTTTGATTGAAGTTACCCTCAGCCCTGCGCTTTTGAGCAAAACGCCAATGCTGCTTGCCGTTACTCCTTTGCCCAATCCGGACAGGACGCCCCCGCTCACAACAACGTACTTCATGCACATCAACGGGCTTTTAGGCCGTCGCGCCTCCCATATCAACATACCTCAACGAACGCGTGTTTCCCACCGTGCCATGTTGAGCGAAGAATCAAAAGGCGCACTCGCTGAACCACTAGGGAGGGCGAGCATGGTGACCATTCCGAAGACCATGATGGCATGGACAAAAACCCTCGATTCGGTTGGTGGCTTCACTCGCGAGCAACACCCAGTCCCCCGGCCGGGACAAGACGAAGTGCTCATCAAAACCCATTCCACCTCTGTTTGTGGAACGGACATACACATCTGGAAGTGGGATGAGTGGAGTCGAGAAAACGTTCCCTTGGGCACCATCACAGGGCATGAAACCTGCGGAGAAGTTGTTGCTGTTGGTGAAGGAGTCAGCACGCCTGCTGTTGGTGATTTTGTTGCCATTGAGTGTCATTTTGCGTGCTGGAATTGCCCACGATGCGATGAGGGAAACGCACATATTTGTGAAAATGGTTCAATATTCGGTGTCCACACCAATGGGGCTTTTGGCCCTTATTTTGTTGCACCAGCAGTGAATGCTCGAAAAATTCCAAAGGGATTGGACCCTGGACACGCATCGATACAGGACCCTCTCGGTAACGCCATTCATACCCTCACTGGAGGTCCAGTGGAAGGAGCAACTGTAGCAATCCACGGCCTTGGTCCGATCGGGCTCTTCGCAGTCAATGCTGCAAAAGCGATGGGGGCAAAGCTGGTCATTGCCGTCGATTGGGACAACGATTACAGAATGGATCTGGCCAAAGAATTGGGTGCTGACCTCGTCCTAGGAAAGAACCATGACGTCATCCAAGAAATCCTCACTGCCACCAAAGGACGAGGTGTCGACAATTCATGTGAATTCTCAGGGTCGTCTCAAGCCCTTGCCAACACCATCCACAGCACCCGCATGGGGGGCTATGTCAATGTCCTCTCAGTCTATGGCAATCCGACCCCAGAGGTGCCCATGAACGACCTTGTGTTCCGTTACTTGCATCTCAAAGGGATCAATGGCAGAAAGATGTGGTCCACGTGGGACACCATGCACGCGCTCCTCGAAGCTGGTCAAATCGATGTCGAACGAGTGCTCACTCACCGAATGAGCATTGATGAGTTCCCACAAGCTGTCGAATTGGCCATTGAGGGCCAGTGCGGTAAAGTTGTGCTTGATTTCTGAGGTCAAGCCCCAATCCAACGGTAACGACGGGCGCCTTCGTCGACGCCTTCGTCTCCAATCTCAACAAGAGCAAACTCTCCTTGGGGCGTAACAACGCTTTCATCTTGTAGGCCCTTGTGAAGGTTCTCGTAGGTGATGTGGTCAATCGCCAACCGTCCCGCAAGGCGTTCAAAGAGGTTCCAACGGGACACAACTTCGCGCCATCGAGGGTTGACTTTGCCTTCAAACACTTTTGCTTTTGCTCCAGAGCCATAGCCGCACAGACCAAAGAGGGCGTCATCGAGGTTACAATTTTCTTCAAGATCCGATTCGAACGTCGACATCAAGGCAAGGAAGATGGATCCTGTGTATTGATTTCCGATCAGGCTGCTTGCGCGCTGACCTTTTTCGATTCGGCTTTCATGGAATGCGATGTATTCCGGAGTTTTCGAGATGGCCCGACGATAGCCGTCCATTGCTTTCTCCCAAATTTCGATGATTTGTGGATCTTCAGAATCATGAGGTTCTGGCATAGGCCCCAACTTCTCTGCGATTTCTGCCCACATTTCAGTATCGATTCGATCGTGGCGGAAAATGTCAGGGAACATTCGCTTTGCTTGGAACGCATAGGGCAAATGCATGATGATTCGAGACCATTGCTCGGTCAAGCGCTCATCTTCAGCGGGTGTGTATCGGCCCTGCTTTTCGGCTTTATTAGCGAAATTATGGAACGCTTGACGAACCGCTGCTTGGTAGCATCGGTTGGAGTACTGTCCATCGAAAATTGGTTCATCACGATGGACACTCACGCTTGTCTCGCCGTGAGAGAAGATACCAAGCTTACGCACTGTTGATTCTGGTAAATGACGAATCATCCGATCGACGAGACCTTTCTTCACGGTTTGACCCGTTTCTTGAGCGAGTTGCATCACGTTCGTAATCACTGAACGGAGGGTTACTTCTCTTCGGGGTTTGAAGAAATCATGCACCGGAGTGGTCGAGACACCAATGCAATCCGGAATCTCAAGAAGACGTGGATTGCGACGAATAAGCAAAGCGCCACCGCCCGCACCCTGAGTGTATTCGCCGGAAGATTCGAGAGCGTACTTAGCGTTGTCAGAGAAAATTACAATCCCCACTCGTTCATCATGTTCAGTGGAACGGGCAACCCAGTCAAGGGTAGTGTGGAGTGCATCAACTGCACCTATGCAGGCAAAGGTCATGTCGACAACATCGCAATTTCGGAAACATTCACTACCATACCGCTCTTCATATCGCTGGGTAAGCATATCGACGATGTAGGTTGCAGTGGGTTTCGCTCCATCAAGCGCTGACTCAGTCCCCAGGTACATTCGCCCAATCGTGTTTGGATCCAAACCATTCCGATCAATGATTTGCATCACTGCCATTGCACCCATGGTTGCAGTGTCTTCATGAACATCGGGAATGGACATTGCTTCAAGCCCCAACCCTTTGTTGAGTTTGCCAAAATCTGCACCACGCAATTCAGCAAAATCCCGCATGTCCATGTACAAACGGGGGAAATGAATTGCAATGTCGTCGATACCTACACAGGTTTGACTGTCTGTTCCCATCAGTAAAAGGTCCAATCAACCCCTATTTGAATGAACATCCTATCTTCTTGCCTCAGGTGAGGGTTTCAACGACTATTCCATTTGGGGGACTTCGGGCATAGAAGGGTCTTGCTTTGCCCACAACACATCATCGATGCGCAGCACTGAGATTGCCGCCTCGGTTGCGCCAGCGATGCCTTGATCGAGAATCAACAACGGCTCGAGCACGCCCATCTCGAGCATGTTACGCGGGTTACGTTCGATGACATCCAAACCGATACAATCCGCCAAGTCAGCGGGTGCGTTGGACTGAGCGGCCACTAAATTGAGCAAGGTGTCAATTGGATCTAGGCCGGCGTTTTCCGCAAGCACCCTAGGAATGACTTCAAGCGCGTCGGCAAAAGCCTCTACGCCCAATTGTTCTCGTCCGGGAATTGATTCCGCATAGCGACGCAATCGTCGAGCGAGGGCGACTTGGGTTGCACCTCCACCTGAGACTAGGCGAGCATCTTCGACAAGTTGGCAAGCTACCCCAAGTGCGTCAGCAAAGCAACGTTCAACTTCACCCAAGACGGCTTCAGTGCTACCTTTAGCGATGAATGTAGCACCGCCTTCTTCAGTCTCAACAATCCAATGAACGGTGGAGCCCCATGTTTCATTTTTACTCGAGATAAATGCTCCTAAATCAGAATGTTGTGCACGTTTCACATCGTGGACGAGGGTTGCACCACAGCCACGAGCAAGCAAATCAAGATCCGACCGAGCCACACGCCTGAACGCCTTGATCCCGGCTTTTGCCAGCATCATACGCGCATCGTCATCGATGCCTTCCTTGCAGGCCAATAAATCCACACCAAGGGCTTTCAGTTGCTCGACCTGTTTTTCGAGAAGAGCCGTTTCCTTTGCCCTAAATGCATCCAGTACGCCAGTTGAAGTGACGTTAAGCTTCACGCTGCCCATCATCGCCCTGCGTTCAATGCCACCATCGATCAGCAAGATCTTGCCACCTTTGATGTGCCGTGGCATGTCCTCATGGATTCTATTTTTTGCCAACACAAGCCCTGTGACGAGCTGACTGTCGCCGATCACACCACCGGATTGTTGGAGGATTTTGACACGGGTAGGATCGGCAAACGCTCCATCTTCGCCATGAACGAGAATCGCTTCAGCCGCATCCAATGCCAGTTGAGCGAGCAGGGTTTGCATGCTTTCGTGGCCTTTACCCGTCAAGCATGTTTTGGTTGCGAGGATTTGATGCTCCCGCAAAGAGGGGAATGAAATTTTTTGAAGTTCAGCCCTTGCATGAGTTTCAGCCATACGGAATCCACGGGCAATAATCGCTGGGTGGACTCCTTGGGTGACAAGATGCCACGCATTTTGAAGCATTTCAGCACACAACAAAACGGTTGATGTGGTTCCATCCCGAGCAATTTTATCCTGGACTGAGGATGCGTTGATGATCATACGAGCCACTGGGTGTTCGACTTTTGCAGACTCTAAGACAGTGACACCGTCGTTGGTGACCATCGTCCTTCCATCATCGTCAATTAGCAATTTATCGAGGCCTCTAGGACCAAGCGTTGAGCGAACTGCACCTGCGAGTGCCAAAGCAGCCTGGATGTTCTTCTGAAGTGCACCACGGCCGGTTGACCGCTCGGTGTCCTTCAGGATTGGAACATCGCTCATGGTGAGGCCACCCGACTTCTCGCCATAAGGTCAACTCTCAACCGAAATGGGGTTGGACGAACTCAATCCTCGTCATCTTCGACGACTTCGAAATCAGCATCAACAACATCATCGCCGCCAACATTGATCTCACCATCGTCTCCAGAGCCATCTTGCTCGGCCATTTCAGCAGCAGCCGCTTCGTACAGCTTCGCTGAAACGGCGTGCATGGCTTCTTCGACTTCCTTGACCTTGGCCTGAATTGCAGCGTCATCGATGTCATCGAGGTCGAGTGGTTTTCCGTCGTCATCTTGAACCATCTTTTCCAGTTCGTCCAGATGAGCCTTGACTGGGTCCGTTTCAGAATCATCAAGTTTGTCTGCAGATTCATCCAATGTTCTTCGAGTTTGGTACACCACTTGGTCAGCCATGTTTCGTAATTCGACCTTTGCTTTGCGCAATTGATCTTCTTCAGCGAATTTCTCAGCCTCGGCAATCTTCGATTGAATCTCATCCTCTGAGAGGGANGTTTGAGCCTCGATCTTCACCGATTGCTCCTTTCCAGTCCCCATGTCTTTCGCACTCACNTTNACGATNCCATTTGCATCGATGTCGAACGTAACTTCGATTTGTGGGGTTCCACGAGGGGCTGCTGGAATGCCCATCAATGTGAATTCACCCAATGTGACGTTGTCCTTAGCAAAGTTGCGCTCGCCTTGGAGCACGTGGATTGTCACTGCAGGTTGGTTGTCACTCGCTGTGGAATAAATTTCCGAGCGACGTGCTGGAATGGTTGTGTTTCGCTCAATCATGGTGGTCATGACGCCACCAAGCGTCTCAATTCCGAGCGTAAGCGGAGTGACGTCGAGCAAAAGTATGTCTGAAACGCCCTCGTCACCAGAGATGATGCCCGCTTGGAGAGCAGCACCCATGGCCACGGCTTCATCAGGATTAATGCCCTTGTAAGGTGCCTTACCTGCTTCCTTCTCAACAGCATCTTGAACCGCAGGAACACGGGTTGAACCGCCGACAAGAATCACTTTATCGACATCGCCCTTCTTGACCCCTGCATCCTTCATGGCTTGTCGCGTCGGACCCATTGTGGCTTCGATCAACTTGGAGATAAGATCCTCAAATTTCGCTCGACTCAAGGTCATGTCCATGTGTTCTGGTTGTCCATCGCGCATGGTGATGAACGGGAGGTTGATTTGAGTTTGTTGAGTTCCAGAGAGTTCAATTTTAGCCTTCTCTGCTGCTTCTTTCAAACGTGACATGGCTTGAGCGTCTTTGCTGAGGTCAATACCCGTATCTTTCTTGAATTCGGCAACCATCCATTCGATGACAAGGTCGTCGAAATCGTCGCCACCAAGTTTGTTGTTTCCGGCTGTTGCCTTCACTTCGATTTGAGGTTGGCCGTCCACTTGGTAAATTTCCAAAACGGACACGTCAAAGGTTCCGCCACCGAGGTCGTAGACCAAAATGGTCTGATCTTCGCCTTTGTCAACACCATAAGCAAGGGCTGCAGCTGTAGGTTCGTTGATGATTCGGAGCACTTCTAATCCTGCAATTCGACCAGCATCTTTGGTTGCTGTTCGCTGGGCATCGGTGAAGTAGGCAGGACAGGTGATGACAGCTTGCTTGATTTCATGGCCGAGGTATGCCTCTGCATCAGCCTTCAACTTTTGAAGAATGAAGGCCGAAATCTCTTGAGGTGTGTAATCTGTTCCATCCACGTTGGTTTTCCAGTCCGTACCCATATGTCGCTTGACGGAAATCATGGTCCGGTCGGTGTTGGTCACCGCTTGTCGCTTGGCCGTTACGCCGATCATTCGTTCGCTTCCGTCTTTGGCAAATGCCACAACGGACGGGGTTGTTCGTGCGCCTTCTGCGTTGGCGATAACCACGGGTTCACCGTTTTCGATTGTTGCTACGCAGCTGTTTGTTGTTCCTAGATCTATTCCTATTACTTTGCTCATTTTGTTCACTTCCTTTTTCAAAAGATGGGGATACCACCGTCGTCTTCATCATCATCGTCGTTCTCGTCGCCAAGATCGATTCGAATGTCTGGTGCCTCAGGGATTGAATCATCTGTGTCTACAGCTGAGCCCTGGGGCGTGAGTTTGAGGGTGATGTCGAGAATTCCATTGTTGAGAGACCAGTCGACGAGGTTCTCGCACGGATGGGGCAAATCGATTCGAGCAAGTGGGCCCTGTAGGGTGTCTTGGATGACATCGATTCGTTGACCTTGTCGCACCAAAGCAAGTTCTAATTCGCTCTCTTCGACTTCTCCTCGAAGTGTGAAATCGATGGTCACAGCCATGTTCCAGCCGTCGAGGTAGACATCGTTAGCAGGGATATTGATGATTTCCTCTAGCGTGTCCTCGACTTCTGGCGCCTTGATTTCGACCGGACTTGCATCCACTTGAACATCCATTCCGAGGTTGCTGAGAATGTCTTCCATCGATTTACCAGATTGGAACATTTTACTCAAGTGGGAGAGATCAAAGTTGAAGTTCACATCGCCTTTTGCGATTTTTTCTGCATCAAGGCCCATGTTTTCGAACTGGGAACGGAACTGCTCCATCATCCCACGAATCTGTTCTTTGTCCATGTTCATGCCCATGTTGCGGAACATTTCGACCAGTTGTTCAATCAGTTGTTCTTCCCAATCGTCTCCGCTCGCCATTGACTCCACACTCATTACTGAACCATCGGTTACATAGTGGCGAAGGAGTCACCCTATATCAAGGTCACGAAATGATTGCTCTTGGCCTACCCTCTGCATCACATCGAAAGCGAACGCCTAAGAGGGGCGGAGACTGCCCTTGCAACAGGGATGAACATGACACACTCACTTCGTGCATTTGGCCTCATTGTCTTGATGCTCATGGCGCCACTGGCTGGTTGTTTTGGACAAGCGGAAGAGGATGAGATGAAAAATACGGACGCGCTCAAAATCGACTTCTTACCCGCCGGTGAGGCAGAAATGCGAGCCGGCGAATGGCACGTGTTCACTCTTGAAGGAGAGGGGACCCGCCTTGTCGTTCCCCAAGATGTTCTTCTGTTTGTCAATGATAGCATCGTACCCTTGGGCGTTGTCCAAGTGCAGAACAGCGATTTGCTCACTGGGAAAATCATCACCACCCCCTACGTGAACGCAACTTCACTGACCGTTGTTCACGAAGATGGCACTGCATCGAAGATCGATGTGACTGTAGGAGCAGGAACACCGATTGTCAACGGACAAGAATGGTTCGATAAAATGGAATTCATCCTGAGCGTATGTGCTGATTCAACTGAATGTGGCGGATACATCAACCGTTGGATGGGTTCCCCAAACCCTGCGTTTGAACGCGCTGCAAGCTTCTTCCATGGCCATTTTGAAGGGCTTGGTTATGAGACACACATCATGCGTGTTACAGACCACCTCAATCCAACTCAACCAGAATCACTCAACATCATTGCGTGGAAAGAGGGGCGCTCCGACACCTGCGTACAAGGTATGGGAGCTCACATGGACATCGCCCCCCCTGCATCACCTCCGGCAGGCGGCACCTACGAAGGCGCTTACGACAACACCGCAGGAACGGTTGCGATGATGCTGTATGCCAAGGCGTTTGTCGATGTCGAGTTTGAATGTGACACTTTCCTCGCATTGTGGTCGTCCGAAGAGGAAGGATTGCGGGGTTCCAATGCGTTCGCAAACAACGATTGTGACTACTGCTTACCCCAGGACAAGGAACTCCGCTTTTACATCAACATGGACATGATGGGCATCTCATGGCCAGCTATGAAGGACACTGGTGAACCATTCCCCTACCACGCATGGTCAGGTCCAGACACCGACCCCGAGGTTGATGAATTAGCCATTACAGAAGTCATGGACCACGTCCATCGAAACGTGCTCAAAGCACCGATGGATTTGCGAATTGATGGGACATACGGTGCCGGATGCGATCAACATTGGGATGAACACGACAATTTGGTAATGGATGTTCACGAAGACACCTTCGGTCGCTCAGACCACGTCACATTCAGAGACTTAGGCGCTCAAACCATCTTCCACTTAGGGGCTTATGATGAGGATTACAGCGCATACCACTCTCCTTCCGACACGCTTGACAACATGATCACTTCAGTTGGTGGCCAAGACGAACTCGAGAAATCAATCCAATTTGTGATGTGGGCTGCAATGCTGGAATTCATGATTGCAGATCAAACGCCAGAGATTCGAAATCTTCAGTGAGTGAGGAAAAACACCCCTTCAAAAGCAGTCCTGTGCTAAAATGGCTATGTCCGAACAGGTAGGAAGCAACGCTCTCCAGCCTGTGAAGGACCTCTGGAAGGTGATTGCGGGCTCTACCATCATCGCCTCGATGTGTTGCCTCCCATCCGTAATCTTGGTAATGCTCGGCATTGCAACAGTGTCCACCGGTGCGGCCCTCTCCGACACTCTGTACTGGGGAGAAGATGGCTATGGGTGGTTCAGACCTCTGATGGGCCTCATCGCAGCGGCAAGTGTAGGCATAGGCCTCACGGTTTACTTTAGAAACCAAGGCATCTGCACCCTCGACCAAGCCAAACAAGAACGACGGAAGGTGGTAAACACCTCGCTTCTGGTGTTGTCTTTCACTTATGTGTGCTATCTCCTGTTCAACTATGTCATCCTTACAGAACTCGGCATCCAGTTAGGATTACCGTGGGAAACCAGCCGCTCGTCCTACATCTTTTGGCGTTGATCAGACGTTGTTTCTCGCCGTATTGCAACCCACATCCCAATCACCCTTAGACATGGCCACTTTCGTTGCATCAAGCAGTCGGTCTTCTGCGGTGGCCACCGATAATGAACCCGGGGTAAGAGCAAGCGCTATTTGAGCCTCATGATGAATCCACTTTATCAATTGAATTTTTGATTTTCCAATTGAAAAATAACTCTTTTCTACCCCAATTGGAATTTCAATCTCACGAGGGTTAAGATGCATCCCTAATCCCAGAGCTTTCTGTACGGCTTCCTTAGAAACCCACATCTCGATGGCACAATCAGGATGTGCGTTCAACCTTGCTAATTCCTCACCCTTTGCCATCATGTCAAACGCATTTGCCTGAATACCGCGCTCACTTGCTTCAGCGTCGACTCCAATCCGCCAGCCATGCTCCACCACTGCCACATATGCCCAGCCATCGCTGTGCCCGACACTGATCGAGGGAAGAGGCGTGTTCTTCCACACGCCATGAATGTAAGCGAGGTAAGGCGCTCGATGTTGTGTTCGTTCAACCGAGAGGAGAGAAGGGTCATGGCCCAACTGATGCAAGACCTTGGCAAGTAACCAGCGACCTGTAAGGTGTTCATCCCTGCGTTTCTGCATTACGAATGTGGACACCTCATCAGCATGAGCAAGAGGAACTTCTTCAATTGAAAATCTGCGTATTGAGCAGCGTGCAACGAGGCACTCCGGTTCGATTTGGCCTGGTGGATGAAGGTGTTGAATGGTCACACAAAGACCCCATTCATCGTTCAAGGGTGAATGCATCGTCAGATGAAACAGGAGCCATGCCCTTGAGTCGCAGCCCCTTCAATGCCAAAACTGGTGCATCATCATCGCCAACAATCACGACATCATGCACCGTAACACCCGCCTCTTCTGAGGCTGTTTGTATGCTACGCAATCTCAGTGTTTCATCGCGCTCAGGCACACGCAGCATGCTCGACCACTCAATGCCAACCGGGAGTGAGGAGAATCCTACACTTTCCATGGCGACCAAACCCGCATTTTGGAACCCTGCCTCAATCAACATCGGTAAAGCCTCCAGAAGGATTGCCTCGCCTTCACGTTCTTGGGCAAATTGATCGGTTGCAGGTAACTGGTGGCGCATGAGGGCAATGCCGTCTGCACCAGGCATTGATGCATCACCAACGCCACGGAGCACACCGCCGTGCGATTGGAACCGAGGGCCGTGGAAATACCGCCGGTAGATGAAGGAAGGATGCTCGGCAAGTTCGCCCTGAGGCGGCACGCCAAGGTCAGGAAGTGCGTCCACCTCGCTTTGCAAGAATGGCCACAAATCTTCAGATTTTTCAACGACACGGACCCGAGCTGCGTGATGTTCTCGTTCCCCGAAGACCTCACCTTTTGAATTGGTTAAATCGGACACGAGCCGACATGAAATCCACGAAAGGTCGCCTTCGCTTCGTTCGTACTCAGCGTGAACCCTCACCGTCATAGCGCCCTTGAGTAACTTGACGGGCAATCCAAACTCAACCGATTCAAAGCCGGCAAGGCAGGTAGAAGGTCGAAGCAGAAGAGACGCTTCGGCAAACATCTCCAAAGCCATCACACCAGGGTGGTAAGGAACGCCTTCAATGGCATGGTCACCAAGGAATGGATGGTCTGCGACAGAAAGGGTTGATTGTACGGTCAGAGATTGTCCTTCCTTGAGTGCCAAGACTTTGTCAACAAATGGGAACCGGGAAGGATCTGCAATCGTCCCTGCCATTTCAGCCGGTAATCGTAAGGGAGCATCTCTGAACGCATCAAAATGATCCATCGTACCTAATGAGCCACAGGCAATCACTCGACGTTTACCGCCTGCAAGGACCTCATCGGCGAAGATGTTCACCCCTTCATCCACTGAAAGAGTAGCAATGCCTGCTGCTGCAAATACCGCTTCTATTGAGCCGCGTGTGGCCATTCCAACGTCACGCCAGCCCGTCCATCCAATAGCAACAGCACGGCATTTTCCAGACGCTGTGAGGCGGGCCATTTCTGCATCCAACACACTGTTTGCTGCTGCATAATCAGTTTGGCCACCGTTACCAAACCGTCCCGCAACGCTTGTGAAGCACACAGCAAGCCGGAGTGATTCTGTTCCGGAAGCCTCACTGGCTGCGAGCATGCATCGCCACCCATCAACCTTCACTCGAACCACCTGGTCAAACGTGCTGAATTCTTTATCCGCAACAAGTTTGGAATCTTCAAGGCCAGCTCCATGGATCAGTCCAGTAATTGGGCGCTTCAAGGAAGCACCCACAGCACGCATACCTTCGAGGTCAGTGACATCAACGGCGTGATAACTTGCTGAATTTCCAGTCGACTCAATTGAAGCCATGGTCGAGTAGACGTCTCGGCTTCGCGTGAATCTTTGCCAAGCTTTGTTCCACTCGACGATGGTGACTTTGCCATTTTTGCTGGCGTTCACCAAACGCTCACGCAAAGCGATTCGTTCCGTTTCAAGAGCGTCTTCGTCCCATGTGACCCAAGCTTTTGTTTGTTCAATTAAGTGAGAACGGCCGAGCAATGCAAAATGAGCGCCTGAATTAAACGAGGATTCTGAAACAGCGATGAGGGAAGATGCAGTCACGCCTGACCCTCCACCTGAGACAAGCCAAGTGTCATCCGAAGCCAGGGGTTGACGGTCTTCCACGAGGTCTTCAGCAAAGGCCACTAAGCCCCACCGGCGTTCATCTCGGTCAAGACCAACCTCAACTTCACCAGCCAAATTGAACACATCATGATGAATCAATTGAGCGGCTTGCACAGGATCGAGAATCAATTCTGGATGTACATCAAGGGCTCTACAACGCAGTTGCAATTGTTCAAATGCGTAAGATTTTGTCACACCCGACGCAGCGCATTGAACCGCGTTGAACCGCTCACCAATGTTGCCATGGCGGCCATCCATTGCCGTAACGGATGCGATGACCCCGGAATCAAGCGTTGAGAAATGTGCGTCTAAACCTTGCAGGAGTGAGAAGTATCCCTGGGCAGCCAAGGCTATTTGAGAAGATGGATAATGATCTTCTGCCCATGTTGCGCTCGCCAACTTAAGTGGCGACATGTGAACAAGGGCCGTGATGTTCTGGTCTGCCAAAGCAGCACACACTGCCGCAACATGTTCTGGATTCGCTGGGTTTGCTCGATAGACCAAACGTTTGCCTTCTTGCTGAACCGACATATCTCGGATGTTGCTCTCAAATCCAATGCGGATGGCGTTCATTCCATCCGCTTCCAGACGTTCACAGAACGCTTCTGCAATGCCCCAGCCATCGTCCGTGACAACGGCAGTTCCCGCCAAGGATAATGGGGAGTGAACACCCGGTGCCGCCTCGACCTCAATTTGCCAGCGACGATTTGGAACGGTTCTTGCAACAGCATCGGAGACGAGGGCTTTGTCGTGAGCAACTGGTTCAACCAATGACGACGCTTCTTCGGTGGGTTCTGCAGAATGCCCTCCCTTCATTCGTAGGATGTAAGCGGTGAAGTGGTTCAGTGTTGGATGGTCAGAAAGAACGAAATCCTCGTCCAATGGGAGAGCAAAGAGTTCTCGCACATCACCCATAATTTCAGCCTGTTTCACGGTGTCAATGCCAAGTTCACCTTCGAGATCTTGATCCATTTCAATGAAATCTGCAGGGTAACCGGTGTGCTTAACAACGATTTCAATGAGTTTTGTATCAACCTCTTCATCGGATGCGAGGGGCTGAGTCGGCAACTCCACAACAGGCGTGGGCTCAGGCTTGGATGGCACCATTGCGGGCGCTGGCTTAGCCGCACCACTTGGAGCAGAACCTGCCCCTCCTTGGAAGCGTTGAATGTAAGCAATCATGTGATTGAGCGTGGGGTGATCAGAGAGGACAAAGTCCTCGTCAACTGGCAGTCCAAACTGTTCACGGATATCAGCCATGATTTCTGCTTGTTTCACCGTATCAATACCGAGTTCGCCTTCAAGATCTTGGTCCAATTCAATGAAATCAGCGGGATAACCTGTGTGTTTCACCACGACTTCGACCACGATCGATTGAACCTGTGAATCATCAACAACGGGCGCTGCTGGAGGAACTGGAGCCACTGCTTGGGGTGCAGGTGCGGCCGGTTTGACAGGCTCTGGTGCAACTGCGGGTGGTGCAACCATCGGTGAGGAAGCGACGGCTCCTCCGCTCATGCGTCCAATGTACTCAATCATGTGATTCAACGTAGGGTAATCAGAAAGCACAAATTCCTCATCAATTGGNAGGGAGAATTGTTCACGGATATCGGCCATAATCTCAGCTTGCTTCACAGTATCAATGCCCAGTTCCCCTTCCAGATCTTGGTCCAATTCAACAAAATCAGCTGGATAACCTGTATGAGTGACAACCACATCGATCACTGTGGACGCAACATCAGCCTGTGGTGCGCTGCTCACCACGCCAACAGGCGGCGGGCTTGGCTTAGCAGGAGAGGGAGTTGGAGCAACCGGATCGGGCGCGGCTGCAGCGGGGGCTATCGACGGTTTTCCTTCGAATGGTGCCGTGATTGGCCATGGCTTACCTTGAACGCCCCCGTGGAGGTTATCATCACCATCAACATAAGCAACTAATTTCTGATCCAAAAGTCGCAAGACCACATCTTCTGTTCCAGCTAACTTCCGATTCCACGCAAGGAACTTAGCACCGTCAATTCGCTCGCCGACCACCGGCCAGCGGCGAACGAGACTCAAGGCCATTTGTGAACCAAAGCCCGCTGCGAAACGCAAGCCGTACTTCAGATTTGGATAATCGCCTCCCGTCGAAAGGTTGAGGTTCCCCAATTCCGGATCTGTCTCCTTGTGGTTCGCAATCGGGGGAATCCGTCCAGTTTTCATGCCATGGAACATGCTTGCGTCTTCGATTCCAACCGCCATTGGATGGCCTGTGAAGCCCTTGGTATTGGCGATCACGAGTTTGTCGGTGCTGTGCGTGAATGTATCCCTCAGGGCTCGAACCTCGGATTGAGCAGACCCCCCACGAGCCGGCGTGTAGGTTTCATGAGAAAAGAAAACGGTATCTGGGGCGATTTCATGGCGATCAATGCCCCATTGCTGCTCCATACTCGTAACGAAGTTATCCACCGTTTCTGCAACATGGTCCACATCAAGCCGAGTGCCGTGGAACGCTGAATTCGCTGTGGTTGCACCAAGCAATTCTGCAATTGGTTGGACGCCACGTTCTGCTGCTTCTGAATTTCTTTCAACAACAAAGGCGGCCGCACCCATTCCAAGAATCAAGCCATTTCTGCGTCGATCAAAGGGAAGCGCAGTCTCCTCAACCACATTGTGAGTCGCAGCCGCACCAGATGCGGCAAAGCCTCCACCGATCCATTCCCACATATCGTCACCCGTGACATCATCTGCGGAAATGATGACCACTCGATCAACACGATCGGCATTCAACCAATCCTCTGCGACGCCAAATGCAGCTGTGGCGGAGGCACATGCGAGGTTGATGATGGTGTTCGGGCCCCGAATACCGGAATATTGAGCGAATTGGGAGTGGCCCATAGCAAGGGTTTGGAAAAGATAACGACGATCGAACCGGCCTTCGCCATCGTCGCCGTTGTGCTTTGCATGTTTCAATGCCATCTGGAAGCCAGGGAAACAAGACGCAAACACAATCCCAGTTCGATCGCGTGTGTGCTGTGGCACTTGCCAGTTGCGAATAAGACGAAGCCCACCTTTGCCTATTTGTTCAACTGGAGTCAAAGGGATTGCCGCATCTCGAAGGGCGAGAAGACCGGCAGCCATGCCAAGTTGTGTGGTGATGTCCCAGGCAAGAATCACCTTCGGATCGATTCCAAACTCTTCTGCAAGGTCAAACGCCCCTTTCACGCCAGCAAGTTGTGGCACGTCCCCGAATTCGGTGGCTTGATCCATGTTCACCGAACCATCTCGCCCTTTGATGAGGCGGACGAGGTTCTTGTCAAGCAGACGTTGTTTGTATTCATCCGTGACTTCAGAAATGCAGGTTTCACCACGGACAAGGCGTTCAAACGTGTCTTCGTTGAAGACGCTCTCGCCACCAGGCAGGCCGAGAGAGACGCCGGTGACAACGAACGGATCGGACCTGCGCCGGCTCATTGAATCGTGCCCCAATGTGGCGGGCGAATGCTGAGTGGGGGAACTGGGGCGATGCGTCATTGAGGTGCGAGGAGACCACGATGACGGTGGCGAAGAGACCCATCGAGCGAGATCGGCAACGGTCTCTGCCGTGCTGACATCCACAGAGGCATCGGTGTGGGCTTCCGCAGCTATGGTTTGGAACAGTGTGGTGATGTGAGCATCGCTTAGGCCCAACCCCGTTCGAAGATTCACCATGCCATTGCAAAAGGCTGCTGGATAGCCACACAGGGCCGCAATCCTGTCGCCTAGGTAAGCATCCTTTGCTTTTTGAGCTGCGACCTCGGGGTCAATTGAAGACGAAACCGCAGTGACAATCTGTCGAACTTCGGATGAAGCCGTGGAACTGTTCGCTGAAGGCAGCGGGCGAGCCCGGGCTCGCAAATCCTCTGATGGAGAGATGGATTTGTGTGCCTCGATCGGACCTGCCCTGAACGCCTCAGTCAACGCCTCAGATGTCGGACTGGGCCAATTCACTTGTCGGCCTGCGAGCGCCATGGTGGCCAATGCGGTCAAGAAAGAAGCGATACCACCTTGCTTTGGGTGGTTGGTCATCACCGGCAAATGAGGCTGTTCTTCGAGAATTTGCGCCGCAAACATGCTCAATGCTCGTTTTGGTCCGACTTCAATGAAGACTCGAGCACCTGCATCGTACATGGTTTGAATCTGAGAGGTCCACTCCACAGAGGAAGCCATTTGAAGAGCTAGTTTGCCCAACACAGCCTCTTTTGAAGCATCTAAGTCTTCTGAATCCGAGGGATTCATTGGATAAAATGTGCCGTCTACATTGGCCGTAATTGGAATCTTTGGCCAACGAATTTCAAGGCTTTCTAAGAATCGGCGAAGCGGTTCATTTGCTGGCGCAACAATTCGTGAATGGAAAGCGTGTGAAGTGGCCAACGGCATCGACTGGAAGCCCTTTTCCTCGAAGGCATTCATCGCTGCTTTCACTGGCGCAGTTTCTCCAGCGATCACGGTCATTTTAGGTGAGTTTTTGTTGGCTGCAATCACATAGCCATCAATGGAATTGATGATGGCTTCAACTTCAGCATAGGGCGCACTCACACTGGCCATGAGCCCTTTATCATCAATCTCAACCGCGCCCATTTCAGTCCCACGAGCTGCGGCAGCACGCAATGCCCCATCCATGTTCAGAATACCCGCTGACATGAGCGCTGCATACTCGCCAAGAGAATGCCCAGCCACCATATCGGGGTGAAGGCCGTGGTCGTTGAGTGCCCGCTCCAAAGCCAGGTCCGCAGTAAGCATTGCTGGCTGAGTGTACTCCGTTTGCTTGAGTTTGTGCTCCGCTTCTGCTTGCTCCTCTTTCGAAAGGTTGGATCGGAGAACAAAACTCGACAATGTTTCCCCATCCAGGACATCGGTCATGGTTTGGTCAGCTTGAGACCACACCTGCTGAACTGCGCTGTAACGTTGATGCAAATCGTGAGTCATTCCAACATACTGGCTGCCTTGGCCCGGGTACATGTGGGCAACTTTGGCGTTCTGATGAAGTGGAGCATCGTTTGTGATCAGGACGCCTTGTGCCTGAAGGAAACCCCACTTTTCTTCATCGTCCATCGCTTTGATCGCTAGTGCACATCGCTTCTCAAACTCGGCCCATGAAGTGGCTATGATGGCCATTCGAAGCGGTGCCGATGAATCAAAAGTGGCTGATGCTTGTTGAAGGGTGTTGGAAAGGCGTATGCCCTTCGGATCCTCATCGAAAGTAGTCCCTTTGAATGAGAGGTCCGACACCTTGGATTTCAGATCGCTCATGCCGTGAGAGGAAAGAAGCACAATGCCGCCCTCAATCGATTTGAGTTGCTCGTGAGTCATGCTCGGCACTGCGGTAGGATCAAGCACTGACGGGGCGCTTTGGCCAGCGGACTTTGGTTGTTCAATGGCCGCATAGGCAGCCCATCGCTGCTCCCATTTTGCTGCAAGTTCACTGTGGTAAGCAGCATCATAGCCTTCCAGTGCGACATGGAAATTGGTGCCTCCGAATCCAAATGCCGAGATTCCAGCCCGTCGAGGGTGACCTTCTGGCTTTGGCCAATCCCGAGCCTCGGTTGGCACGAAAAACGGGATCTCACTCCATTCAACCGTTGGATTTGGTGTCTCAAACCCTGCCGAAGGGGGGATGGTACGATGGTGGAGAGCCATGACACTCTTCAAGATACCAGCAATACCGGCTGCCGCTTTCAAGTGACCAATTTGTGATTTAATTGAACCGACCGCAACGTGGTCGCCGTCAGGGAAACCGTCCCATAACAGGGAAAGGGTCGAAAGTTCTGTTGCGTCGCCAACCTTCGTTGAGGTTCCGTGCGCTTCGACCAATTCAACGGTACTGGCCTCATAGCCTGCTTGGTTATACGCTCGTGCGATGGCTTGAACTTGACCTCTTTGGCTGGGCGCAGTGATGCCTTTGCCTCGTCCGTCAGAAGAACCACCTATGCCGCGAATGACCGCATGGATTTCATCACCATCTTCAATGGCATCGCTCAGGCGTTTCAACACAAGAACGCCGGCCCCTTCACCCATGACAAACCCGTTAGCTCGAGCATCAAATGGAGTGGAATGGCTCGGAGAGAGGGCACCTATGGCACTAAATTTGGCAAAGGTTGCAGGATCCATTGTGCGATCTGTTGCACCGGCAAGCATAACATCGACCTGACGAGTTTGAAGCAAGCGGCACGCATCCAGAACGGCGGCCATCGAAGATGCACAGGCAGCATCCATAGCATGGTTTGGCCCTTGTAAATCCAAGAGATTTGCCACTCGACCAGACACCACGTTGGCTAATTCCCCGGGCATTGTGTCCTCATCAATTCGGGGTGTGCCTGACAACAGGTCTTCCTTGAAGGCCTCAATGCTCTGTTCGGCTAAACCGTGCTTCATGGCCAATTGCGAAGTATGGTTTGACCACACACGAATGTTGGAGAGGTTTCGGTTTTCGCCGCCCAAGGCATTGGCAAAAACAACACCACAGCGTGAACGATCGATGTCCTTGGTTTCACCGTCATAACCCGCCTGTTCAATGGCATCTGCAGCGACAGACACGGCCCAAAGTTGACATGGATCAATTTGCGGAAGGGTGCCTGGAGGTTGCCGCCAACGGCGCCAATCGAACTCATAGTCTTCAACAACTGCCCCGATTTTAGCGTAGGTGAATCCTTCTTGGCTGTTTCCAGGCCCTCCTTCTCTGTAGAAGTGGTCCAGAGGACCCGGCCATCGACCCTCTTGAATTTCACGAATACTGACCTTGGAATCAATGATGTTCTGCCAAAATGCATCGATGCTATTGGCGTCTGGCATCAAAGCCGCTAAGCCAATCACTGCAATAGGTTCGAAAGGACCTTGATCAAGGCCCTCACAGGGTTTCCCATCTGCAGTCGTCATTGTCATGCTCTCACCTCAATCGTTCATGATGCTCTGGGGGACCATTGTAATCGAATAGCCACCGTCAACATGGATGCACTGGCCCGTGACTCCGCTTGCCAATGGACTTGCCAGCCACAATGTTGCACCAGCAACATCGTCTTGGTTGACGTTGCGGCGGAGAGGCGCATTAGCTTCGACGTGATCTAAGATTTTGTCAAACCCAGGTATCCCTCCCGCAGCAATCGTTCGAATCGGTCCTGAGGAAATCGAATTGATTCTGTGACCCTCTGGCCCCAAATGACAGGCTAATTCACGCGTCCAGCACTCCAATGCTGCTTTGGCCATCGACATAATGCCGTAATTCGGCACAAACCTCGTCGAAGCAGCGTACGTGAGGGTTACCGTTGAAGACCCAGGGTTAAGGTATGGCAGGGCAAATTTGAGACAACGTTGCAGAGAGTTGGCTGAAATGGTCATGGCCTTGTTGATGTCTTCATCTTCAACGAATAAAATTGGACGATCAAAGCAACTGCGTGGAGCAAAACCGATGGCGTGAATCATGATGTCCGCCTTCACACCGGGATGTTCAGCAGCAAATGCGTCAAAAAATTCCTTTGTTGTTGCGTCCTGCTCGACATCGAGGGGGTAAAACCCTCCAATCTGAGGGAGTTTGTCCTTTAATTGGAAGACACGGCTCATAAACCGCTTCTGGAAACCAAGATACAGCGTCACACCTGCAGCCGCTAATTGCTCACAAATGGCCCAAGCGATTGAATCCTCACTGGCCACTCCAAAGACAAATGCGGTCTTCCCTTGCAATTGTAGCATAACAGCACCTACCCAATGGGTAGGTGTTGGCCAGCACACCTAACCTATCACTGTTCCCTCTGCCAAGACCGGTTAAACCGCTAATCTGCGACCCATTTTGAGCCGCCGGACAGACCTACAATTCATTGAATAAATCATCGAATTCATCGGGTTGAGAAGGGGCATCTAAATCTGAAAAGAAATCATCCAAGTCATCATCGAGCGTCGCAACTGAAGGCGTTGGTTCTTCAGGAATTTCCAGGGGTGTAGGGATTTGGATACCCGAATCAGGGGTTTTGGAGGAGCGTTTTGTTGCTTTTGCTAAGACAACGATCAACAACAGCACGAGGATGACAGCTCCTGCAATTGCGCCATATTGAAGCAACTGATCTCTGTCAATTTCCTCTAAGTTTCCACCAAGCGAATTGGATTGTCCCGGGGCTACAACGTTGAGTTGAACGGTTATTTCGCTCGTTGGTGCGTCGCTGTCGACCGTGCTTTCTGCTTTGAAAATGACTGGAAGGCGAATGTCTTCGGTCAATTCAGAGGGCGAGAAAACGCTTAATGTTCTCAGGCTGGAGGTGCCTTGGTAGGCAACATCTTCAGACACGAAGGTGCCCCCAGGGAATGAAAATCCTGCAGCAGAAAGGTCGGCTTCA
The DNA here is from genome assembly GCA_003602645.1 of Candidatus Poseidoniales archaeon. Classification (GTDB taxonomy): domain Archaea; phylum Thermoplasmatota; class Poseidoniia; order Poseidoniales; family Poseidoniaceae; genus MGIIa-L1. Next base: position 6,134 of record QQSI01000016.1, on the reverse strand, counting down.
TTAGCGATGCTCACACGAATATCGTCAGCATCGTTGCCTTTGTTGGTGAATTGGAAGGTAAATTCAACCTCTTCAGAGGTTGATAGTTCGCGGGTCGTTTTGTCCGACATAAGCAGTTCAACCATGCCGTAGGAAGCGATTGAAAAGTCGCCCAAATACGAGGTATTGGCCACCCATGGCCCATCTGGCAATTGACCATATGGGAGGTTATTCCATGAGGTGACTTTTGCTTCGATCTCGAATTCATGAGTGAGAGAGGCAGGGAGCCTTGTTTGACCGCTGAATATGATGTTGAAACTCTCTTCATCGCCAGCGGCGAGGGTGAATTCATCTTCGCTAAGGGTCATCTCAACATTGATACCGTCCCACTCAACTTTGCTCACTTCGACCACTTCGCTGGCGGAAGTAGGGTTGGTGACCGTGCATTGGAGAACGGCATCTTCGTAGGAATTTGGATGAACATTCATCACTGGATCCGGTCCGCAATCCAATTCAACAGCCGGCAAAGGTGAGCCTTGGGCAGAGGCTGGTGTCCCGAGCGCTGGAAGCACGAACAAAGCGAGCACAAGCAACGCTGTGAAGCCCCTTCGCGAACCTTCCATGAGCCAATGCTAAAGGCGCTATCTCATCAATGTGATGGCGGATGGTTCCAATGAAAGAGGGCTCTTCGCACCCAAGATTCATTCTGAGGGACCATAGAGAAAATCAGGCAAATCCTGATGAGCCTTCCATAAGAAGGCATCATCAAGACCGCCCTCAAGCAATTGTTGAGTTCGCTTTGGAACTGTTTTGGGGCCAAGCACTGCCCCTGGTCTCCGCACGTCATCCATATAATCGGTCTCCAGCAGGAATCCATGGGTCGAGGATTCAGCAGTCGCAAGCACTTCCTCAATGGCCCCTTTCCCGATTAAAACACTGGGCGTAAGACCTTGGGTCACATCACCTGAAACGGTTGGTGGTGCGTAATGACGAACGAGACGTTGTTTGTCAAGACCAACACGATCCGCCATTGCAGCAAGGTCGCTATAGGTCGTTTCCAATTCCCCCTCCACATGCAACTGAAGAGTCACCCCTTCCTTGCGAGCAAGGCTCATCGTTTCTTCTAACAGTTGATTGGAAAGGTCCCAAATGCGCTCGCTGACCGGCCAATGCGGCCGTCCAACTTCCCCGATAGCGTGGGCTTTTCCTTCCCGGACCAGTTCCAAAGCTGCGTCGATGCTGTCCCGATAGTTTTCCATTGCTCGTTCTGCTCCATGCTCTCCATCTTCTTTCAACCAGGCTTCAAATTGATGAGCAAAGGCCGCTGGATGCGGGCCTAAAACCACTCGGACACCGAGATTGTGTTCTTTGCGCACTTCTTCAGCCATCCGAACCGTATCCTGATAGGTGGCAAGGTGGCCTTTTCTCGTGGTTGGGGGTGATGAGAAATCTGGGCAATGAACGAGGATCAAGTCAGTGCCGCCAACCCGCTTGAATTCGCCCGCTGCCTGAAGAAACAAGCCACTTCGATTCAAATGGAAATGATTGTCCACAATAGGACCATCCCACTTTACCTCAGCAGCCATGTATGAACCTCATGCTTGTGATGAAGGCTTGACCTTTCAACGCATGGGCTAAAATTCACTCAAATGCGTTCAACCAAGAGGTTTCGCTCATTGAATCGGCCTTTCCAATACACTGCAGCCATTGCCACCATGTTGCGGTGGCGAGCGTCGGTAGCAACGCAACGACCATTCGGCCACATGTGAAGCGTGAGGTTGTGACGTGTGTCATCGACGATGGTGCAGCCGAGGCGTTCATCAAAATGAGCAGTCCCTGCTCCAAAATCACCAACCACGCTTTCGACCATAAGGGGTTGACCAAGATCAAAGGATGCAACCACTGGGCCGAGTTCGGTTTCTAATCCAGCATCGTTCAATCCAAGACGCAGCATCAATTCCTTTGCTGCGGCCCGGGCCGCTTCGACTCGGTGAGTTCCGTGAACGACAATCCGTCCCGCCTGATCGATGACAAGCGTTGCGCGTGGGCGATCAAGGACTTTGATGACGACACCACCGGTTTGTTGACCTCCAAGTTGGGCGACGACTGACGCCTGATCCACAGGGCTTGGTGGTACGAATCGAACGAGTTGGTTTTCAATTCTAACTTCGATTGCGCCCGCCATGGTCACTCCTCCTCTGTGTTGCCCGAATGGGTTGGGTATGAAGTAATCTCCTCTGCTTCAGGAAGGTTTTCGAGTGCTGCTAAAATCGCATTTCGATGAGGTAAAAACAACGGCAAAAGCAACACTGCATCCTCACCATGGCGCGTTCTCACATCTGCAAGAGCTCCACGAAGACGCTCGGCGTACCGCAAGTCCCGAGCCTTGACGACCGACTCACCAACAAGCCATTCATTGAGGTCCCACCAAGTGGCAGCTAAGACCGCTGCTGAACCGTAGTTGGGCGAGATGCCACGGGGTGGTTTTTGAGCAAAAAAGATGTTCTTTTTGACGCGCTTTCTCCATTTTCCACCCAATGAAATCATACCGAGCAGCTTTTTCCAATGCGAGGCGGCTTTGGCTTCGTTGGTCAGGTGCTCATTCCAAAATTCATCATCGGCTGTTGGCTCGATGAAGTAGACTGGACGATCATGACGCTCGGCGTTTCGATGCAAGCGACGTGGTTCAGGGTCTGGGAAACTGCCCGATTTGACATCCTCAAGCATGGTAATTTCATCAAGATAAATCCCAAATGAACCCCCAGAAATCAAACCATGTGCAAGATTTACACCGGGGGATTCTGCTTCATCCTTTTCTTCCTGAACCCACATGTCAACAACATCTGGTGCGTCAAGAATGGCCAAAGCATGCCATGTTTCTCGTGGCCGCATGATTCGCGGATACACCACCGTGGGCAGAACACCATGGAGCAAGATTGTGCCCCCATCCGGGTCGGACCAAGCATGGTCAGCCCAATCCAATCGCTCGGGCAAGCTGCTCACGCTCACTGGTTTTTGACCCAGTCTTGTAGTGCTTCAACGCTCCATCCTTGATCGAAGTAACCTTGGATTTCCTCTTGAGTCCATTGCGGGAACTGAGCCATAGCGTTTGCCATTTCTGGAGTGACATTGGCTGCAGGCGCAGCGGTTGCCATACCCGGAAGTTCCGCATAGGCCTTTGTTGGAGCATCATCGTCAATATCGTCATCGTCGTCGAACATGTTCCCACCGTCTCCACGTCGAACAAGGACGAAGACAACCACACCGAGGATCGCAACGATGGTTACCAGCACAACAAGCAGCAGGAGAACCGTGCCGCTATCACTGGATTCGCTTTGCACCTTCACATTGAATTGTTGGCCTTCAGAGGATCCATTGTAGAGCAGTTCATTGGTGGTCTCATCTGAAATCAGGTAATACATACCAGTTGTTGCTCGAGTGAATTGTACCAATTCAACGGTCACCCATTTCTTTTGCAAGATCTCAATATCACCGGTTTCAATAGTGGCTTCCAACACAGGAATTCCTCCTGCTGTGACTGAACGAACAACCAAGTTCGTTCCACCTGCCATGGTCCCATCGTTTCGAACTTCAATTTGGATTTCCATGGTTTGACCAACTTCTGGTGAGGAAGGTGTGAGAATGATGTTCTCAACTGCGAAACTTGGCTCTTCATGGATAAAGCGATAGTTGGACTTGTGCTCTTCCGAACTGGAGAAGATTGCTGCAATTCCACCGTCCTCAGTTGGACCGCCACCGAAGATGACACCTGCACCCGCTGAATCTTTTGCATCGATCCACATCACCAGTTCAACGTTCTTGATTTGTTCTTCATCAGGTTCGAATTGACCTTCTTCAAGAGGCCACAAATCAATGCATGTTGCGGCTGCTGCATAGGAACCACCCAGTGGAGAGAGCGTCAATTCAGCCGTCAATGGTTCATCGCCAAAGGCGGTTCGGAAAATTGGCCAAACGATGTTGTTGCTTGCATCGGAGTAGAAACTCCAAGCCACGTTGACATCGCCTTGGAACAAGGCTTCACGTTCCTTGAGCACAACTTCAACATCCACACAATGGTAGGTTGATGTTGGCATGTCTCCAGAAATCACTTCACCGGTTGCACCGCGCTTAGCAGTCCATGAATCGGTGTTGACTTCAGGTGGGTTTCCATCCACCTTGATGTTGAAGACCGAGCAGCCGTATGAACTCGAACCAGCACACACCGCAGGCGTTGTATCAACTGCCCCATCCGGCAAACCAATCTCATCAGGACCACACGTAGTGGCATCATCAAGAGCGGTTGTTGGATCATCGAAAGGACAGAGTCGGAATGAGTACTGGTAATCATTCGCTACAGGAGCCGCTGTGATGTTAATGTTAAACACGCCACCAGTGAAGGTGTGGTAGGTGACTTCACCAGGGAATGGAACATAGCCCTTAGCACCGTTTGCAACGGCGTCTTGGCGGGTGATTTCCAATGTCAGTGGGATTTCTGGAGTGATGAACACGTCGTTGTTGATTCCATCCAAATATGCGTACTGTCCGGTGAATGAAATGGTATCACCGGGATAGACGAATCCTTTGCGCACGTCTTCAGTTTGTGGTTCTGACAAGTCTGCAAAGAGCGGTGTAACCATCAAATCGTTGACTTCATCGGTTCGGAAGTCGAGTTGGATACCGTCGCTGTAGTACCAATCTTGGATGTGACGGCCTGGGGCGGGTAGCATTCTGTACCTTGGGTTGTCGAGATCTTGCATGTAGAGCACTGGGTTGTTGAGCGCAGTGGTTGCGCCAAGCACACCCCAATCGATCCGGATTGGTAGGTCAAGCATGAAGTCGGCTTCGAACGGGTCGATCAATGCGCCTCCATCCATGCGGAGCATTCGTGGACCGTCGGAAATTTCGCTCTCTTCAAGGATTGTAATCCAAGGTGAATCGCTCCAAGCGGTTTCGTTTCTCGGGGAGTAGTAGACGTTCATATCGTCACGGTTGTCAGCCAAATCAAGGTGGAAATAATCCACGTCTCGCCATCCATTGTCGTCGTTTGCTTCAACAATTAACGAGTATTGGTTGCCAGCATACATGGTTTGATTCCACTTTCCGTCGTACTGTGGTTGATTTGAGTTAAGGAATCGTCCGTCTTGAGAGTCGTCAATGAAGAAGTTACGAATGACTGGAGACTTGGAATTCATCGAAACATAGGTGAAGTGATCGTCTTCGAATCCAGGCGCTCCTCCGTTGATTGGATTGCCAGCAAGATCGTATCCTTCGATCCAAACGGAGACCTTTCCAACTGGGTCTGCACCGATGTTCGCCATGTCACTGAAGGATCCAGTGTAATTTGCGAACGGTGCCTCTCCGTCGTTGTTCACGGTAACCGTGATGTATTCCGAAGCATTTGCATGACCATCACCATTGATGTCGTGATCGTTTTCGACCCAGATCTTGATGTCGAGAGAGGATGGTGGGTTTGGCAAGTCGTAGGCCAAGAGGCGGATTTGTTGATTGGCTGATGGAACAACCCATGTGTCATCGACCATTGTACGCCAGTTGCTTTCGAGGGACGGGTCAACTTGGCCGTTCAAAATCTTGACTTCGATCAACGACGGATCGAGTGTATCAATCGAGAGGTTGAATGGGATGGCACAGTCGCTGTCAGGTCGGTAAACTGCGGCAGGACAGAGCGTGTCGCCGCCCTCGTAGCCGTCAATTCTGAACCTGTACGTTTCCTCGCCAGCTGCGAATCCAAGGTCAATATCGAGATTGAAATCACCGCCAATCACGCCTGATTGGTTCTCAACCGGCAGCCATTCAATGGTGAAGTTTTCAGAAGAAGTGTTGATGTATTTCTGCTCTAGCACCATGAAGTAGCGACTTGGGTCTGGAGAAATGTCGAGGTTCTCCAGGCGGATGCTGCCTGCAAGATTGACGATTTGATTCGATTTACCATTGTCCAAGTCTTGGGACAGACCGATGTCGTTTCGAACTTCGAAGTTGGTGATGATTGCATCGTTTTCGACTGCATTTCCACCCGGAGGAGCCATCAACACGGCAGAAGGTAGGCCGTTGACGCCATCGCTAGCAATGAGTCCTGAATAGATGCGTACTTCATCGGTGTCCTCCCAATTTGAGTTCACAATGAACCGCCAGGTCAC
>QQSI01000015.1 GCA_003602645.1 Candidatus Poseidoniales archaeon | reverse complement strand
GTTCACTTTGGTGACGAAGTCGAATCTGATGACCTACCGGCAACTCCAGAGCCTGAAGCAGAAGAAGCAGAGGAAGCCGAAGAAACCGTAGAAGATGCTGTTGATGAAGCAGGCGATGATGATTCAGAAGACACACCAAAAGTCACCTGGCGAGAGGATGTGTTGTTGCGAGTCATGGAAGCCTCGGGAATCGATGTTGCTGAACGAGATGCTTTTGTTGAGCATGCAGCAAACTTTGATTTGGACGAAAACGGATACCTCAAGAAGGCTGAACTTGAAGCAGCCGCAGCAGCATGGTCCACTGACTCATCAGAGGACGAAGCCGAAGAGGCTGAAGACGAAGCACCGGCTGAGGAAGCACCAGCTGAAGAAGCAGTTGTGGAAGAAGAGGCGACTGAAGAGGAATCAATTGATGACAAGATGTGCCCAATTTGCATGACAATGAACGCACATGATGCAACCGAGTGCAGTTCTTGCAAGTACGATTTCACATCGTGAGAGCCGCTTCGTTGATGCACCTAGCGTCAGGGCCGTGGATGCTTGTTCACTCTGGAAGAACCCATTGTGGCCAATCTTCATGATCGGATGAACGACTCACGAGGATTAAAACGGGACGGCCTAGCTTTCCAAGTACTGAATCAAGGGAATTGGATGTGGAGGGAGGAATCACCCCGTCACGAAGGTCCACAGCCAACCACGCATCAGGGTACTGGCCTTTCCAAGCATCGAGTTCTGCTTCAATGCCTTCAGGAGGAACCCCTTGACGGACGCTAGCGACAAAACCCCAGCCTGGTAAACAACGCCGTTCAGCATCCGTCCACAAAAACATCCGAGGTGGATGGGGCAAACGAGCCAATTGAGTGATGGCTTCATCCTCTGTTACGCACACTGGCCTATTGGGCATCGGCACGGGGACTGAGTGTTGCCATGTTCGGTCGATGTCCAACGGCTCTTTGCGACGCATGGTACAGCCACGCCAGCGGTCCTGTTTGAAACCCTCGCCAATACCAGGATAAAATCTGCCTCTAGCGGAGAGAAAACAAACCCAACCTTCATGCCCCCCGTGCGTTGCCCACTTACCATGGCAAACGGCAACGCACCGCCTCCACCCCAACCACCCGGCGGTTCGATGCTGATGATGTTGGGTGTCATGGTCATGATGACCCTGCTCATTATGAATCCAGATATTCGTAACTCGCTGGGCGCAATCGCCGACCCGATTCTCGCTCCAATTCTTCCCGAAGAATCCTACTTCGTGTTCACAGTGTTGATCCTGGGTACCTTTTCCATGACCATGAACACCGTGTTGAGAAATGTCTTCACCGACCCTATGGCGCAGGCGCACATTGGCCACCGACAACGCCAAGTTCGCATGATGATGAATGACGCACGAATGAGTCGAGATCCAATCTTGCAAGAAAAGGCAACAACACTTCAACAACAAATGATGCCAGAGCAACTCAAAGTGCAAATGGGTGCCATGAAACCGATGATGTTCACCATGGTGTTTATCATCGCTATTTTTGCATGGTTGACCACGACCGTTGAAAATTTCCGAGTCGACTATGTATCCCTACCATGGAACACAGAATGGAACCTCCTCGAAGACAAATTTTTGTTCTTCCCTGCATGGATTTGCACCTACATTTGCATGAGCGCACCGCTAGGTCGAGTTGTGGACCGCCACATCAAATTGTTCCGATATCGGTCCCATCCAATGGTAAAGTCGGGTGAAACCATCAAAGAGCCATTGTTGCACCTGGTCGCCGGCCAAAACAAAACCAAAAGCGCCGATGCTCGCCGAAGGCAGCAACGAAGCCAGCGACAAAACTCAAACCGGAAAGCCAGCAAATCAAAAGCCGAGGAATCATCATCTGCGGTTGAGAGCACTCCAAAAGCAAACACTAGATCTGTGGCAAAGGAATGCCCTGAATGTGGAATGGACATGATCTCAACCTTAGGGCCGCGCACCAAACGTTGCGATGTCTGCCGCCACGAATGGGTGTAAACATGGTCAAGATCACGGTTTCTGGTCACCCAGGGAGCGGAACCAGCACCCTCGTAAACGGTCTCATGGAACATTTTGGTTGGACCTCACTCAATGGCGGTGAAGTGTTTCGTGAAGAAGCAAGGCGACGTGGTCTAAGCCTCGCAGAGTTCGGAGATTTGTGCAAGACCGATTTAGAGGTGGATCGCCAACTCGATGCTCTTTTGCAGGAGCGTATGTCATTGGACGGTGCAGAGGACATTGTGGAATCTCGTCTGTCAGGATGGTGGGCGTACAAACTGAATCTTGATTGCGTTCGCCTTTGGCTTGAGGTCGACGACCAAGAGCGTGCCAACCGAGTTGTAGCACGAGAGCATTGCACTCTGGAGGAAGCCCTACACGCCAACGAAATGCGAACTGCGGTCGACGCAGAGCGCTTCATGGAGCTGTACGGTCTCTTGCCCGAACAGCGCGAACCCTATACCATAGTACTCGATGCAACAACTCTCAGCAGGGAAGAAGTACTCTCTGCAGTGATTGAAAAATTGGAGGCTTCTCTATGACACATCATCATCTCGACGATAACGCAACCACGAATGAAGCCGTTGGAATTCATCCCGATGCAAGGAATGTCGAGCAACGCTTAGCGGCCGGTTTTATTTTGCTCGACAAGCCTGCTGGCCCCACATCTCACCAGGTTGCAGCATGGGCCAGGGACTTATTTGGGCTTGAGCGAATGGGACATGGAGGAACTCTGGATCCATTTGCTACAGGTGTGCTTCCCCTCATGGCTGGAAAAGCAATGAAGGTCACCAAGAAAATTCTCAACCATAAGAAATCATACATCTGTGTGTTTCGGTTTGCTGAAGAAGTCGATCCTAAAGCGCTCAGTGAAGCGATGGCAAGGTTAACAGGAAGGGTTTACAACGTCCCACCAGAAGTTTCAGCTGTCAAGGTGCAAGTTCGCACCCGTAAAATCTTCAAGTTTGAGATGCTTGATGCGTCTGGTAAAGATATGATTGCCCGAGTTCATTGTGAAGCGGGGACCTACATTCGAACCATGGCTAGAGACCTCGGTCTTCTGCTGAACATGAAGGTTCAACTGAAGGAACTACGCCGTGACTCCTCTGGAGTGTTCAATCTCGATGATTGCGTTACACTGCAGGAACTTGCTGACGCAGTTTGGCTTTGGAAGGAATGCGATGCCCCAGAGGCATTGCTCAAAATCATTCATCCAATCGAAAAGTTGCTGTTGGATTTGCCATCGGCGACCGTGAAGGACAGCGCTGCTGCTGCACTTGCTCACGGGGCTCCATTGCTCCGACCGGGTCTGGTCAGCATCGCATCTGGCGTCACATCTGGAAAGGAAATTTACGTTCAAACCCTCAAAAACGAGGCGGTCGGTGTCGTGACTCTCACGGCAAACACAGACGAAATCCCATCGATGAAGGAAGGGGAAATCGCACGCCCGAGCATGGTGCTCATGGATGGCGACCTCTATCCCCGACGTTGGAAGTCACCTGAGTGACGGCCAAATCAACGTGATCTATTTCACGCTTCGATGTATTCTTCGTAAATGTACTCCTCGGTTTCTATTCTTATTTTCAATACTGACATGATTCCCACATCCGCCTTGTCAACCGAAGTTGAACGGTCCCCACGACCTCAAAGCAAGTTTTTGTGAGACGGTCCCATTATCAAGTTTGAGGCTTCTTTTCGCGTTATCCGTCATCAGAGATGTTGTTTCGGCGGCTCATGGAAAGGGTGTTGACACCAATCCGTTTGAAGCCTGCGCAGCACAATGATGTGGTCACTCAAGTTTTCTGATCTTTGCCGGAGCAAAGAAAGCAAATGCCCCCAGAATGGCAAGAAGACCGATCACGGTCAAACCGTAGAATGCACCGTCACTCATCTCGATGGAGCTGGATGAATCATCGGCGCTGGAGGGACTTGCTTCAATCTCAACAGCAATTGCAGCCTCATTGTTTGTCTCATCCCCCTCATCGATTTCCAAGCCACGATCCACAACAGCACTGAATTGGATGACACCTGTTTGTTCTGGGACGCCCCAGTCACATGTCACGGATCCGAGTTCACCTGGTCGTAGAATTGGTAACGTGCCAATTGCAACCAGTTCGGAGTTCATTTCACACCGAACGGAAATCATCGATGCATCAGCTTGTCCATTGTTGCGGACGAAGACACGAACAGCAGCAACATCACCAGCGAGAATTGCATCATCTCCAGCATCAATTGTTTCAATGATGAGATCCGGGAGGGCCATCACTTCCAAATCCATCACGCGCTCAGTGCAGGACGTTTGGTCGCAAATGGAAACAAGAACCGAGTGGAAGCCAGGAGTAGGTGCAGTCACTGTGATGGTTCTTGTAACCAAATCAACAGAAGCCCAACTGCGGTTGGTGCTTGCGCTCAAATCATCTGAATCAAGATCCCCATAGGTGAAATCAAGCGCGGTTGGCACTGACAACTGAACTGGTATGAGGGACTGGAATTCTGTTAAGGTCGGTGGATCATCAACAGGACTCACAGTAATCATGAACACTTCTTTCCAAGCATTCCCTGCTTCATCAAGGACGGTTGTGGTGACGGTCGCAAAGCCCGATACTTCTGGCATCAATCGAACGCGAACATCTCCTTGTGAAAGATCAACGAGGACGAGGTTCGGATTTGTGTTGGTGAATGAGACCACGAGGTTTTCATTGACGGTGCGGTCATCTTGGCATCGGTGAAGGAAGGGTAGGATTCGCCCTCCCCCATCTTCAATCATGGTTTGATCGCCGATAGCAACACAGGTCGGGTTTTCATCCCATGTGATGTTGTAGCCGCCTGTGATGGACATCGCAGTCACTTCAAACGCTGTCGTGCTTTCTCCGCCTTGTGAGTCCCAAGTAAACCAAGCCTTGAGTTCCACATGAAGCGGAGCAGTAGGGCTATGGATGTGAGCACCAACTGGGAAAGAGAGCGAGATTGAAGAAGAGAGTTCGACAGGTTGGTTGGTGACAAGTTCATCGTTAACGAACAACAACCAACGCGAGTAACTTGAATCCAGCCCGTCTAAATCGCCGAAGATTCGCCCGTTAAGGGTCAAGGTTGGGTCGTTCACATCGATGGTGATCTCACTGATGCACGCCTCAATGGTTGTGACACGAACCTTGGTGTAAGGCTGATCTGGCAACAGCATGTGCTCATCCATCACCTCAAACGCCGTGAAGGAGGTTCCATCTGCCGAGGAGGCGTAATGCAACACCACATCGTCGAGGGATTCGTTTTGGAGCGTGAAATGAACGCGACCGATGCGTTGGTTAGGAGGCGTTTCAATAACGTTGCTTGTCCATTGGCCGGTGGCACCATCGACGCTGCTTTGCAGTCCACATGCTGCATAGCCCATGTTTTCTGATTCTCCAGCCGTCAAATCAAGAACAATCACTGGAGTTTCATGTGCGCTGAAAGATGTGGAAGCTTCGGCCACTTCTCCACCGTACCATGGTGTTTGCATGGTGACTTCAACTCCAACTGCATCCAAGTTGAGTTGTGAATCATCGGTGGAACCAACCGATTCATAATTCGCAGTGACGATGAGGTTTTGTAAGGATGACCAGGTCCACGCATCAAGTGTACTGATGTCCTTTTTCCAGTAATTGGTCATGTGGTCAAGTGGAGCCTGAGTGTGAGCAAAGGTTGCAAGGGATGAGAAGTTACCGTTGTATTCGACAGAGAAACGCACTGAATCTTGTGACAGCGTGTGAGGCACTGCGAAAGCAAACACCAACTTCACCTGCTCAATCTCATATTGTGTGGAGCCTGCAGCATAGAAATTTGTCAACTCCATCTCTGGTCCGGACGACCACGAATAGGCCCCATCAGGTGCGTAAAGCGAGTTGTTGGAATTGGTTGGTGTGGATTGGGCCCAGAACACCATCGTGTCCAGATTAACCGGTCGATCATGAACCATGGTCAAGCGACTGTCCGCCACCATGACCTCCGTGTACAGAGCTTGGTCTTGAGAAAATGAAGTGTACGCATCAACGCTCCATTCCGTTGAATCCTCAAAATCACCTTGCGGAAGCAAATCAACTGCAGTCGTCTCATGAACTGAGCGGGCTGAAACGCTGGATAGCGGAGCCAAAACAAACAACAGAAGCAGTCCGCTGGCGATGAACTTCTTTGCGCATAGAGTTCGCATGGGTGGACTACAAGGCCGAATGCACTTGAATGCAAGGGTCCTCTGCTCGCTTGACAGGGCATCAGCGACCTGTTGCGCTGTACGCACCATTGAAATACCACGCGCTTGACGGCGAAGTACCTCTCATGGCTGTGATGGTGTAGGGGTTAGCACGGCAGATTGTGGTTCTGCCAGCCCGAGTTCGATTCTCGGTCACGGCCCTCTTTGCTCATCCTTGTCAAGCCTGTCTGGTGAAAGATCTGCTTCTGTGATGGTATGGCCCATTCGCTCAACCTTGGTCTCTAGGTAGAACCGGTTTTGATGACCGACCCCTACCACCAAACCGGTTCGTGATGTCACATCGATGCCGTGTTCAATGAGTTGTTTGGCTTTGTCGGGATTGTTTGACAATAATTCAATGCGTGAAATGTCCAATGCTTTGAGCATTGAGGCAGCGATTTTGTAGTCCCGTCCATCACCTGGAAGACCCAACATAAGATTTGCATCAAGGGTGTCTGCACCTTTATCTTGGAGGTGGTAGGCTTGGATTTTAGCGTGAAGTCCTATGCCCCTTCCTTCTTGGCGCAAGTAGAGTATGCAACCATACCCGCGCTCAACAACCGCGTTCATCGCTGCTTGAAGTTGAGGCCCGCAATCACATCGTGTGCTCCCAAATGCATCGCCAGTGAGGCATTCGGAGTGCAGGCGAACAAGGACTGGATCTGGGCCGCTCATGTCCCCGATGGTGAGCGCCACGTGATCGTGGCCAGTTTCGGCTTCGTGAAAAATTCGGATATTGAACTCACCGCTCAAGGTAGGTAATTTAGCTTCACTTGGAACTGAATTACGTTCCACGACTGGAGGGCTCATTCTGCCACCTCCACAAGGAAGCGATACTCTCCAGAGCCCTCTTCTATAGAAATAAGATGGTGCGGGGTTCGCTGAATCAGCATTGGAAGATCATGCAAGGTTTCAGGATCATCAGCCCACAACTCGAGGACATCACCTTGGTCCATCCTGGCCAGTGCTTTCTTTGCTTCCGCAACAGGAACTGGACAGAAAAAACCGATGACATTGAGCCTATGTGTTGGTTGCACCGGTAAAGCGGTGCCCAACTGCTTCACTTCGACCACAGCCAGCCCTGTATGTTCATTGGTATGAAGTGCACCTTTCGCCAGTTTGGCAATTTCCTTTTGATGCGTTGTTTTTCTGCCTTTTGGCCCGCAAGTTGATGAGGAGGAACACCCACCATTGTCCATGGTGTCCACCGCCACATCGTCGCAAAAGCCAGACGATATGGAATGGTCGGAAGTGGCGCAACTCGGTTTGAGGTATGCGCGTATTCCACTCGCTTTGCTTTGCGTTGAGGCGTTCTACTGGTTCTTGACCATGCCCTCAGACACCCTTGCTCCGATTCAAGTATCGGAGGCTTATCTTTGGAACGCCATCACCAATTTTCTCTATGGCGAAGGTGCTTCCACATTAGGAATGCACAATGGCTGGATGACAAGAATTGAATTGAACCACCCTGATTTCCCCGGCACTTTTGATCACATAGCCCTCTATGTTTCTGATGAATGCGCCGGCGTTCATGAGATGATTTTCCTGTCCACGCTTGTCGCCATGACTGAAGGTGTTCCTCAGAAACTCAAGATTCGTTCAATCCTGGTGATGTGTGCCATCGTGTATGTGCTCAATCTGCTGCGATTGGTGGTTTTTTATCCGATTGCCCTCGAAGATTGTGCCGCCCTACCGAACGATGCGGCTTGCCTAACTGGAATGTGGGAGTGGCACACAATGGTGTATAAATGGGGATTCATGGTTGTTCTTGTCGGCATGTGGGTTGCGTGGTTCTGGCTTGTTGGAGGACCAGCGCGTACACTTGATGCATCCTATGGGACACCAGGAGAATGGCGATTGACGCTCCGCAGAGCACCAAAGCAAATTCACTTGGCATTGCTGTTGCTGGCTGCTGTGTTGATTGCCACAGCAGCGCACAACGTCACCAGCAACACCGAAGCGATGGATGCAAAATCAACGTTGGACACCTGCTACAGCCTTGATCTTGTCTCATCCGAATGTGGCCAAGCTCAGAACCGCTGGGATGACGCGATCGGTTATGCTTGGTCTCTTTCTGCACTTGGGATCTTATTTGCTGGCGTGGGTGGCATTGAGGTTCAGCGTCCTGATGAAAACGGATTATGGCCCTCCAGAAAAACTGATGTCGGCCTTGAAGCATCACTGGAACCAAAAGCGCCCACTTCGCGACATGCCTCAAAGAAAAAAGGCTCTTGGAAGAAGCGCCGCAGCGAAGAAGAGTAAACTCATTCAACAATGGTTGCAACAACTTGCTGGCCAGACATTTCTTTCTTTTGAAGCGCCTTGATGGCTAATCCGACCTTGCTGGTGTGGATGCTGACGAAGGTCGATTCACTTTCGAAATGAACATCGCCAATGGCCATTTCATTGCAACGCAATGCGTCGATGAACCACTGGGAGACTTTTCTTGAGGAGCCTGCAGCAGTAGGCCCAATGTTCAATTCAAGCGTCACGAAGCCAAAGACGTCCGCTGTTTCTCCGAAATCATCCTGTCGCTTGACTGGGTCCCGGTCCATACCTTCTGGCAGAGCCGGAGGTTCGGATTCGATGATATCCAATCCATAGGTGGCCATGATCTTGGATAGTTGTGGAGCGTCGTCTCGTGAAACCAAACTCCAGGCCTCACCCTTGCGACCGATGCGTCCTGTGCGGCCAACCCTGTGGACAAAGGAATCCAGATCGACTGGGAGATCGTAATTGATGACGAGGGTAATCCCATCCACGTCAATTCCACGGGCTGCGACATCGGTGGCAACGATGGTTTTAATTTCCTCAGCCTTGAACCGACCGAGAATTTTTTCTCTTTGGTTTTGGCTCAAATCACCATGCAGGCCTTCAACTGAAAACCCATGTTTTGAGAGGCGTTGAACAGCCAAGTCCACCATGCGCTTGGTGTTGCAGAAAATGATGGTTTGATCTTCTTCGTTCATGCCAGCAAGAAGTCGTCCAAGCACCCAAAGTTTGTTGGCCCGGCCAATTCGAACACTGTACATGTCGATTGGTGGTATATCCAATTCCTCAGTGTTGGTCAAAACGAACTCTGGTTCGTTCATGAATTCGTTTGCGGTGTCAATAATTTCTTGTGGGAACGTTGCTGAGAAGAGGAGGGTTTGTTCTCGCCCTGTCATGCGCTCAATCACCCACATGATGTCTGGGAAGAAACCCATGTCCAACATGCGGTCCGCCTCATCGAGGCAGAATAAGGAAGGTGAAGTCAGGTCAATGTGACCGCGTTCGCTCATGTCCATCACTCGTCCGGGTGTTCCAACGATGATGTCGACACCGCCGTCGAGGGTTCGAGCTTGCTTTTCCAAATCAGTTCCACCGTAGACGGTCTGAATGGAAAGGTTACTTTCCCCTTGGAGGGATTCAAATTCTTGAGCCACCTGGTTTGCAAGTTCGCGTGTGGGGGTCAAAATCAACGCTTGAAGGGAGCCTGTAGGGCTGCATCGTTCGAGAATTGGTAATCCAAAAGCTGCCGTTTTTCCAGAACCTGTTCGGGCTTGGCCGATCACATCAAGGCCACGGCGGGCAAGTGGAATGGTGTCTTTCTGGACTTGTGTTGCGTGGGTCCATTCAAGGGCAGCCAATCCATCCAAAAGGCCGGATGGTAGGTCCCATGAGTCGAAGCGTGTTTTGGTGAACATGGTATCATCTCCGTCTCGGTTGTGTGAGTGGGTCGCCGAGACGGTGGCAACCCAATCGAATTGAATCAGTAATTGTCGGCCTCTGCGATTTCTTGTTGGAGAATACCCATCCAATATTTTCGGGCGTTCTCACGGGTCAGAGGGCGCTTAGTCTGTCGAACGTGTTCGAGAATGTACTGTCTGAACTTGAGCGACTTGTTGCGGTTGATCCCTTTAGGGGTGATTCCATCCCACAAACGGTCGAACTGTTCTTCCTTGTCATTAAATGCGCCTGAACTCATCATAAACACCTCTAAGCAATCCGGCCACTGATGCTCCCTTCTTAACAATGCCGACATGGTTGGTGTGAGAACATCGAGCCATTCGAATGGACATCAGAAGTATTCATCATCCGTTTCAGGCTCTTCATCCTCGAATTCATCGTCGTATCCCATCATCTCATCCTGAGACACAGACCTGTAAGCACCTGCTGTAGGCTGAGGTGAAGGGGTTGGCCGTTCTTGTGGTTCAGCATCCTTGGGCTTTGACGGAGGAGGATTTGGACGAAGGGGTTCGAAACCGACTTGTTTTCCGTGAGCTTCTGCAATTTCTCTGTCGATGGCTGGCACGGCTGGGGCAGGCGCCAATTGAGCGTTTTTCTGAGCTTCGGTGCCTTCGATTGAGGCATCGAATACCATCTCCTTGAGTGAGGTGATGATGGAAGCGTCGGTTTCGGTCTTGAGCAAATCAATAGCCATGGTTCGCAACACATCCTCGCCGAACAGACGAGGCAGCAAATCGACGCATGCCTTGCGGACTTGGACGTCCTTGGAGGCGGTTCCCTTGACGACAAGTTCCCTTGCTCGCCCATGATCGGTGTCGATTGATTGAAGGGCTTTGATCCCGCTCAAACGGACCTTTGAATCCGAATCAACCATCGCTCGTTCAGCAAAGACGGTCGCAATTCGTGATTCCCTTTTGGCTAGACTTGGTAGGGTGCGGGCAGATATTCTGCGCACCTCCACATCAGTGTCATTTAATGACCATGAGATCAAATCCCAAACCGACGGGCCACCACGAGTCACAACGCTCTTGAGCAGCCCAGCTGCTTTTCGACGGAATGTGGGATCGTCTTCGAGGAGGAGGGTGTCGATGTGGTGAACAACAACTTCTGGCCAAGTTTCGCACAACGACTTGAGGCCACGCCAAGCGGCTGTCTGCCTTGGCTTGCTGGGGGAACGCAGTTCGTTAGCGAGGATGGTTTCGACCGCTGAGGGGAACACTGGAGCCGTCAGGGCGAGGCATTGGCTGGCCGCCATGCGGACCTGTGCGTCGTCATCATCGAGGAGCACCGAAAGCCAATCAAACAATTCATCTGATTTACGAACTGCGATTTCGGGCAAAACATTGAGCGCTGCGACCTTAATGGCTGCTTCATCTTGCTCAAAGGCGACAAGGAGTGCGCTGTGCGCCTCATGCACCCTCCTTCCGCTAAACCGGCCAAGCGCTCGAACCCCAGCGGCCCGACCGTGTGTGTGGTTTTGGTCAAGGTAGCGGGTTTGAACCTCGCTCGTCTGCCCCAAGGCAAGGGGGAGCACATCAGCATCAGAAATGCTGACCCATGGACCAACTTCATTCTGTATTTTTTTCTCAACCCGCTTGCTTTTGGCAACGTTGAGAGGAAGCCCTGTTCGAGGGTCTCTTGCGATGTATTCTCGTACCATTTGAAGCCCTCCACCCCGGCGCAGCAGTTCGTTACCAATGAACCTATGGCCGTCGCATGTGTCTTTGTCAGTGAGGTTCTATGAAGGATGTCGAAGTGAAGGGAATTGACAAGGGCACGCAATCCTCTTGAATCGCCGTTAAAGTCCCCCACCATGGCGAACCTCAGCGCAAGTCATTTCCTCTTCGTATTTTGGGCGGTGGTGGCTATGTTCCTTCTGCCATACAGTGGTGTGCTTGAGGCCGCTGAACCCCTTGAAGTAGAACACGAACAGGCATCAGTGATTACGGTCGTTGAAGGATTTAACGCCAGCGATGGCTTCACACCCTCGAACATTACGGTTGACAGCGCCACTGGCACACCGATGCTTGACAGGCCGATCGTTCATTTCCAAACAACCCCTGCGCCCGGCATGATGTTTAGGCGAACTGCTGGTTGCTTGGAATACAACAGCGTGACGGAGGAAGCTTGGCTCATCGGTGGGCGATACGACCCCAATCCAAGTCAGAACGGCGATGAGGACATCACAAATTTCATTGAGACATTTGAGATTGCGAACCAAACGTGGACGCCCAATCCTGACACATTACCGCAACCTCAAGCCTACCATGAATGCGTGACCGTTCAGGGAAAAATCTACGCCATAGGAGATTACCATCCTTATGCAACACCTGCCATCATGGGGGATGGAATGGTCCACATCTTTGACCCCGCAACCAACAACTGGACGGACGGCACCTCGATGCCTGCTACAACGGGTGTTGGCCTAGCTGGCATGGACACTCTTGGAGGCTTCATCTATGTAGCAGGGGGGGTCGGAAAGAAGGATCGAACAGATTTGACCAACCGTACCATGAGGTACAATCCCGCCACTGACGTCTGGGATTACATGGCCAACATGAGCGCACCACGCCACTCCTTTGAATTGGTTGCTTTCAAAGGAAAATTGTACGCTTTGGGTGGGATTGTAACCTTGTTTGATGCTGCATTGAATCAAACCACAACGCAATCCGCAAACCACACCGAAATCTATGACCCTGTGACCAACACTTGGACCAATGGTTCGGATTTGCCCTTCAAAATTTCTTCGCATGCAGCCGTTGTTCATAACGATGAGATCATCATCGCTGGTGGCCGGAATAACAACTTGAGGTACGACCAAGTTCGAGGCTACGATCCGATTACCGGCCAACTCCATGCCCATGACCCGTTGCACACTGCACTCTATGACTTTGATTTGCTCAATATTGATGGAACGTTGGTTTACGCAGGTGGCGACACGTCGGCCTGGCGGTTCAGCAATTGGGGCACAACCTATTCCGACACCACAGGCTTGCACGGGAACCCAGATGCGCAGTCAGGTGTCTTGCTCTCGGATATTTTTGACATGCGAACGAACCCTGCAGCAAGCGCAACGCCGCTCTGGATCGAGTTGGATGGCATAACCCCTGCCAAAACACAACTTACCATGCAATACAAGACTGGAGCAACTCTGGTCGACATCAGCAACAGCCCATGGCGACCGTTAGGCGCCAACCAAAGTTCTGAATCGCTCGACATCGGGAATCACACCATCGCAGATGCTCTCGAAGGTGATTCTCTGATTCAATACAGAATTGAGTTTGGAACCACCGATTTCAGCACATGGACAACGCCTACGCTCAATCACGTCGAGGTTGGTTTTGAAGAAGCTGGCTTCTTTACAGCCCCACCCAGTGTGCTCAATCCGAACGCACAAGTCAGTGTTGTGCAAAGTTTCCATTCTGCGTACGATGCTCAATCCACATACAGCCTTACGATCCACCAGACCACTTATGATGGCTTCAACATCACTGGCCTTGATCCTGCTGTTCTGTCCTACAACCCTAGGTCCTCATCTTTGAGCATTGATGATGTCGATGGTATCTTGCGCTCCTCTGACATTCTGGCAACACATTCCTCCGGCATTGATGGGGACGTTGTGGATTGGTCGTTCGCCGTCAATGACGGACTGAGCACACCTTACTTGCAGATGAGCGTAACAACACACGGTGCGGCAACGACAAGTTACACAACACCAACCATCACTTCCATCGATAATGAACTCACGGTTGAGGTGCTTGAAATGTCATCGAGTTTCAGCAGTCAGGGTGACAGTTCGGTCAGCGAGGGCGAAATTTTTCCCGGTGATGCACCGTTCAGCGCAACTGTTGACCACACCTTTACCAATTCAGGAGCTCGTTTGTTGAATGGACTTATCGAAGCACGAATCAACATCGATGTGACCACCACTGAGGCAACGGGTGGAGCGTTGTACACCTACCAAGGCGTCTGGACCCCCTTGGACATCGGTTCGACAACCTCCATTGATTTCCTGTTGCCAAACAGCACTTCGGGTGACGCACGGATTTGGTTGGAGGCACGCACCTCTGAAGATTTAGCACTGGATGTCTTGACTTCAAACAAAACCATTGAAATCAACAATGAAGCTCCAGTGTTGACGGGCACTGAGCCAATAATTGGAGCATACACCAACGAAGAAAACAACCGTCAAGTCACGCTTCAGTACCATGATGTAGGTGGGTTTTCAAATGCGACGGTCCAGGGATTCATTTGGATTGAAGCCCTGCACGACACCTCTCAAAACGGTGCTTCTGAAGCAAGCGAATACGTTCCACATCCACTTGAATTCAGCAACGATGGTCACGATTGGACCATCCACCTAGACGTCAACGAAAGCGCAAACCAGGATCATCAAGTGGTGCGTATTTGGTTGAAGGGCACAGACCTCGCCGGCTTCGAGATCGGTCCTTCATCAGCAGCCAATGGAACGCTTTGGTGGGAAAGTCGCACACCAGCAAAAGGCCAGTTATTGAGCCTCGAAGCCTTAGGCGATGGCAATGCAGAGGGTCCAATAAGGCTCGAACCAACCAAAGAAGTTGGGTGGCGACTCGAAGTGTCTGACGCCAATAAAATCGCGGACATTACCCGCGTTAGCATGCTCCTTGGTGACGATCCCACCCTCGGTCTGCGCTACAACACAAACCTTGGAACGTGTGAAGGCCTCGACGCTCGAATGCAAGTCACACAGGGCTGCAACGCCGTGCTTGGCGAAACGCTGGTGATTGAGTTCAGAGCGATTCTTGACTGGACCTTTGTCACTCCTGGAAGCAACGACGGTCGCATTGATGTGGTCATCGAAGACTATGACGGCATTGAAACAATCACCTTCGAAGAGCAATGGACCTACGAGCCAGAAATGGAAGTTGTCCTTGAATCGCTCATGGACATCGAAGGTGAGGTTCAAGGTGATTTAACCGAAGGTTGGAGCATTCAAAGTGGAGAACAAATCCGCCTGAATGCCTCCATCCACCACGCATTAAGCAACACGAGTTACACCGGTCCTGTGTCCGTGTACTGGAACGGTAAATTGCAAAGCGATCGTTGGAGCGGTGGAACTTCAGGTGAAGCCATCGACGGAGAACTCTCCATCGAATTTAATGCGCCATTGGGTTCTGGATTGTTGTTTGAAACTGAACTCAGCATTTGGGACCCGTATGCCACTCGAGAATTGTTGAGCATTGAACTGCCAACATTGAGAATTGATGGAGCAGCACCGATGCTGCTCGATTCAACTTTGAGCACCGGCTTTTCGCGATTCCATCTCAACGAAGTTGAAATTGGAGCTAACATCCAGGAGGCGAACCTATGGTCGACGAATCTAACCCTTCATTGTCAAGTTCGTTCCTTGAGCGATTCCTGGCCAATTTCCAGCCAGAGTAAAGCCTCATCAACGGTCTATGATGGGAAGACGATGTTTTCCTTTGTGTTTGATTTCAGTTCACTTGGCGATCCTTCAACGCTCGCAACACAGGCCAACATTGTATGCTGGGCAACGGGCATGGATGATGCGGGTTGGACCCTTGAAGCAAGCGGCGGAAATTCAGAACTTGACCCTTGGTTGACTTTGCCATTAAGCAGCATTGGTCCGGATTTGGCAATCACTGATGTCGAAATAAGTGGTGGAAGAGAGTCCGGCGCCACGATGCGACTCGCCGTTCAATTGGCAAGTCTTGGAGAAGCCATTGATGAACCGTTCAACGTCTCGATCTTTACTGAAACCAACGGAGAACGAACCCTTGTTGGACGGGAACTGGTCACGAAAATAGGCATGAACACCGCTACCACCCTTCGGAGCACGATCACCGTTCCGAGTGGCACTTGGAACCTCCACGTTGAAGTCGATGCGGAGCAATTGATGTGGGAAGTTGACGAAACCAATAACGCATGGAACGCGTCGTTCTCTCAAAGCACCTCTGGTTTTGCTTCCACAACCATTGCCGCAGTGGGAGGAGTTTCTCTGCTTGGGCTGGCAGGCCTGGTTCTGTTGCTTCGACGCCGAGGCTCGCTCGATTCGGCATCCGAAATCGAGGCACCGCCGCTTGCACAGGCACCTGCGGCAGCAAAGCCACTCAAAGGACCACCTCAGCGGTCGAGCACACCCAAACCAAAACCAGCAGGCCTGAAGGGACCTCCTGGACGTCAAACACAACCGGAACCTAAGGTCGATGTTGATGGGGCTAAGGCCCTTGATGCGCTGATTCAGACGACCAGCGGAAGTGCATCCGTAGGCACGACTGTGAGTGAATGGTCCGAGTTACCCGCAGGAGGGGATTATGATTATTCATTGGAACAAACGGTCTACAAAGGCGAAGAATGCGGTGTTTGGCAGATGAATGAGGACAAAACATTCACTCGAATTGAGTGAGTTGGGTTCAGGCTTACCTTCTTCAACAAGGGACGCGCACAGGCCATCATGAGCAAGGAAGACACGGACGATGTCTTGCGTGTGCTCGCTATTTGTTACCGAGAAGGTGGCCCACTCGATGCCTTAGATTTGGAACGAATAATGTCCTTCGACATGGGTTGGATTTCTCCCGAAGAAGCCGAAGCAGCTGTCCAAGCCCTGATTGCAGCAGGTTGGTTAACCGGTCCAGAGGATGCGCTCACACCGACCGTGGCATTGAATGGGATCGTTGCTCCACTTGGGTGGTTTCCTCGCCCATCGCGTCTTTTGTCCCCGGTTTCACAGGGTGCTGAGCCCCAAACTCCGTCGACCGGACCCGAATCTCGCTCCACACCCCTGCCTGTTGCCCCACAGCAACAGGCACCCACTGTCGCTATGGAAGCAGTGGTCAACGACGACCCGAGATCACGCTTGACGCCAAGGCTCACCAAATTCATTGCACGGCAATCTCAGTTACAAATTGAGGAGGTCGAACGAAGAGCTCGACGGAAGGCGAAAGCACTCACTTACGCAAGCCATTGGATTTGTCTTGCACTCGTTGCCAGAGAACAAGGGTTGGGTATGGAAGACATCACTGCCGCCCTCTCAGTTTATTGATCATCCTTCAATGATGGTGCCGTCGCTCACTTCGAGCACTTGCTCTTTGTTCCGGGCGGAAAGTTCAACCAAAACTGGCAAAAGAATCAGGGATAGCAAGAGGGAGAAGAACACCGTCACTGCGGTAATCAATCCGAAGTCTTGGATGACGGGCATTGGTGAGAACAAAAGGACAAGGAAGCCCAATCCGGTAGTCAGTGCACTCATGATGAGCGCAACGCCAGTGGTCGAAAGTGCTGCACGTAATGCTTCCCAGTGCGTGTCCCTGCGATCCAATTCAACCTCGAATCGCCGCCACATGTGAATTGAGTAATCGATGCCTATGCCTAATGTCAGTGCAGTTACCATGACAGTCAATACGTTCCACTTTAGTCCAAGCGCTGCCATTGATCCAGCCACCCAAAGCGAGGCAAGGGCAACTGGGAACAGGACGACGACCGCTGGTAAAATTCGGCGGGTTAACAGCAGCAGGACGACGCTTGAAACGATCAGTGAAATGAGGGTTGTTTTGAGTTGGGAGACGCTTAGACCGTCGAGGACAGTTTGTAAGATGACCAAGTCACCGGTCACATGGAGTTCGGCGTGGTCGACAAGGTTCTCTCGCAATGTGCCTCGATCATCGGTTGAGCCAAGTTCTGTTTGGACCTGAGCAATGACTCGCTCTGCCTGAGTGGAGGTTGACGCTTCAACACGAACTTCGTTTCTTAGGAAGGTAATGCCATTGGAATCCATAGCTACGGTTTGGGCAACACGTTCCGACCATGTTTCACCGCTGATCGCATCGGCAACCGATGTGTTTGTGGAGAGTTGCAAAAACACCTCAGCTAAGTTGCACCCCAGGGTTGAATTCTTGACATAGACATCACCGTCGAAGACCTCGAGATTGTGGGCATCTCCAAAACTGCTGTTGCGCAGTATGGCGTCCCTCAGAACAACGTACGGGCCTTCGTAAGCAGGCGATGGAATCCGTTCATCGGTTCCAACCACATCGTGGTTTGATGTCAAATCGGCATGGAGGCCTTGAATTTGCTCTAACAAAAGGGAATCACCAGGAATGGTGCTTTCTCCTTCAACTGGTTCGAAGAGAATGTAGAGCAGTTTCCAGCCCGCACTGTCGTAGTTGGTGTCTAAATCATTTCGTACATCCATGATTTCCATCCCAGGATCAACAAAGTCACCAAGATCAAAATCGGTTTCAAGCGATGCTGCTCCAAAGACGGATGCTCCTGAAATCAAGATTGTGACCAATAGGACACCGACCTGTTGCTTTTGTTGGAGAGCCACAATGCGATCAACGAGTTTCGGCATAGTGATGGCTTGAGTGCCTTCTTTGACTGCAAATGAGCGAACCACAACGTGAAGGGATCCGACCACGACAGTGGCTGAAACAAAGGCACAGACCACACCAAAGGCCAACGCATAGCCAAAGGTCGCCAGAGGTGGCAGCGGCGAGATGATGTTAGCAAGGAAAGCCGCAACGGTTGTGACCACCGCAAGCAGCAATGGAACCGAGAGGCGAGCACACGAACGAAGCCATGCCTCTGCAGGGTTTTGATGTTCCTTTCGAATGGCAGCATAGGCACGTTGCAAGTGNATGGCATAGTCGATTCCTAATCCAAGGACAAGCGGGGCCACTGCCACTTCAAGGGCAGTGAACTTAGCGCCGAGCAGGTTCATCACCCCGTAGGTCCAAATCAAAGCGGACGATAACCCGATGAGTGGGAACAGGACATCGGGCACCGAGCGGAAGGCAAGGGCAAGAAGCACAACCACAACGAACAAGGCAATAACGATGAGAAGTGCCAAGTTTTGGAAGGTCCCTTCATCGATGTCATAGGATATGAGGTCAAGTGAAACGACTCCGTAAGAAAGCGAGGAATCCGAAGAGAGGGTCGCAAACTCATCACGCAACTGGTCTTGGAGGACCTTTCGGTTTTCTTCATCCAAATCTGGGTCCACCTCAAGGACCCACAAAGTGGTCGAAGCAAAAGGCGCTGCACTGCCATTCCCAGACTCGAGGTAGGAACATGTGTCATCAAGACTCAGATCTTTGTTGAGTAAGGCCGATGATGCATAGGTTGCCGCCGAAAGCAGTTGATCGTCGCTGG
Organism: Candidatus Poseidoniales archaeon; assembly: GCA_003602645.1. Classification (GTDB taxonomy): domain Archaea; phylum Thermoplasmatota; class Poseidoniia; order Poseidoniales; family Poseidoniaceae; genus MGIIa-L1. Next base: position 36,663 of record QQSI01000015.1, on the reverse strand, counting down.
TCATCGTGCAAGTGGTGCCCTCCTCAAAGATCAAGTCAAGAATTTGTGCCCATGAAGTGATGTTGGCGAGAGCCTCGCCTTCACCTTCTTCATCCAATGCGAGTTGTAGGATGCCTGGTGCTGTGGTCCACACCGTAATCATTTCACCCCGCTTGGATGATGCGGTTTTGATGATGGAAAGGTGCTCATCCATGGTTTGCATGTTTTCTATAGAAAGAATGTTACTGCCGTCATCTGCACGAACTTCAATGAACAATGGACGCGTTTCATTGGGGAAGTGTTCATGGATTCTGTCGTGGGCTTTGTTCGCTTCAGAATCCGGCGCAAAGTCGCCGAGATCGGTGTTGAAATCCGGAGGGGAGACGGTCAAATGAGCCATGAGGCCAACCGTGATCATTCCCGTTACGACGAGGATGAGGAGGGCCGAGCGCTGGAACAACACAGCACCGTTGGCCATTTTAGCCTCAAGTGCGGAAGTATCCATGTGGTTCTCCAACGCAAAGCACTACAAAAGGAAGGGGGTATCTTGGCCTTGACTCAACCTCCTTTAATCTGGATTGAAAAGATGCGAAGGGCTGAATATGCGAAAAAGAAAGTGGAGGAGGTGCGAATGGCGTGGCTTTTTTGGGAGAAGGTTCAAAACAAGTTGGCCAGTGGGCGGATTGGTCATCATGCCTGTGAAACTGCTCCTTCGAGAAAAGAACGAACTGCGCCTCCGCATTATTGGCGAAAGCCATACCGCTCTCCAAATGCTTCGTGAGCGATTGAACAACCACAAAAATGTGGAATACGCTAACTACTTCCCTGGACATCCAGAACTGGATGATCCTGAGTTTTACATTCGCACAAAAGGCAAGAATGCATCCGACAAGGTCCTAAGAGACCTCGTGGCTGGACTTGCTGTCGAGTTTTCGAGCATCACCCTGTGAACGGGGTGTTTTCATGACTGCGTGGACTGATTCATTGGCAGAGGCCATTGGATTGGATGGCTACGCGACAAAAACCGACGGTATTGGCGGTGTCCTCAAAGCGAGGGTCACAGATTTCCGAGTCGAAGAAATCTCGACTCCAATCCACATGGACAATAAGGGTCGATTTACAGTCGCAAAAATCACTCTCACCAATTGGGAGACAAACCGATTTTGCAATAACTTGGCAAAGGCCCTCAAGATCCCGCGGAACCGCATCTTCTTTGCAGGGACCAAAGACAAGCGGGCGGTCACTCAGCAATTGTTCGTCATTGACGCCCCACAAAGGAAAGTCGCGGAAATCGATATGCCCGATGTTGAAATTGAAGTGCTTGGCCGCACCCACCAGAAAATTGGCTTCGGAAACCACCGTGGAAACCGGTTTACCATCGTCGTTCGAGGTTGCGCTCATAACGATGGAACACCAATGAGTACAGAAGACGCCCTGAGCGAAGTTGAACGCATTCAATCCGAGATGGCCTCAACGCTTGGGGACAACACCTTCCCAAATTGGATAGGACCGCAGCGGTTTGGATCCGGTCGCCCGGTCACTGCAGAAGTTGGCAAGCACGTCATCGCAGAAGATTGGGAACAGGCCGTTATGACCTACATAGCGATGGAAGGCACGTCGGAAAATGAAGATGTTCACGCTTTTCGAGCTCACGTGCGTGAGCACGGGCCAACAGAAGAAGGATTGGAAATCGCCCCACAATGGCTTGGGTTTGAACGGCGTATGGTCGAGCACCTTCTTGCTCGTCCCGATGATTTTGTAGGCGCCTTCAAGAAATTGCCCGGAAACTTACAATTGATGACGGTTCACGCGCTTCAATCCGTAGTGTTCAACAAATCATTGCACGCTCGAATTGAGGATGGTTTGCCAATCAGCAGACCTGTCGCAGGAGATTTAGTCGGTCGAATCGATGAAAAGGGACAACTTGAGGCTTCAAGTTGCGTGGTCGTTGAGGAACGAACACTTCCCCGTATTGCTCGCAATTGCCAACTTGGACGCCTTGTGACCACTGGACCATTGCCCGGAAGCGAAATCAACACGTGTCAAGGAGTATCTGGGGCGATTGAGGCCAAGATCATCGAAGGGATGAACCTCCATGAAGTGGATTGGAACGTCAGTGCCATCCCAAGACTATCGACGCGCGGCACCCGCAGAGCCCTTGTGACGGAATTCAATGAACTTGCAATTGACACCGTACCAATTGCGAACGACGAAACAATGGGTGAACGATGGAAATCAGGCCCAGGCTCGGACAGTCGCTGGCACCCCGAGGGCGCGTGCATCCGTTTCCGGTTTGTGCTCTCGAGTGGAAGTTATGCCACAACCTTGCTCCGTGAATTCATGCAAGGACCATTGAGCCAACTTTGAGTTAGGACTTCGACTTCGTGTCCCAGATTGTTGGAGCGGCTTCCGCTCAGACTTCATTAAAGCAAAAGCGTGAGCGTGCCAAGGCTCAGCAACAGCATTGTTGGCCTCAAATAAGGCCCATTGAGAGAACTTCGATTTCTCCAACACCATGGATTTCAGACATGCGTCCTTCCAGGGCATCAGCCAAGCCTTCACCGTCGTTCATGACCACATGGACTTGAACGAACTTGAGGCCAAACGCAAGAGGCTTGACTTCAACAGATTGAATGTTGTAAACTTCATCAGCCATTGAGCTGATGGTTGTTGCGATTGCTTCAGCATCGACATCCTCGACATCAGAGTCAGGATTGATTTTGTATGTCATGACTACCATACCCATGATCTCACCTCAGGGCCCCTGGTATCCACAAGCTGGACAGACGTATAGAACACCTTGATTTCGGCAGCGAGGGCTGCGCCCAATGGGTGATCCGCACCCAGGGCAAGGGAATGTGGTTGAACCGGTTTCTTGCAAAGGAACGCCGGATGCGGTGCAGTTTGTTGCTCTCTCACTCATAATAGGGCCTCAGGGACACTCCGCCCATGCCCTCCCCTTCTTTATGGTTGCGTGCTGTTCAGCCTCAGAGATGACGTCAAACTCCTCCCCCGGACCCGCCCGAAACCGAAGCACTGCTCACTAATTAACGATCAAGAATCGACAGAGCACCGTCGTTGCCAGTGCTGACGACGAGTTCGCCGTTTCGGCGGCGGCACCAACCATTGGTGATGCGAATGATGTCACCGACTTGGACCATGTCCGTTTGTTTACCCCATAACACCAAACCGATGATCCCAGATTCATCACGGCCGCACGCAGCAGCAACTGGCCCTGTGTAGCGTTCAGAAGCAATTCTACGCACTGGATAGACGCGTAAGACCACCAATTCAACTCTGTGCACAGGAGCGTCATGACGAAGGTTGCTGCACAGTTGACGTGCTGGTCGTGGTTGATTTTTGGCTGGTTGATGTCGTTGCGAATTACGTTCCATGCCAGGTGATTTTCACCTCAACCGGCATCAAACTATTCCGCTTTTTTACGGCGAACAGAGAATGATGATTTTATGATTTCAGGGCCTTCATCCACATCATCACCACCCAATTTAAGGTTCAGTGCGGCCTCGTAACTCTCAAGAATGGAGAAGTTCTTAGCCTTCCAAGGCATAAAATTTCGACAAACGAGGTAGACTTCGGATGAAGAGTTTCGGGTCGCATGAGGTGCAAAGCGACGCACATCGGAAAAATACGGTTTCACTGCAACGATTAATTCCTCCACCCCGACCCCTTGGAATAATTTCGTGACAAAGGAACCACCCTTGCACAAAAGAGGTAATGAGAAATCAAACACTTGAGCAACGAGGGTCATCGCCACGGCCTGATCCATATCCCATTTTCCCGTGATGTTTGGCGAGATGTCGGAGACCACAGAATTCAATGGTCGCCCATTCAGTTCTGCGAGCATGCGTTCTTGGGTGTGCGGATCTGTGATGTCACCTGTAAGCAGTAAAGCACCTTCAACCGGTTGGCAAGGTTCGAGGTCGACACCAAGCACAAATCCAGATTCGCCAACCAGCTCCATTCCAACCTGAGCCCACCCACCGGGGTGGCAACCAACATCGAGGATGACGTCTCCCTCACGGATGAGGTTGAATCGCTCTTGGATCTGCTTTAGTTTGAATGCAGAACGAGCACGGTAGCCACTGGCCTTGGCCTGCCGACGCCATGAATCACGCTTGTGATTTTCAATCCAATGGTCGGCCACTTGACTCCCTCCTCATCCAGAGTGGAATTCGACCTGTTGAAGAAACCTCGCCTCAAAACTCCCCTGAACAAAGGGATGAAGGAGGTCGCCCCCGTCGCCGAAGCATGGCGAAGGGTCAAACTCGGCCGCACAAGAGAGCGTGGTTCGTCCTCCTTCTTGCCATTGGTTTGCTTCAAGCGCCCATCTTTGCCCAAGCAATGGTCGTGGACCTGGAAACCTCACTCGAGCAGGGGATTGAAACGAACCTAGGCGGTCGAAGTTTAATCGTTGAAGAGTTAACCACAACATGGTGCGTTTCATGTGCCGAAATTGATCCTTACCTGGTGAATGTGGCCGACGCGCATGCCTCGCGCATCGCTCTGATGTCCTACCACCCTGATGACGGTGTTGACGCATTTGGCCCAGAAGCAGCCCAACATCGTATTGAGCGATTGAGGGCGGTCGATGCCAACCTGCCGGGCACGCCCACGTTCATGGTTGAAGGTGGAGCATACAGAACAGGAACTGATGCATGGGTCGACGTCCAACGAGACATTTTGGACCTCGAAGTCGCTCGACAATCCTTTACCCAACTCCAATTCAAAGTCCAACAAATCAATGACTCAATTCACGCCACGATCACAACCTTCGAAGGCCATGCAATGAACGGTTCACAATTGACCTTCTTGGTGCTTGAGCATGGGAAAGCCGTCCCAGAAGGATTCGATAACCCGGGTGAGCCCACGCGTGACCGAGTGGTCATCGCCACGGCTGAATGCAGGCTCGCCGATGGTTTTGTTTCGACCAGCATAGGCCTGATTCATTCCGAAGCCCCAACATCTTGCACGTCAGATTTTAGCATCGAATTTAGTTCATTGGATTCATTCAGTGTTGTCCTCCTGCATGAAAATGATTACCAATCCATCGAAGGCCAAGTTGACCTCGGCACCCACGGAGCACTGGAATTCGCCTATCGTGAGCGGAGTTCTACCGATGCGTGGAATCCTGTTTGGGTGGTGTTGGGTGTCACAGCATTTGCGGGGCTCCTCATTGTAAAAAAGCGTGACTAAAACATCTAAATGTCACATGAAAAGGTAGTTATTACGATAATTATTTCCGGAAACAGGTAAAAGGTGAATCATCCTTCCGATGCATTGATAACCTACCGGGAACAAAATATTACCATGGCAAAAACATGGGAAGATGTGACATGGGAGGATAACGAACCTCTCAAGGAATGGGCTGTTGAATACACCGTGACAATCAAAGGTGAACAACATCATCATTTGAGCATGCTATGGGGCGAAGACCATGCGGGGGTGCAAAAGCACTTGCTAGCAGAACTCAAGCGCACCTACAGCGGAAGTGAACGGATCGATGTGACGGTGCTTCGAATGGAGGAAGTCAACACCGATGTCGATGCGTTGTTCTTCGAAGGCTGCTTTACCCCTTGATCAAATTTCTTGGAAGTAGATCTCGATGATCTCTCCGTTGAGAAGAAGGTAGTCATCAAAGGAAGTGACCTGATTTGATTCAGATGCTTGTTGTCCATCCTGGAACACGTGCATGGTGATCCCGTGGGTTGCGTTCACACGGTAATCGAAAATCCCCGTGTCATCAAAGTGGACGCCCCAGATGTCAAAGAAAACACCGAGAGGAACATCGCCTGCTTCTTTCAATTCGATATGAAGTCGCTCACCGGGTGAATGTGTGTGAACCGTGTGCATATTCTCGCCCGATTCATTGCATACGCCGGTGTCGATCCCTAAATTCTCTGGAATAGCATATTGCTCACCTTCGATGAAGATCTTCAACGTGACATGGTCATGCCGAGCAAGGCTGCCGTGATCTAAACATTCGAGTGACAATGGATGCGGATCGTCAGCTGAGGACCAAAGACCATTGGATGATTCGAGAGCGTTTTGTTGACCCAGCAGGACAAGCAATACGATGACTGCTCCCGTTGTGATGGTGGCCCACAAAAAACGATCACTCGCCATAATCATCACTCATTTTTTGCTTCTATCAGTCATTCCACGCCTTTTCGCCATGCATCATGCGCAATTGGATGAATCCGCCCAAGGCCACGATGTTTGCGATGTGAGCCATTGTGCAGAATTGACAAATTTTCTCCATTTCAATTTCATAAGAAACGAGCAAGCCAATCACGCCAAGACCAACAAAGGTCATCAGGGCACCTAGGTCAATGCAAGTTTTTACCCATGTTGCGTTCGGTTCCTTCGATGAGGCATAGGAGAGGAACAGCAAGAATGCAAATGTGCACATGCCGACCATGCCCCATGAAACATCGAGCACCGGCATGGTGTTGTAGTTTGCATTACCAATCACATCGTCACATGAAAAAATAGTGTTAGAAGCGCAAAAATTTGCCCCCTCACTCACCTTGGCATGAATCCATTGTGTCTGAACTGAAATGGCTAAGCCAGCAAGCAATGTGAGGTTTAATCCTGCAAAAATCCGATCTCGGCGTGTGTTCAAGAATGGGAATTTTTCGCTCAAACCCAGGAAAAGAGGAGCAGTCCAAGGAAGAATCAACGCTAAACCAAGCACGACTGGAAGAGCGTATGCTGCAAGCAGAAGAGTGGTGGACACTTCAAGCACCACCGGTTTCGCGTGTGACGAGTGTAATGATGGCATCGATGTAATTGTTTTCGGTACCGTCTCCGTTGACGTCGCCTACGTTTGTTCCACCGTTTGAAACCCAAGCAATGATGCCATCTGGTTGGATCAAGAAGTAGGTTGGTGTGCCTCTGATGTCCCACTCATCCATGTTTTCTTGGTCGAGGTCATCAATGTAAGTGATGAGGTTGTGTGCGGACCCGCCACGGTTGGCGCAATCTGCACCTGCGCATTCTTGTCCAGTGGATTTGTCCCTGAATGCCGCAATCTCATCTCGTGAGGAATCGTGACCCTTGATGTCAAGTTGGGTAGCGCTTGCGAAGAAATTCACCTGTGCTCCGTTCCAGTCAGGGTTTGAACCGTGGAAAATTTCCGATGCTTCTCCGTACAAATCTGCGGAGCGGACGCAATAAGGACAATCAGTGTCCATGAATTCAATCATGACCCAATCGCTGGAAACATTCCCGTCCCAGGCTGTATCAAATTCTTGACTGAAATCAAATGAACTCCAACCGTTGCCAGAGTAAGCAGCACCATCGAGTGCTGGCGCTCGCTCCCCTTCTTCTGTGCCTGTTGCGATGCCATTGGTTGTGAAGGCAATGATCAAAATACCTACAAAAAAGAGGCTTGAGATTTTCAAAAAGGCATCGGTGAGGGTGCTGGCTTCATTGTCGTAAATTTGTTTCATGGGTTCATCTCCGAGTTCAAACCGATTTCTTCAATCAAAGCAAGTGCGGTGTGGCGGATGGCCTCTTCGCTGTTGTAGCGCACATCAAATCCTGTTGAAAGCATCTTCTCTATTCCAAGCATCGCCCGAGGAATATCGCCAGCCCAACCACGGTCTCCGCCAGTGTATTCGATGCTTGCGTCATGGCAGCCTGTTGTCTCGACGACAATTTCTGCAATCCGGCGCACTGAAGCGGTGTCGTGGCTACCAAGGTTGTAGAGGTTCAGCGGATCGTTGGAACTGGACATCACATGCAAAATGGCGTCAGCACAATCACCGACTTCCATGTAGGATTTTTCCTGCAATCCATTACCGAGCACCTCGAGGCGCGAGGGATCCTTCTTGAGTTTGTGAATAAAATCAAAGATGACCCCGTGGGTGCCACGCGTGCCAATGATGTTGGCAAAACGGAAGATGTAAGCTTGGATGCCGAAGGTACCGACCCAACTGCTGATCAAACCCTCACCGGCTTGTTTACTGGCACCATAGAGTGAGATGGGCATGCAAGGCCCGTGTGTTTCTGGCGTCGGAAGAGGTGCATCTTCGCCATAGACCACTGAGGATGAGGCAAAAGCGATGGTTCCGACGTTGTTGAGTCGCATGGCTTCAACGATGTTGTAGGTCGCCAGGGTGCCCTGTTTGAGATCAGTGTCTGTGATGCGTGTGCCCAAGCGTATGTCTGGATTTGCAGCAAGGTGGTACACGCAATCAATGCCCTTCATGGCCGTCATGACATCGTCAAATTGTGTGATATCAGCTTCGACCAGCGTCGCATTTCCGTTGTCAAGGTGCTCTTGAATAAACGAGAGATGACCCGATGAAAGGTTGTCAAGAACAACCACATGATCCCCACGGGCGACAAGACGGTCGATGAGATGTGACCCGATGAAACCCGCACCACCTGTAACCAATGCTCGCATGGTTTGAACAGACGAGCCCTGCGTATGAGGCTTTGCTCGCCGTGTTGATACCATGTGCCTTATGATGTTAGACGGAATTGGTTCAATTTGTGCACCCACTGACGGTGCATGGATGTGAAAACATGAGCAAGAAAAACCAACAACCAAACGAAGCCCAAGAAATGAACAACAATCTGCTGGTCGGCTATGTCCGAAAAAGCAATGCTGGTGCCGCCCTCAAGGTGTCCATCAACACAAGCGCCTTCAGCGATTGTTCGACCTACGTGACAAGCGATGGACAAGCCTACGTGCCCCTTGTGATCTCGTTGAACGCCCTTGGAAAAGTTCTGAGCGGTGAACGAGCGGTCACCACCCTCAGCCAACTTCAAGATTGAAGCGAAGTAAAAACACCTCGCCTCCAACACCTCATCATCGATGACCGACTGCCTCAGCAGGAGCCGTCCCTCACAGTGCCTCGGCGCCGTGAGGGACCATAACCGTAGAACAGAAAACATATTCTTCTGGTGGGTAGAATCTATACGACTAAATAGGTATACTCCGGCGGAGAAACGGTGAAAACCATGGATAAGCAGGAGCATTTGCCTCCCTCTTTCGTTGTTGCGGGCATGCCGATGTACAACGAGGAAGAGACAATTGGTACGGTTGTGACCACCGCTTTACGCCATGTTGATGCCGTTATTTGCATCGACGATGGTTCCTCAGATTCGAGCGCTCGCATTGCAGAAGCATGCGGCGCAATCGTGTACCGTCACCGATCGAATCGCGGTTACGGTGCTGCCCTCAAGACCTTGTTCATCAAGGCGCGAGAAATGGATGTCAGCGCCCTTGTGGTGCTTGATAGCGATGGACAGCATGAAGCAAGCGATATTCCCAAGTTGTTGAAGCCAATCCTCGATGGAGAAGCTGATTTTGCCATCGGTTCTCGATTCATCAACGGTGGTGGCGGCACCGATATGCCGGCATACCGACGGTTGGGCATCAAAGTGATTACAGCGGCAAGCAATCTTTCCAGTGACTTAGGCATCAAGGACACTCAATCTGGTTTCCGTGCCTTTTCAAGCACGGCACTTGAACGGCTTCGCTTTGATTCTGAAGGAATGGAACTTTCGCTGGAAATGCTTGAGGATGCTCGAGAAAAGCAACTGACCATTCTCGAAGTTCCAACTGTCATCCGCTATGATGTACCTAAAGGATCAAACTTCACAGCCGTATCTCACGGCTTTACAGTTCTTACTTGGGCCCTGTTATCGCTCTCACAAAAGAAACCACTTCTCGTTCTTGGTCTGCCCGGAGTAGGGTTGCTGGCCACCGGGGCTGCAATGGGGATGAACGTAGCGCAAGGCGTAACAACCCAACTCGACAGCATCGTAGGTCCCGGATTATCAGCGGTTTGGATTGGGGTTCTGGGGCTTGCCCTCATGGCTACGGGACTTGTGTTGCAAAGTGCTCGAGGGTTCCTGCGACACCTTTTGGTTCGAGAATTTGGCCTCGATTGACGGGTCAACAGAACCGTTTTTTCGAGCGCTCGAATGAGCATCATTCAAGACCCTGCACCTCATGCCTATTCCATGGCAAAGGAGGATGGAGGTTCCCTTTCGGGATGGCTTCAACCTCTAAGTGATTTTCAAAACCGTATCACAGAGACGGCGATGGACCGCATTGACAAGATGTACGACAGCATCCTTGCGGCACCAATGATGGTCGTCGTTCTGTTGATCATCATCGCGGGAGGATTTGGCAGTCAAGGGTTAAATTTCCAGGAACAAATCGATGATGATGTCGAAATTTTCCTTCCCGATGGCGCACCCTCAACAGAACTGCTGCTCGAGGTTCGGGAAGAGTGGTCAACTGACATTGCTGTCATCTATATACAGACACCTAACGCCAATAACCCTTCATTTACCACCAACATCACCAACGAGTTCATTCTCAAAGAAATTAGTTGGGTGGAAGGGGATGATGACAACGCAAACGGCGCGACCTTAGAACGAGGCATTGATTACGCTAAAACAGACCACGGGCGCGACGATGGAGTCCTATGGATTATCTCACCTGCTCAAGTGATCAAGGAAGTGAACTCAGCAGATGGTCGCTTCAACGAATCCCTGTGCGTTCACGGAGTCAACACCCGAATACCAGTGGATTTGGATTGTGACATACCCGGTGGAGGTGCGTATGCAATCCCTGACCAACAGCGTATTGATCAAATCATTGAAGAATCTGAAGGTGGATTTGACGCCCTGTTTAAGGACACAAATGACATGGATCCTTTCGTTGACAGCGACGGTGATGGAAACACAACCAACGACATGGATGGCGATGGAATATGGGACACAGCAGCCATTCTGGTTGGCATGAAAAGCGATCTCTCTGAAACAAAGGACTTCAAGGACTTTTCAGAATTACTCGATCATTTTCAAGCCGTGATCGATGAACGTCCATCAGAATACCGTGAAACTGAAATGACCGTCACAGGACTCACGAAGGTTCTGGAAGACGTTTCTGATGCCATTTACGAAGATTTGCTGATGATTCTGCCCTGGTCCATCCTTTGCACAGTGGTGGTGATCACTGCACTTCACCGCTCAGCAAAAGTGGTGGTCATCACTGGGACTCCCATCGTCATGGCCCTTGCCGTCACCTTTGGCAGTTCAGTCCTTCTGGACATCACCCTTACGCCGATGATCGTCGCCACATTCCCAATTTTAATTGGGTTAGGGGTAGATTATGCCCTCCACATGGTCAATAGGATCGAGGAAGTCCGGAGAAAGGAAATTGACAAAGCAAACGACGAAAATGCGAGACGGCGGCGTTCAGGTGAGCCACTCGAACCTGTGCCCGACTTGTGGGATGTGAGTTTCTACCGCGATTGTGTCCTCGAAATGACCCGCTCAACGGGTGTTGCAGTGTTCCTTTCAGCCATGACCACTGTGATTGGATTCTCTGTGCTCATCGCACCAATGATTGTCAGCATATCCCCAATCCGTTCCGTCGGCATCACCTTGGTCATTGGTATCACTTCAACCCTAATTTTTAGCATTATTTTGGTACCGACTTTAGCGTGGTTATTGAAATTCAGCAAACGAACCAATCCCTCCATGTGGAAAAACATCGGCACTTGGCCTGTCAAATGGTTCGTTGTGATTTTGCTCGTATCTGGTAGCGTAACCGCCTATGGTGTCGCCAACCTCGATGAAATGAATGAGCCGATTACGGGATCATCAGAGGCACCTGATGGCATTGATTCGCTGAATTCATTGGCCAAGTATTCACGCGAATTCAGTGGTGGTCAAACCTCGCTGTTCATCTTCAATGCTGAAGACAGAACAGCTGAAGCACAAGCGAACAAAACTGAGAACATTCGCGACTTGCCGGTTTTAGACGCAATCGATGCACTTGAATCGCAAATTGATGCCGTCGATGAAACCAACACGACGAGCATCATTACCTTCCTGCGAACCATTCCCGCCACGATTACCCTCACAGATGGCGTGACTTTGTACGAGGGAAGCCTTTGGGATTTGCTCCATGATCCTTGTTGGGAAAGCAATGACCCAATTCAATGCAACGTCTGGCTAGGGCTTGAGCTCACAGGACCAGATGGGCGCCAAGGATTGCGCAAGGACATGGTCAATGTCGTGTTCGACACCCTCACCGAGGAAGTTCGTTCAATGCTTTTGAATGAAGCTGGAACCAAGGCCATTGTCTATGTGACTCAACCATACATGAACCTCAATGTCGCCGGCGAACTGCGGGACGAGATTGATGATTTGCTCGCGCAGGAGCCTGTGGTTGCCAAAACAAGCACATCCTTACTTACCGGTGGCCTTCCAGTATCACTCGACATTAACGACGGCATCCACGACACACAAAGCCTCACGACCATCGTCACATTATTGGTGCTGACCGTTGTTCTATCCATCGTTTTCCGCTCCCCTCGTCTAGGAATTTACACTATGCTTCCCGTTGCTGTTGTGATTTTGTGGCAACCCTTGTTGATGCAGAGCGGTGATGTGAACGTCAATATCTTCACAGCGATGATTGGAACCATTGTCTTTGGAATCGGTGTGGATGATTCGATTCACGTGATGCACAGGATCCAAGAAGAAGGCGAAACGCCAACCGGCATCGCGAATGCGATCGAGGAGACTGGGCAAACGATTTTCGAGACCACAATCACAACCATTTCAGGCATTGCTGCTGGATTTTTGGCGGCTTTCCCTGGGTTAGAGAACTTCTTCATGATTATGTGTCTGCTGATTTTCTTCGCATTCATCACCAGCGCCTTCTTGCTTCCAGCGGTGATCACCCTTGAGCACACAGCACGTGCCCAATTGCTCGGCCAAGAGGGGTGGCGGGATTATGGCGATGGCATTGCCCTTGCATCACCAATTGCCATGAAACCGCTCGATGCGGTATTGGAGGATTAGGGGGCGAATGTGTGCTGTTGGACTTAACAGCGGGCGACCCGGTGGTTTTCTGGATTCAGTGGGTGTCAATCGTCTTGATCCTTGCACTGCCTTGGTTGCTCACGCATTCAAACATGACTGCGTTTAGGCGAAGTTGTTGGATCATATGGATCGGCAGCGTTGCCACTCTTTCTGCCCTTTATCTTGGTCTTCTGACCTACCATTACAATGGAGTTCAATTTGGCTTCAGGCATGATGGGAATCCGATGAACACACTGATGATCACCGTGGGGTTGTTTGCCACACTCCCATTTGTGCGACAAGCATACCTGAAGGAATATCTTCATCCACTGCGAACTGCAACCATTGTGTCTCTAAGTGTGTTGTTGTTGATTGGGCCTGCGTTGTACAACGGTGTTGCCCTGTACGCCTACGAACAGGATGGAGGGACATTTGACGCTGGCCAGGGTGATTACGCAGGGGAGGAACATCAACCAGTGGACCCTGCCGCATGGTTCCAAGCCTCAGTGATGGGTTTCCTTTCCTGCACCGGAATAACGTTCGTTACCTTCTGTACACTGTTCTTTTTTGGGCATAGAAAAGATCGCATCGAAATCCAAAGCGATCAACTGTGAGTGGAGGGAGTAGGGAGTAAGCCCCTTTCTGTTACCTTTCGGCGACCGCATTCAACTTAGCGTCCTACCTGTCCCTCGGCGTGCCGCGTCGCCGGGACTGTTTGGACTTGCTCCAACGGGGTTGCTCGTCTCATCGACAACAAGGCAATCTCTGTCTTTCAACGTCATTGTACACACCTTGCATCGTTCGTTTCTGCTGCATTGACCAGACCATTTCTGTTCTCTTCCTTCTGCAAGCCGTTTGCACTGTGGAGAGGGGACTTTCCTCAGAGTCGAACTCTGTCAGCGATCCTCCTACTCCCTCCAAAGTGCGCTTCAGCATCGAGGCTTCAAACCCTTCGCCTCAAGGGGAGGTTCACTGGTACGGGTTGTCACCGGGTGAAGCGGCCTCATTTTGGACGCCATAGGGCCCACTTTGTGGTGCCGTTGCTGCTTGTTGTTGCACAGGTATGGTTGGTAGTGAATTCGAAATCTGTCGCGCTTTCTGTTGATCCCAATTCTTCTGGGCAGGCGATTGGAGGCCGAACAAAAGCACAGCTACGAGCGACACGCTGAGCAAGAAGATGATGACCAATAACACAGGATTGACCGCAGCAACGCTCCCAAGAACACCCTCTGTTCGTGGTTCATCAACAAAGACGGTGTTGGTTTGTGACATTGGACCATTGATGATGTGATACTCAATCCACATGGTCCCTGATCGGTCTGGCATCCATTCCTTGCTGTAGACGAATTGCTCACCAGCCGGAACTTGAATCTCTCGTGCGTCAATGCGGGTTCGAGCGCCGTTGCTTTCAACGCGTTCCACAAACATCTGGGCCACACCATCGGCACGACCGTTGTTTTCTACGACAACACCAAGGCTGACAACATCACCCTCAGCGATGTCTTTGGATGGTTTCATGCTTGGCTCCAGGAATGAGTATTCTGCCACTCGTTGTTCCAGAACCCAAACGGACAGAGGAGCATCGATGTCATTGAAGACAGCGGTTATTGGATGACCTGCGATGTCTGAGCCGGTCACATAAATTCGAAGTTCGAGCGCTTCCGAACGCATTGAAGTGGTGAGTTGTTGCTCAAGGTCAAGGGTGGCCTCGGTTGGAATCATCGAACCGTAAGCACGACCACCAACCACCTGAAGGTGCTCCGTTCCGCTGATGACCATTGGACTGGTTAAACCTAGACCTGCTTGGTGTACTGCCCAATTGAGGGTTAAATCCTCTTCATTCAAGCGGTCCTCTTCATCCACTAAAATCTCGAATTTGATGTTGGACCATGCTGCCTCTTCAATGATGCCATTCACAGGGGGCGATGCGACACCGACGATCGATGGTGCCTGATGGTCGACGATGAAGTAGGCAAACGGTGCGGAGTCGGTGCGGTCAATAGCACCGTTTGGAGGTTCATTCAGTGAGGTTGTAAGTCCGTAAGTTCCTGGGGAAAGAGGAGCAATAACTTGGCCGGCAAATGTTCCGTTCACCGATTCGACAGTGGCTTCAATGCCGCCTAAGTCAATCAGCAAATCGACCGCTTGCATCACAGGATTTTGGGAACGGTGCCACACAATTGACCCGTTCACCCCGACGCCTGCGCGTGGTTGAATCCATGTACCTAATGCATCCATTGGTGCACCGTCGACATCGAAGGCCATGCTGCTATGAGGAATTTCTAACTCGCCGGAGAACCTCCAGTCGAGTGTGGAAAGGGCAGCGATGTTGGATTGGCCCGAGCGGTCGTAAACAAGAATGGAGGGTGTTCGCACGAGGCTGACGTCAGGATCAAAGCCCCATTCAAGTGAAAAATTAACGTGGAACATTCCTTCGTTCGAAAAGACCTCCTCGCTGCTCATGGGTTCAATATGACATGATTCAATTTCCACGAATATATTGTTCGAAACGCATTGGTCCGTTGTTGCATTCCACTGCACAAGCACCGGTGTGTTGTGGTTGCTGGCCAAATCCAATTCGATGGTGGCAATATCGCTGACACCGTTCATGTCCCACACAGGAATACTGAGGCGGTTGTTTTCACCCGGGTGCAGCCATGCATCGCCATCAATGTGCCAGGAAGAAGGCGTTGAGCCGAGTTGGGGTGCGCCGTCGTTATCGATTTGCAAATTGAACAACGGTGAAGCGAAGTCTCCACCACTCAACATCGGATTTCCTGCAGGATCAGCAACTTCAAGCCATCCCTGCATCAAGGCTCCCGAGGGATAGGATGATGAATCAAAGGCGTAGAGATAGGTACCTTGGACATTGGTCCGGTTGCTTGGAATTACGAGTGAATCGGAGACGACTTCATCCACATCCATGATTCCGTCGAGATTCGCATCGTCTGCCCATGAACGCCATATGTGAATCACAGCATGGGAAGGCAGAATTGGCCGGTCTGCGATGAGGAATTCCAGTGCAGTTGTCGGGCCAGCGTCCATATGATCGAAAGTTTCGACGTTCATACCAAGGAGTTCTGGTGCCACATTGTCGAAATTGAAAGTTGCTTCATTTAACACAGAATAGGAGACGGCTTGGCCTTGGAGTGGCACAAGCTCAATTCGTAGAGTGACGCTTTCCTTCCCGGTGGGCACGCTCCATGGGAACGAAGCAACACCTCGGTTGTAAACGGAAGTGCATTGATTTTGAACATCATCCACATAGAGGCAGACATCCACGCTCCCAGAGCGAGGCGAGGGCGAATGTTCAATGCCCTCAAACCCAAGTTCTGCTTCTATGGTGACTGCGTCTCCTGGGTGGAGGTAAGGGTTTGCTAACTCAGTCCCTACACCAACTGAATTGACGGCTCCCCAAGTCACCAACTCCACATCGTTCTCAACCCCCTGAGCATGGCCTAGGCCGTAATTCACACTGACCGGGATCATTGGCCCGGTTGGTGCAATAAGGTTCACTGAAAGGGTCATGGATGGTTCATCATCCCATTGTTCTGTGAATTTAAATCGGTGATCGATTTGGAGGAGTGCACCACTTCCAATCACGGTCTTTGAGCCAAGGGCGCCGTTATCTGACCAGACCATCGGAGCACCTTGGGTTGAACATCCCAAATTCCCATCCGCAGGTAGCGAGACAAACGGACACGTGGTGTGAGAGGAACGAACCATTCCTTGCAATTGAAGGACAACAGACCAGCCGTTCGTTTTGACATAGGTCGCAGCGTCAGAGACGCCTAAGGGTGAGAAATCGAAGGTGCTGCTGACTTCAACCCATTCGATTGACGGCATGAATGAATCGGTGACGTTGCTCACTTGAATGGAAACTGGTTCGACTGAACTTTGGGTGGTGAGTTGGTCCACAGTGATCGACAAGGCGCCAGTTGATGCCATGCGGATTGGCATGCTGAGCGTTTTGACTCCACCAATGGCCGTTGCGGCTTGGAGTTGACTGTTAAGGGCTATCACCAGAGGGTCGCTGGCTGTGAAGGCCATGCTAAGTGCGCCATCATATGGTGCGAATAGACCGCCTGCAACAAGGGTTGATGTGGAGGAAGAGGATTCTATAGAAAGTTTCACAGATGCCATTGGAAGGCCCTTTGGACCGTGGGTTGCTGCTGATTGGGACAAAGCACTGTTGAGGCTTGAAAGTTCACTCGAGGTCAAGGTAACGATGGTGAGGTCTTGGACAGTTTGCAAGCTCTTTGAGAGAATTTCTTGACCGGAGATCAGCATACGGGCGGTTGGTGTTATGCTCGGGTTGGCAGGCGATGCAACAGCAAATTCCAGACTCGAGACTCCGTCAAGCGGAAGCGCCATTTCATACATTGCTGGCGCACCGGGGCTGGCTGTTCGCGTTTGCCATAACGAACCATCGATGAGACGATCTTGAACACCAAGGCGCCCAACTTCAGGCAAGGCCATCGACCAGTCACTGACACCATCAAGGCCAACGTCAAAGCGCAAGCCATCAACAATGCTACTCCGTACCATTTCCACATCGAAGGTTTGGAGGTTCCATGTACCTCCCGTGGAAGAGACACGGAACTGAGCTGAGAATTCCGGAGCGTCAAACCAATGGTAAACACCCGGTGAGAGGGTGACCCAGTTAGCGCCATTGTCCACACTCGCTTCAAACACCGCCGCTCCAGTAAAGACGCTGTTTGAGATGAGGCCACCAAACCCACTGCGAACATTGTAGGTTGGTGAGAGAAGGGTGCCGCTTCCAGAGATCGCTCCCAGCGACCAAGTTTGGCCTTGAAGTTGCCACCCTGCAGCTGTCGGTTCTTGATCAAAATCTTCAAACAACACTCCGTTGAAGTGGAACCCATGAATGGTCGGTATCCCTGAGGGACCGGTTTGCATATGGATGTCAATGCGAACCAAGGGGTGCATTGACCAATCGACCATACCAAGATCCACACTGGTGTGCGTCATGTGCTCAAAACCAACCACTGGCTGGTTGGTGATTGCGTCCAATAATCGCCATTCAAAAACCGCTCCGTTTGGAATGACTGCATCCATGTGGAGGTAACCAAAGGCTTTGTTTTCGCCTTGGCCAAAGAGGCTTGGGCCAAATGCCGCTGAGGTCCAGTTGCCTTCACCTGATGAGACACCGGTGCTTGTTGGGAGCACAGATACATCGTCAATGTTCCACCCGGTGTACTGCACGGAAGAGTCTGTGGTACCGATGCCAAACCGGACTTGGAAGTTCGGGTTGGACGCAACATAATTGGTGATAGAAATGGTTTGCGGAACCATAGAAGCATCGGACACACCGCCTGAGTTTGAGTAGACGTTCGCCCAGTTTCCATTGGCGCCTTTGACCGACACATAGGCGTGGTCCCATGCTGAACTTTCAACACCCAAGCGTTTCATGAAATCCAGTTCCCATGCGCCTGAACACGAAGAGCAATCCATGACCGGCGATGTTGCCCATATTGTCGATCCCATGTTGTTAGGGTAATTTCCGTTATAGGTGTAGAGCGCTTTGGTCCCACTGCTGGTGCCACCTGCTTGACCAAGAGTGGTGTCAAAGCCCCACAACCATGCTGGTGAACCAAGTGTCCAACCATGATTAGCGGTCTCAAAATCCCACTCCCAACCTTGAGGAAGAATGCTTAACGAGGATCCGTTGACGTCCATTCCATCGTAGGTTGTGCCTGTTGAGAAATCACTCGATTCGGTCCATGAATGAGCCATTGAGGATTGGAGGCGAGCCGGCTCAACATCAACATCGAGGCTTTGAACGGCCTTGCCATCAGGTATTTCAATTTCGATTTTGGTGCTTGCACCATCGGGAAATGATCCGATGGTGATCGATTCGGCTTGCCCAAGCGTGATGGCTTGCTGTGCCATAGAATCACCGTCGAGCATCGAGGAATCTGTTGGGGCGTAGCCTTGGAGAAGGGTCGACAGCAAAAACAGGGTAACCATCGCGACCGAGCGGAAACGCATGCTCCCAACCAACCCCATGAGTGGATGCACGCACAACGACAGGTGAAAAGACTTCGGCCAACAATTCAGGAAACATCCCTACGGGATGGAAGGAGCATTTGAGCAGCAAGTCGAGGCGCAAAGGCTCAAGGACTCTCCTCGTTGAAACGAAGGCATGAGCGATGTGGAAGCCCTGAAAAAAGAGGCTGGAATTGCTGCATGTCGCTTTGTCAAAACCGGAATGAAGGTTGGTCTTGGAACGGGTTCAACCGTCAAGCACACCGTCGTTGAACTCGGCCGAAGAATCACTGAGGAAGGTCTCGAGATTGTCGGGGTCCCAACCTCTCTGGCCACCGAACAACTTGCTAACGAAGTCGGCATTCCACTGGTAAAACTCTCTTCGATTGATGGCTTGGACATTGTGATTGATGGTGCTGATGAGTACGACCCAAACTTTCAGTTGATCAAAGGTGGAGGAGCGGCCTTATTGCGAGAAAAAGTTGTGGCTCAGGAATCCGCAGCGATGGTGGTTGTGGCAGATGACCGAAAGCGAGTCACTCAACTTGGAGCGTTTCCCCTTCCCATTGAGGTCACACCCTTTGAACATGAGGCCACCATCCGTGCGCTTGGTCGCTTGCTGGATTGCAGGGTGAACTGCAGAATGGCGGGTGACAGACCAGTGGTCACCGATAATGGCAACATGATCGCTGATGCACACATGGGGCCCACCATCACGAATCCAGTGGAATTGGAATCCTCAATCTTGCATGTTGCTGGCGTTGTTCAGGTTGGCTTGTTCAACGGCATGTGCGATGCTGTTGTGCTCGCTGGTGCAAACGGCGTTGAAACCATCATCAACCCACACGGACGCTTGAACTGAGTCGCCGTGAGTTGATGTCCGTCAATCATTAAATACGGGCGCAAGGACGGCGGGGTGGGCCTGTAGCTTAGTCAGGTAGAGCGATGGACTCTTAATCCATCGGTCGCGGGTTCGAACCCCGTCAGGCCCGCCACCAAACAACCTCATTCTTCTTTGTCAACCACGACACCAAGGATGCTGGAGCGAGCGATCCGTCCGAAATTATGCGAGTCATTTGACGAAGTTGGATCTGGATTGTCTCCTTCGACAAACATCCAATCCCCCTCGATTTTTGACACTCGCTTTACAGCGTTGAGGTTGGCCCTATGTGGATGTTTGAAGACGACCACAGAACCGACATCAACGGGGGCTGTTGAGCTGCAAATCAAGCGATCTCCGTCATGGAGAGTTGGCCACATGCTGTCGCCAGAGAGAACGGCAATGAAGCGCTGCATAGTTGCGCCTCAACTGGCACGAATCCAAGGGACTTCTCGGCCCTTGATGGCCCAGAACATGGTGTGGATGGCTTCGATGGCGTCCATCAGTTCTTGTGCGTGGGCAGCGGAAACTTCCACTTTACAAGCGCTGCACAATTTGGCTGCGTTCCAAAAGGTGGTGTGAAGTTCTGGGTGTGCCTCAAGGTGGATTGGTTTGAAGAAATCCGTCCAAAGAACGAGAAGTTCGTGCTTGCACTTTTGCGCCTCTTCATCTTTAATGGCTGCATAGCGGCTCATTGTGTTAAGGTAGGAAGCCATTGATTCGGAACTGAACACCTTTGGGTATTCAAGGGCGAGCATTTTCTTGGTCATGGATTGGACGGCTTCTCCAGCAATTCGAGCGCTGGCGGGGTCGTAGACACCGCATGGTCCGTCGCAGTGTGCAGAGGCTTCAATCTCGGGCAGGATGTTGTCATTCGACATGATTTGTTGGAGTTCGCCCTAGTACATGAACATGCGCTCACAGAGGCATCACACCACAATGGTCGTGCCCGCTTTACCACGCAGCGCCTCAAGGGCATCACCAGGTTGACAGAGGATGGCTTGGAGGCCGGGTTGGTGAAGGGCCGCCTCCATTAGACTGCCAATTTTAGGAGCCATTGAGCCAGCAGGGAATTCGCCGGCTTCCATATGCATTTCGCACTCGTCAAGCGTTAATGTTCTGTGGGATTTTTCTTTCTCAGTTCCAAACCCAGTTCGTACTGCGTCGATGGCTGTTGAAATGATAAGGGCTTCAGCCTGTAATTTAATGGCCAACAAGGCTGAGAGTCGATCTTTGTCAATCACTGCAGGAACTCCGATGAAATGTTGGCCTTTCCTCGCAATAGGAATGCCACCGCCACCACCACAGATCACCACAGCGTGGAGGTCGACCAGTTTCTGGATCACTGGCAAATCAATGATTTCCATCGGCAAAGGGCTCGCTACTACACGTCGTGGGCCAAGTTTAGTTTCAGCAATGTCCCAATCAGCCTCCATCACCATTTGAGCGCTCAACACTGGGCCAACCGGTTTCGTGGGTTTGGAAAATCCGGGATCGTTTCCGTCCACAAGCACCCTTGTTACGATGGTTGCTGTTCGTTCAGGCCTTTGACGCTTTGATAGAATCGAATCTAAATTGAGGGCAAGGCCATGCCCAATCATGCCTTGTGTTGCAGAGACCCAAGCATCCATTGGTTGAGTAAGACCGGTATCAAGAGCCATCAAATGACCGACCTGTGGGCCATTACCATGGGTGAGAACAACCCCCCAACCGGATTCAAGAAGATCGATAACATCCGACATAACGTGCGCCAAGATTCGCTCGCTCTGCCCATCATCGCTCCCGGTTGGCGATGACAGCGCATTGCCGCCAATTGCATACACTGCGACTCTTGCCACGAAAAAGCAACAGCGCACAGATGGTTTGAGGCTTGCCCCAGTATGACCCAACATGCGAGCCATTTGCGACTGAGTTCAGCGTTGCGGGTTAAGGGTGACATTGAATTAGACAATGGCCTACCCGAGCATAGGTGCGAAGATGGTAAAGACGATTTGGATTGGCGACGTGCAATCTGGAATGTATGACAACCAAGTTGTTGAGTTGAAAGGGTGGGTGAAGCGAACCCGTGGCTCGAATAAAATCCGCTTTGTGGTGCTTCGCGACTCGACAGGTGTCATCCAGTGTGTTGCCAAGAGGGATGCTCTAGGCGATGAGGCCTTTGACCAAATCAAAGCCGCCCTGATAGAATCAAGCATCATTATCACGGGCACCGTCAATGTCGACGAGCGATCTGAAGGTGGCCATGAATTGGTTGTCGCTTCGGTTGAAATTGTCGGCCAAGTGAATCCAGAACGACCGTTTCCAATCACTGAATCCGCCATGGCGGCCGCCGATGGAGGCGAGACAGAGTTCTTGTTGGACAATCGCCATCTGTACCTAAGAACCTCCCGCATGACCACGATGCTCCAACTTCGAAGCAGCGTTTTTGGAGCGATTCATGGTTACTTCCGAGACTTGGATTTCGTTGAATACCAAGCGCCTAACTTCGTCGCTGGAGCTGTCGAAGGTGGTTCNACCCTGTTCGAAGTGCCCTACTTTGGGCGAACTGCATACTTGACTCAATCTTGGCAACTCTATGCCGAAGCAGCCATGCCNGCGCTTGAACGGTTGTACACCATCGCACCTTCATTCAGGGCCGAAAAATCACGAACTCGCCGTCACTTGACTGAGTTTTGGCATGCTGAAATGGAAGTCGCTTGGGCCAGCAATGAAGAGATTATGACCCATGGCGAAGGTGTGGTTCGAAAGATTGCTTCGACGCTCTTGGATGAGCGGAGCACCGAACTTGAATCGCTGGGCAGAGACCTGGATTTGGTAGCACGCTACGCTGACAGCCCTTACCCAAGGATGCGCTATGACGAAGCGATCGAAACGCTCCAAGGCATGGGTGTCGATGTCGAATGGGGTCAAGATTTGGACTACTCAAAAGAGAAAGTCCTGACACAGGATTTCGACGTCCCGCATTTCCTAACCCACTATCCAAAAGTCGCTAAACCGTTTTATCACCGAGTTGACCCAGAGGATGAAAAGTATGTTCTGTGTCATGATTTGTTGGCTCCCGAAGGCTACGGCGAGATCATTGGCGGAGGCGAGCGGACATGGTCTGAAGAAGAAATTCTCAGCCGTCTTGATGAAGAGGGCACCCCCCATGAAGCCTACCAATTCTACATCGACACCCGCTCATATGGTGGCGTACCCCATGGCGGATTCGGCTTAGGCGTTGACCGAGTGTGCTCTTGGCTCACCGGGGCAGATCACATTCGGGAAGTCATTCCATTCCCGCGTGATTCGCGAAGAGTCACACCTTGAGGCGAGGGTATGGCCTCGATCGTAGCGCTTGGCAGTGGGCTTGTTGGCCGGTTTGTCATTGAGCGCTTGCTCGAGGCCGGCCATGATGTCATTGTCATTGATTTGCAGATCCCAGAAGCACTGCGCCAACATCCACGGGTTGAAGCACGCCAAGGTGATGCCATCCAAGCGGTGTTGAGACTCCCACCCCAACAAACAGTGGTCAATATGCTGCCTGGGCGCATTGGTGACATGGTGCGACCTGCTTTGCTGAAAGCAGGGCATAATGTGGTTGATTTGGCGTTTACAGCAGAAGACCCTCACCGCCATGAAGCGCTCGCTGTTGAACACCAAGGAGTCCTGCTATGGGATGTTGGCATCGCACCGGGAATTTCAAACATGCTCGTCAAGCAAGCGTTTGAGGAACTTGGGCCGTTGAATCATGTCTCAATCAAGGTTGGGGGAAATCCGACAGAAAAGGACGATGAATGGTCCTACATGGCTCCTTTTTCGCCCTCTGATGTGATTGAAGAATACACACGGCCAGCCAGAATTCGAGTCGATGACACACTGCTGGAAGTGCCCGCACTCAGCGAGCGTCATGACATACAAGTCGATGGCTATGGTACGATGGAGGCCTTCCTTACCGATGGATTGCGCAGCATTCTTGACACGATACCATGCACCACGATGAAGGAATACACCGTTCGTTGGCCCGGTCATATAGACCGATGGCTGAACGAAGGGCGCAGTATGGATGAAGCCGAGTTACTGAAGGCATGGACATTTGATCCACAACGCAAGGAATTTACCTGGCTCGAAGTTGTCGCAGAAAACAGCAAGGGAGTTCGACACACCGTCGTCCAAGACAGTGGATTGAACGGCGACGGGTCGATGGCCAGAACCACAGGGTTGGTCACCGCAGCTTGTGCGTTGCTGTTTCTAGAACAAGGACCGCTTGAGGGATGCGGATTGAAGCCAGGGGTGCATCCGCCCGAAGGCTTGTCTGCTCAAGCCATTCAATCGATCATGGCTTACATGCAAGAGCAAGGTGTGAGATTCGATTCAATCTAAAGCAAGGGTTCGCCGCACTGAGGGCATGGCATTCCTGGAATGAAGGCACCAAGCAGGAAACCACACTCTGGGCAAATTGAAGTCAACAGGTCATCGCCGTTCATGGCGTGTACTTCGCATGGTGGTTCATCAAGATGTTGGATGAACCTTGAAATGCTGAAGGATGAGGTCTTCGACGAGTGCGAGGTCCTTCTTTTCTACCACATGTGCAGCGTGGGCTTTGGGACGGTCGTCCCACGGGTTGAAGCAAATTGGCAAACCGGATTGCTGAAACATGCTGATGTCACCGGCTGAATCGCCAACTGATGCGGTGTTCTCTTTGGTGACCCCGAGCCTTCGCTGTAGCATTTTAACAACCGAACCTTTCCCATCCATCTGGACTTGGTAGCGGCCAAAATCTGCGATCTCATGGTCGCCATCTTTCGTTGGTTGGCCTTGAAGCCAACCGTTCGTGAAGACATGTAATCGCGTGTCCATGCCGCCGCCAAAGCGTTGTGCTGTGAACCGATCTATGCCGCCCCAGCGTCTGCGCCATGGTTGTGTGGAGGGGAATTGTGCGGCGATGTCCCGAGCCGTTTGTTGAAGTCCACCGCTGACGATGGCCACATGAAACTCGTTGTCCAGAAGAGTTTGAATCAATTCTTTCCAGTTGGTCATCATTGGCATGCCCTCCATTAAGCCGCGGAGTTCCCCATCGGTGACAGCCGAACCGTCTTTTCGACTTTCCTTAATGAGAGCAATGTCGAGTTTGATCCAATCCCATTCATCAAGCAGACCCTGATTGTAGAGTTCAAAGGACTCATCGTTCGAGATGCCTAAACGGTCGTAGACGAATTGCCATGTGGACAAATGGTCCACAAGCACTCGGTCCATATCGAGGCAAACCAAACGGGCAGGTGTCATAGGTGTCATTCGAATCTACTCCACTATCAAACTCACGCTTCATGAACGTGAGGGCCAATCATACTGCGACTGGATTTGTTCCACTTGCTTGCCCATGATGTAGAGAATAAGGGCGACCATGATGCTGAACAAACCAATCAATGTCATGGCGATGGTGGCTAATGTGACGCCAATTGAGGTGGAATTGATTTCTTCTAAGGCACCGACGATGTTTCCTGAAAGACGGTAGCCAAGGAAAAACAAAACAATTCCGGGGATACCAAACAAAAGGAGAGGGTGCTTCGATTCCAACATCCAATAGAACAGTTGTGCGAATTTTGAGGCGGTGGCTAAGGATTCACGTTGGTGGATGTTGACGTTGGATGATGCTTTGACGATTCGTACGCGCAGTTTCTGGTCAAGGGATTGCTGCGTGCCATTAGAATCGAGTTCAGCCAAAGCGCCCATGCCAGCCTCTGTCATCACAAGATGTCGAAGTTCGAGGGTGGAAAGGACTGGATCTTCGTTGGTTTCCTCAAGTTCACTGTCCTCAATGTGAGAAAGGTGAATGTCCCATAATTCCCTCGCTCGGTTAATCGAAAGGGAAATGTCCTGCAACTTCCAAGCCTCTGTGACATGAATGGCGAGTGTGGTATTGGCCGAGTCCAAGGAGCAATCTCGCAAAAAAAGAGCGATCTCTTTTGGATTCAGCGATTCGGTGAAATGAAGCGATGTACACCCCACTTCTTGAGCCAATTCCACGGTAGTATCGTTTGAACCAAGGTCGAGGAAGACCACATCATCAGCGACTTCCCTAGCTCGAACAATCAGAGAAACGATGCGTAATTCAATGTCCCTTCCCACGAGGACAATGCGCAAGGGTATGTCTGCCACGCTTCGCAAGCCGTGCCTTCTCCCTATGAAACCTCTCAAACAAACCATCCTTTGAACCGTCTTTCCTGTGTACCGAGTCTCGATGGGAAGAGTGGTCAGGTTCATGACCTGAGGAAGGCTGGAAGTGTTATGGAGGAAGGATGGCACATCGGCGTTGTTGTTCCTGCCAAGAATGAAGCGCAGTTCATCCGCAGGGTTATCGAGACACTGCCTGAATGTGTGGATTGCGTTGTGGTGGTCAACGACGGCTCAACAGACGCTACATCAAAAGAAATCCAAGCTGCTCAATGTCAAGCCAAACTGATCGAAATCAACCTCGATGGTCAAGGCGTTGGGGCAGCAATTGACGCTGGCCATCGGGCCATGCTGGAACAATTTGACGGCCCATTTGTCAGCGTGGTGATGGCAGGGGATGGACAGATGGACCCTGGTGATTTTCACACCATCATCGCCCCTGTGATCGAGGGACAGGCCGCCCATGTGAAGGGGAACAGATTCGCCCACAGCGCTGGAACCGCCAACATGCCTGTGCAGCGAAAGATGGCCAGCAAAGTGCTCAGTGTTGCGACCACGCTCGCAGCAGGACAAACGATTGAAGATCCGCAATGTGGCTACACGGCGACCTCACATGAGGTCCTGAGGGAGTGGAATTGGAAGCGCTCATGGAAGGGTTATGGATACCCGAATTTCTGGTTGATTCAATTGGCAAAAGGTGGCTGGAGGGTGCTCGAGGTCCCCGTGAAGTCAGTGTATGGAACTGAAGCATCTGGCATTAAACGGCTCAGATTTTTCGCATCCGTAGGCACCATGATGGCCATCGAACACCATCGCCGAAATTTTGGGTGGTTGTTCAACAGAAACGTCACTCCACACACGCTGTTTGCGTTCATCGCTTACGCCATTGGTTGGATCAGCCTCCTGCCGGGGATCAGCACCGATCTGGAACGGGAATTATTGACCAGGGGGTTGCACCCAGTGATGCTCACAGTTGTGGCTTGGATTGTGGCACACTTTTTTGACAGGACAGCGACAGCAATGGTACAGGAGTTGAGGTTGAATGCGAAGGCACGACAAGCGACGGAAGCCTAGAAAGGCGCACGTGCGTCACATCTTGGTCGCTGCAAAGCCCGATGCCAGAAGCATTCTGGATGATATACAAGCAGCGAAGCGGCCTCTGAAGATGTTCAAGAAACTCGCAAAGAAGCATTCAAATTGTTCAAGCGCCAGTAAAAAGGGCGACCTTGGAGAATTTGTCGAAGGACAAATGGTGCAAGATTTTGAAGATGCAGTGTGGGCAATGGAGCCTGAAACAGTCCCTCAAAATTTCATCAAAACGCAATTTGGCTACCACATACTGTGGGTGCATGAAATCATCTTACCGGAGTGAGTTGACACCGTCGCTGGTGGGCGATCCAGGATTTGAACCTGGGTCCAAGCGTCCCAAACGCCCGAGTATAGGCCAAGCTAACCCAATCGCCCTTGCATTCCGTCCCACGACATCCTACCTATGAAGTTCACTCAAGAAGCATCCACCGTGCCTCGTCCACTCGGACGAGCATTCCTTGGACTTCAGCTTGCTCAATAACTTCGTTCACATCCAAATTTGAGTGGTTTTTGTTGAGGATCGTTTGAACTGATTGAACGGTGATGAACCCTTCTGTGTTCTTTGAATCTTGAACCCACTTGCCCATTGTCCTTGAAGGGACTTCCTCATGGAAATCAGTCAAGGGAGTGTTGCTCACCATACGTTTTCGAAGCGTTTCTCGAAGTTCCTCAGGTGTGTTTGCCAGAGCCACTTCAATTCGAAGAGCCTCTGCTGAGTTGACGCTTTTGACCACTATGCCATGCTCACCAAGGCGCTGACCACAATGAGGGCAAGAGGCAGAAACACCCCGGCGACCGTGGCACGTCAAACAAGCAGGGCAACGAATGACGTTGAACCCCGCATTGGCCATACTGGGTGTTCAAGACGAGGGTCTTTCAAGACTTCTTTCAAAGAGAAAAGTCAGTGTTTTGTTTGCGTGAGCCTGGCCGGAGGGCTGGAGCTGCTGGGGCCTTGACATCAACTCGCTTCTGTGGAACATCTGCAGCCTTTCGAGTCAAGCCACCTCTGACCTTGCCAGTGCCTGTCTTGGCTCCAAGCGACAAGGAGTTGGGTAAGATCAGGGCAGCCATGGCCACACCGTGGTGGTCGTTTGCCGCAGTGACTTCATCGACCGCTACATCGAAGGATTTGACTTCAAGGTCCCGACTTGCCAGGCGGCGTTGTAGGTTTCTTCGAAGCAAGAGGGATGTCTCTTCGTAGTCTAGGTCGGTGGAAATGGTTGCGACAATAGCGCAATCATCGCCTTCAGGCGTGGTGCATGCGGCCCAAGCCACACCCGCACAGGCGGTTGAACCATTCCAGGCGTATGCAGTGGCCAGATGGCATTCCACAAGCGAGCCCATTGGAAGCGGTTGAGGGGCTGTAGCGCCAAAACCAAGCGGCAACATCGCCCCCTTCATTTCAATCAAGCGAGCATCACCAAGACCAAGTTCGACCAAACCCTGGTCGTACGCATCCTCTGCATTTTCTCCCCATGGTGCGACGGCTGTCATCAACCAACCGGGGCAGGCGACGGTGTTGGAGCGAGCCCCATCATTCGAGTACATGGTGGTAAGACAGACGCAACGGGTTCATGAACACCATGGTCATCGCATCACCATGATGGTGAATTCAAGGGCGGTTTTAGCAACCGCCGCCATCTTGGCTGTTCTCGCTGCCGTCATCAACAACGTTCTGGATGGCGGTACCACCTTCGGATTTCTTGTTCTCGCGTTGAGTATGATCCTTGCAGTCGTCATCTGGCTGCTCTTCGATTCTGAGGAGGAAACGACCTCGTCCTCATCGACCATCATCCCCGTTCAAAATTCTATAGGACAGGCTCCTGAAAGCCTTACCCGTGCTGATTCAACACGCCAAGAAGACCTTCCTGACCCGTTGGATTCTGGCATTGATGTACCATTGCTCTGATCAGAGCAGGCGAACAGTTTCGAGGTTCTTGGGAGCGTAAGTTCGACACTTGTACCGTTCACGGAGCGTGTGACCCAACTCATTGCACTTGTGATAATCACCGTGGTGGCAAATGATGTTCTTCGGCTTAGGCGACAATTGGTCGACGAAGTCCAACAATTGGCGGCGATCCGAGTGACCTGAGAACCCATCAATGGTGACCATTTCACAGCCGATTTTGACAATCTCGGTCTTTCCATCGATCACCATTGGTACTTCGCCGAATCCTTTCTGAAGGCGGCGACCTAGGGTCCCTTCAGCTTGGTAACCAACAAAGCACAGGGAGTTTCGATCTTCATGGGCCCAGTGTCGGAAGTATTCCATCACAGGTCCACCGTTCAGCATGCCAGATGTGGCAAGAACGATGCATGGTGAGTTGTCCATGATGATGCTTTCACGAAGTTCGCGTCCTTTGACTGGCCGGAACCACTCGCTTGTGAATGGGTTTTCGCCATCATCCTTGAGCAAGGATTTTCTCAAACTGCTGGTCAAGTAATCAGGATGTGATGCGTGGATTGCTGTTGCTTCCTGAATCATACCGTCGAGCCACACTGGAACCGGCTTGACTTGGCCAGAGCGGAACAACTCGTCTATGGCAATCATCACTTCTTGGCTTCGACCAACAGCGAACACGGGGCAAATCAATTTTCCACCACGAGAAATGGTGCGAGAAACGATGTCTTGCAATTCTTGATTGGCTTCTTGCCTCGAAGGTTGGTAGTCACCTGATGCACCGTAGGTGGATTCAATCACCAATGTTTCCACACGGGGGAAACGGGTGTTTGCAGCATCAAAGAGCCATGATTTCTCATACTTCTGATCGCCACTGAAAACGATGTTGTGCTTTCCATCACCGATGTGGAGGTGAACAGCAGAGGATCCAAGGATGTGACCTGCGTTTGAGAAGGTCAACTTGATGTCCGGTGCGATGTCTGTGGTGTCGCCCCAATCCACATCCACCACGTGCTTCATGCAAGTGCGGATGTCTTCCATGTCATAGGGTGCTCTTTTGCCTTCGGAACCGCCAACTTTGAGGTAGTCTGTTTGCAACAACAGCATCAGGTCACGTGTGGGCGGTGTGCAGTACACCGGCCCTCTGTACCCATATTTGAACAAGACAGGAAGCATGCCTGCGTGGTCCAAGTGGGAGTGAGTCAAAACAACTGCATCGAGTTTCTCAAGAGGTAAGGCTTCAGGGGCGGTGAAGTAAGGCATTGGATCAGTGTCTGAGGCAATGTTGACACCGACGTCGATCATAACCCTCGATTCGTTTGTGGTCACGAAATGGCAGGCACGGCCGACTTCACGGTACGAGCCAAGCGCTGTGACTCGAGCCCATGCGGCTCCAGGGCGTTGTGGTCGGTGAATGTTGAGTCCGAAGTCCTTGAGGAGCTTCCTTCGTTCCTTGGCGTTAACCTGACGGTAACCACGGATATCGTGAACCGTTTTGGAAACGATTGGTGAAGTGCGTTCCACTTTCACCAGCCATCCAGTTTGATCACGAATAGCGTTTAAATTCGCTCCTCGACGACCAACAGCCTCACCGGGATTTTGACATTGAATGATGATTTCTCGGTAGCAAGAATCGAAATATATATTCGAAATTTCAGCAGATTCTGGAACAATTTCTCGGATCAATTTGGTTGATTCCTCTTCGTTCTTCATGATTGATTCGTCAGGGCGAAGGACAATTTTTCGCTTCACTCGCTTAGCGATTTTTCCAATCAAGCCGTCGCCACCGCCAAATTTGGCAGGTACAGGGGTTACAATCGCAATGTTTCCAGCTTCCAGTTCGACCGTATATGGTATGTCTTTGGGGACAATTTTGGCAATTTGGTCTTTCAGTTCTTTAAATGTTAGGCGCATGTTATTCACCGTTCACCCGCACTCGCACAACATAATGTGCACTCGCCCTCGTGAGAGGGAGCAGCGTTGAGCTGCGGGAATAGAATGGGGAAATCTCAAGCGAGGAGCTTTTCGATTTCGCTTTGTTCGATGGCGACGTATCCGTCTTTGGCCGTAATCACTGCCAAATCCATGCCGTTGCCGGAGGCGGCATCTCGCTGCCCCGATGCGTGGAGGGCGCGGGCGGCAAGTTTCAATGCATCGGTCCGTGACATGCCCTCGCTGAAACCATCCTCAAGCACACCGTACATGTAAGGTGAACCTGAGCCTGTGGCACAGTACGAGTCTGGAATGGATCCACCAGCGGAATCGATGGAATAGACATGGCCGCCTTCATCATCCACACCGACAATCAGGAGTTGGACCCAGTGGGGGCGTCCGGAAAGGATGTTTGCAGTCAGTGTTGCTGCTCCCTTCACCGTCATTGGCTGTTGACGTCTGAGTTGGAACAGAGCGACTTCTGCTGCGAGGGTACGTGACAAGGATTGCGCATGGCCGACCAAACCAGCGGTTGTGAGAGCGAGGTTATCACCAATCTTGAACAATTTCTGAACGCTCTTGTTGGCGATGAAGTGGCCCATGGTGGCTCTGTGGTCCGCACCTACAACGACGCCACCGTTGAAGGTGATGCCAATTGTGCTTGTCCCTGTTTTCATTACGCTCGGTTGGTTCTCCATCATCATCAATCCCTTCTCCACGCCGACACCTCTTGAAGGTTGAGGCGCAAACTTGTGAAACTGGCGGGCCCTTATCAACCCGCCGAACCCTCCCGACCTGACCTTAACGTCTCGAAATTCAAGTCCTTGAAGCGAACCGATGCGAGTCTTCTTGAGGTGACGGTCATAACCCTGATTTATGCGCCGGAGGAAAAAGGGGGAACGGGATGAGGCGCAGGCTTCACTCGATGCCTTCACTCAAGGCCCAAAGCCACCGGCTTCTCAGCCAGAGCCTGCAACTGAACCTGCTGTACCTTCCATGCCAGACCTCGATGTCCTGGCAGAAGCTGACGAACGACTCCGGGAAGGTGCGTCAAGGCCATCTACTGAAGAACCTGCAGATGCCCAACCGTTGAGGACCTTTGATATGCCAAGCATGAGCAAGAAAGCCCCTGCGCAATCACCAGTAGCAACCGCCATGTACCACGATCTTGGAAAGATGTATCCCCATCCACCCATTGCTCGCGAAGATGGGGGCCTTGTCCTTCACAGAGCTGTGTTGAACGACCTCACGGGGTGCGGAACCTTGCTCAATTGGGTTGCTGACGGACATGCCGTCATTGTTGAGATGAAGCGACTGATGAAGCGCACGGTGGAATTCAACGCTGCATTGAACCAACTGAACGGATTCATCGGCGATGACCTTGGCGGTCAAATCCTTCAGATGACTTCCACACGGTTGATGCTCTTACCTGCAAATTGCAGAGGTGTCAACGGCATTGAAATGGAGGCCTTCGCTGTCGAACCCGGTGATTTCACTGAGGTGGGGCGCTGATGCAAGAACAACCGGTCGACATACCGTGCCCGATTTGCAGCATCTCTGGCAAGGTATTCATGATCGCGCATGTCGAGGAGATTCCATACTTCGGGGAGCACACCCAAGTCACGGTCATGTGCCATGCCTGTGGATGGAGGCAAACAGATTTCATTCCTGCCGAGGGAAAGAATCCTGGTAGCTGGCGTTTGCCCATTACTTCACTTGAAACGCTGTCGGCAAGGGTGATCCGTTCATCTTCATGCACGATTAAAGTTCACGAATTGGACCTCGAGGTAGCACCGGGAAGCAACGCCACTGGCTACGTCAGCAACGTCGAAGGCGTGCTAAATCGATTCAAAGACATCGTGACCATGGTGCTTCGTGATGTTGAATCTGAACTGCTTGAAATGGCCGGAGCAAAGCAAAGCGACGAGGCTGCCAAGGCTGAGGCCCTGGAAGCACTTGGGCGCCTCAATGAAATGGTTGAACTCATCGAAGCTGCCGGCAAAAAAGGCGCATCACCGCTTACGCTCGAACTCCTTGACCCACATGGACATTCGATGATTTTGCATGACGATGCCATCCATCGAGAATTGACCGAAGAGGAGTTGTTGGCTTTACCGGTTGGACCGGATCCAGCCGTGTTTTCCAAGGACGATAGCGATTAATCATCGAGCATCTTCAGCCAGAAATTGTTCAACCAAGTGGGCCGTTTGGTCTCGCATTTCGTGCAATTGACCAAGCCAGTCAACGGCTCTATCAATGCAAAGTTGCTTCATTTCACCGGCAAGAATCTGTCCCGAGCGATAACCAGAATTGAGTTCTGCGAGATAGGCATCGTCCTCTTCAAAGAAGTACATCATGTACTGGTAAGCAACATCGATGTCTGGATTTCCACCCAAGCGCCGGTGTTCTTCGATGGTGGATTGACCACCGGAAAAAGCGCGTTTGATTTTCTTTTCCACGGTCGCTAAATCGTCGTTGAGGAAGAGTGTAGTTTTCGGCTTGCTGCTGCTCATTTTTTCGCCAGTCATACCCACTGCAAAGTGGTGATAGGTCGAGGAGGGCGCTAAAAGACCGAGGCCACCGAGGCTGCGTTCGTAGGCCAGTAATTTCATTCGGATCATCGATTGATCTCGCTTGGTCGCACTCGCCACATTCACCGTGCCCTGCTTTGGATTGGATTGAATGTCAGAGTACCCTAATTCAGTCATGCATCCAACGATGCCGGAAAACACTTCATTCAACTTCTGCTTATCCATTCGACCGTTCGGCAACTGACCAAGCACTGAGGCGTTCTCATCGTGAACAGAAAGGGTGATTGTCACACCGGAGTTCTTCCCTTCATTGACATTGAACCAGTTGGTTTTGGAAGCGAGTCCACGGGTTAACCTGAGATGGGGATCTTGGTCCACGCCGACAGGAACGACAATTGGTCTCAAGCCACCATAATCTTCAGTTTGCGGATGTAAGATGTCACCGACTTGGACCATAGGAGCCTGTACATGCGCCAAGTTTGTTTCACCGCCGAAGCCGTAAATGGCTTCAAATTCATTGAGGTTCGTTCGCTTGCCCAATTGGAAACCAAGCCGTTGAACGATGGGTCTGGAGGATTGAAAGTAGACGTTCGTTTTCTCGACATCCAACCCGAGTGCTGCATAGTTGGCAATGTACTGCTGAAGTGCTATTTCTCGGCCTTTTTCCAAGGACACACCCCTGGTAGCTTGACTTTCAAGGTCGGCAACAGCGATGGTCACATCACCGCCTTGTTGTTGGAACCAATTGGCCTGGTCGATGACCATCGAATGCCCCATGTGCATTTGCCCACTTGGCATGAGTCCCGTAAGGACACCAAACCCTTCACCTCGGCGTTGAGCATCAAAAACCTGGTTGAGATCTCGATGGGCAAAGACAATTCCTCGCCGATGGAGGCGTGATGGGTTCTCCATCGTCACACTCTCCATGGAGGAAAGTCCAAATTGGGAAATAATGCGGTCATAATCCGTTGACTGAGCGCTTCCCCAAGGGTCAATCACTACATCATCATCTGCCATGAAACCACCTCGGATGCCTTTGGCTCCATCCTTCCTTGCATCAAGGCTTCGCTTTGTTTGGAGGTGCGGCGTGCTTTTGTTCGGTTGCTTGACCTTTCCGGCGGTTCCATGCAGCAAGTGGACCGAGTCCCTCCTTTTCGAGCACAACAAGCATACCGACCAGCGTAGCGATGGCAATGCTCGCAGCAACATAACCTAGCCATCCAGATTCTCCGAGCCCTTCACGTGGTTCGACGAGCCAAGTGAACACCAGATGGTCATCATCGACAAAACGTTTTGACCATTTGAACAAATCATGCGTTTCATGAGCTGCAATGGTGACAGCAGCGGAGTGGTTATTGAAAAATTCACTTCGACCCATGATGTCGTAAGTTGTGGACCCGTTGAATGTGATGTTCACCATGTGCCCGTTGATCACTGAGAGGAGGAGAAGTTCCCCACCTTGCTGCGAATAGCCTTCCTGACTTTTCCGAACACCTGTGATGTCTTCTAAAGCACCTTGCTCACCAATGACACTCTCCACTGAGGCTCCTTCAAGGTCAATGATCCATGTGATTGGTACGTTCCAAGCCTCGCTGTTCATGGCGGTGCATTCTGGAGTGATGAGGGATTCAAAGGAAAGAACAGATTGTTCTCCTTGTGCCTTTACTTCATGGGTGAATTCATAGCAGTTGTTGACGGTCCAATACGACCAAGCTTGGCCCCAAGTGGTCAACCACACATCGGGGACGTCGGCCAAATAGGCACTTATCTCACGGTCATGACGGATGGTAGCATCGTTCACACGTCCGACCCAATAGAGGTTGACAAGCCCGCCTTCTTCCACCGCGGTTTGAACCTCCTCAACTGAGCCAATCAACTGCTCCAAAGAACCGCCTCTTCGACCCATGTTGTACCAGTCCCATTTGTCCGTGGGTGTACCGTTTGCATCGTGCCAAGCAGAGACGCTCAAGCCGGTGTTATCGCCATGGACAACGAAGCCTTGGCCTGCCACAGTTGTGTGCTGGGCCATTGTGAGACCGTTCGGCGTATAGGTGGAGATTGGTTCGATGCCCCATGCGCTGGCATGAACCCTTGACTCGATGTAATCACGGCATTCGAGTGCAACTGCTCCTGGGTCAGCTTGCCAAGACAGGCCTGGAATTCCGTAGCAGCCAAACTCATCGCCGAGGTCAAGACGGTCTTGAGCCAGCGTCGTGGTTAACCATCCGTCTTCCTCCCAGGCTGAATCTGCAAGAGCCACAGGACTCCACGCGACGCTCACCAAGCAAGCAAGCACCAGCACGGTGAGGGTGCGGTGGATTGATGATGAGCTTTGGCTCATGCAGCCTGCTCGATGGCGAATGCTTTGACTCTTCGCACCGACACCGCTCCAAGCATTCCCGGCTGGAACACGAAGTTGGGGGCGTTTTTTTCGGCAAGTGATAAATCTGAACAAACAGCGGATGGAACATGGACCACAACGAGGAAGTGCTCAATGCATGGTCCTTACTTGAGGCGCATTGGCGAATTCCAACCAATGAGGCTCCGCTGGCGCCTACGCCAAACTACAGCATCATTCGCTGGTTGATTTCACCGATCTTGAGACCCATTGTGAACACAAAACTCAACGGTATGCACCACATTCCTCGTAAGGGAGCAGTTATCTTGGCAGCAAACCACCTTTCACACGTCGACCCAATCATGGTGATTGCTAGCGTCCGTCGATCCGTACGCTACCTTGCGAAGGATGGGCATTTCAAGAACGCTGCAACTGCGATCGTGATGCGGGCAACCGGACAAATCGAAACCAAGCGCAACGACGGCGGCCACGACGCACTTAGCAATGCTGCGGATGTCCTTGAAAGTGGAGCGGCGCTCGGGATTTTCCCAGAGGGTACCCGGTCCAAGCGCACAGAGGCT
Organism: Candidatus Poseidoniales archaeon; assembly: GCA_003602645.1. Lineage (GTDB taxonomy): Archaea > Thermoplasmatota > Poseidoniia > Poseidoniales > Poseidoniaceae > MGIIa-L1. Next base: position 410 of record QQSI01000015.1, on the reverse strand, counting down.
CCGTTTTTGCTACCTGGGAAGACAGGTGTTGCTCGATTAGCAGCCAGTTATCCTCACGCCGTGGTTGTGCCCATTGCCCTGGTTGGTACGCGTAACATGATGGAACCACAAGTGCATAAATTTCCTCGAATCTGGCGCCGCGTCACCATGAACGCAGGCCAGGGCCTCACTTGGGCTGAATGGTTGGGTCACCAAAATGGTGGGGCGATGACCAAGGATTCTTTATTGGCCATGAAGGATTTAGAAGACCATGAAATTCGCTCACAACTTGCGCACTTGTATCGCAAATTTACCGACCAGTTGATGCAGAGCCTTGTGTCACTTGGTGCCCCTTAAGAGGGATGTTTATCTAGTGTTGAGCGTTTTCCTTGTGTGAAACCTATAGCGACACCGCTCGGCTACCTGAATGT
>QQSI01000014.1:11765-12914 GCA_003602645.1 Candidatus Poseidoniales archaeon | reverse complement strand
TGCGTCCAGTTGTTTTGGATGGTGTGTCCGAGCATTTGCTGTTTCTCGATTTTCTTAGAAAAACCGGCCAAGGCTTTGGTTTGCTGAGCTTTTCGACGTTCAAGGCGCTCAACATCGGTTGAATGCCCTCTCCCCGGGGCAGCAATGTCCAATTTTTCAGCTTCTCGGCGGGCCAATGCACCTGCATCATGGGCGCCTTTCCATGCATCGACCGCTTCACAAAGGGTCGGGAATATGGATTGGGCCAATCCTTCATGAGACGGCAAAAGGGTGGGGGTTGCCTCAACTGCATGTTGCTCAAAGAAGCGGTCACGGTCTCCACTCGCTGCCATTGAACCGGCTTCTTGTTCGAGCATTGCACGGTCATTTTCCTTGCTTGGCTTCATCAAAAGAATGCCTTGGCGCTCGGCTGCAAGTGAACCAAGTAAGGCCTGAAGGGCGGTGTGAATTGCTTCAACATCTGCTTCTTGTGTTGACATGTTCGCCTCCATCTTGGCAAGATCGCACACCGCATTGGCATGCGTACCGCCAAGGTTGGCCTTACCTCCAAGCGTGGACACCAAGTCCCGATCAGAAGTTGCGAACAAGTCGGCAAGAGTTTCTCGATCTAATTCATGGGGGTCCATTGCAGCGGGTGGTGGCTGATACACGACACCTTTTTTCAGCGTGCGTCCAGCGTATGAGGCGTGAGTTAACGGTTGAATAATGACGCCTTCTTGGTCCGTCAGAATGATGTTTCCATCTCGAAAAACTTCGACGTAAAGGTGATAGGAACCATGCTTGGTATCAAAATCGAACGCTAACACGCGGTCAAAGCCAAGCTGCCGAACACCAGTCATTCGTGCGTTTTTGAGATGTTTTCGCAACACCATGGCAAATGGTGGTGGTGTCATCGGCATTGGTCGGTCCCGATTTGATGTGTAAATTCGAGAACCCCTAACGAGGACCAAATCAAATTGATCCATGTCTTTTGGATTAATTCTTAGCACAATTTGTTCATAGTGCGGCATGTAGGCTTTTTTGACGTATGCGCCATTGAACGCGTTCAATTCTTGTGCAATTGCCCGTAAATCAAACCCTGACATTGCGGCCTTCATCATCTTCACCTCGAGGCTCCATAGGTCGACGCTTCTTCAATGCTCACTTGAA
>QQSI01000014.1:9826-11650 GCA_003602645.1 Candidatus Poseidoniales archaeon | reverse complement strand
CCTTTGAGGATGGTTTGAAGTTGCTCAATCATCACGGATTCTTCTTTCCATGTTCCCATGTGAACTCCGAACACGGCTCTGTTTCTTGTCATCAGACGCAAGGGGTCAAACTTTGGCGTTTTTCGCCATGCCAAATAGGAACGCAACAAACTTCGCTTGGAAGAGGGTGCGGCTGCTGACATTCCGTAGGTGTAGAGTCGACCTCCTTCTTTGAGAACAGACAGGGAACGGGCCAGATTATCGCCACCAATTGGATCCAGAACATGGTCCACACCTTTGCCGTTCGTGGCCTGTTTGATGATCTCAACAAAGTCCTCATTGTGCCGGTCAATGGCCACTCCGCCGAACTTCTGGATGGTTGAGGCTTTGTGGCCTGAGGCGGTTGCCCACACCTTGTCAACACCAGCCCACTGGCACAGTTGTAACGCAGCGGTGCCCACGCCACCTGCTCCACCGTGAATCAGCACGCTGTCCCCTTTTTTCATGTGGCCCAAATAGTGCAACATGTGGTGTGCGGTAAGGTAGGTGACGGGAATTGAAGCGGCGGTTTCCAAACTAATTCCCTCAGGGAGAACCAACGCACGGTTTGCTGCGACAACGGTGTGGCTTGATTGCCCACCGTTTGGCATGGCTGCGACCACCCGTTGCCCTAAAGAAAACCCTTCAACGCCTTCGCCAATAGCATCCACAACTCCACTCATCTCATATCCAGGGGTGAAGGGATAATCGGGTCGAGGGTTGTAGAGACCCAGCCGCATCAATAAATCAGCAAAATTGATCCCCGCAAAGGCCACTTCAATCCGGATTTCACCCTCTCCAGGCGATGGCATTTCCATCTCTTGAATCGCAATTGTGTCCGGAGAACCAGCTTTCGTAAGGACGACTCTGCGAGGCATGGTAATTCCACTCTCCTGCGCTCAATCAAACCTGCGGTGAATCAATTCGATGCCAACCATCTGGGCGTTGCTCGACCAATCCATCCCGTTGGTGTGCAAGCAAATGGGAAAGGGTCTGATCTTCAGCGAGACCGGGATGGGCATCAGGTGTATCCGAATACGCATCAATTGCGATGCTGGACAGCGTGGATGTTCCTCTTATTGCTTCGAGCACCCGCCGATGTCTTGCTTGACGATGGTGAATGTAGCGTTCAAACACCTTTGTCGGTTGGGCAATCACTGGCCCGTGACTTGGGAATAAGAGGTGGGGTTTTCGCTGTTTAAGCCGTTCAAGTTGTTCAAGGTATACCTGCATGTCACCCGTGTGGGGTGGAATGAGAATAGTGCCAATGCCTGCGACCATATCCCCAGCAATCAGGCCAGCATCACCCAAGAGGCACACATGACCTGGGTGGTGGCCGGGTGTGATCAGCACTTCCCACTCAGTTTTACCGAGGGTAAGGCGTTCACCATCGGTCAGAATCCGATCGCATTTGACCGTCTTTGAGGTGTATTCGCTGCCCCAAATTGGCACATCAAATGCTTCTCTGAGCAAGCCGAGATCGCCTATGTGGTCACCATGAGAATGAGTGAACAATAAAGCGATCAGTGTCCCGTTGTGGCGCTCAACAGCCGTTGCTAAATCTTCCATGCCTTCGCGTAAATGCGCTGCTGGATCAACCAACACAAATTCACCATCCGGATCTCCCAACAGGTAGGCATTGGTGTGGTCGGCAGGGGGGAGGGTTGCCGTCTTAATCGGTACAACCTCAACCCCGTGGGCAAAGAGAATCGATCGTCTTCCCGGGAGGCGACTGGCGATGTCTTTGGCAGCAAGTGGCATGTTCCGCTCAGTGCGGGCAAGCGTTCGTTCAATTTCCATCAAAAG
>QQSI01000014.1:3685-9726 GCA_003602645.1 Candidatus Poseidoniales archaeon | reverse complement strand
GTTTTTCCGCTTCGCAGAAATTTGAACTCAAAGGTTCATCAAACCCTACACCTTTATTGCGAGCAGCGTGTGGCCTTTCGCCCAAATCAAGTCAACCGTTCAGTTGAAGAGGGCATGGCCGCTGCGAGGGTCAAAGTCCCTTAGTGTAGCGGTCCATCATGGAGGATTCTGGTTCCTCCGACCTCGGTTCAAATCCGAGAGGGACTACCACCGCACCGTTCTCAGTGAACTTGAAGTTCGAAATGCAGTGGCAAGCCCATGGTCGAGGTTGAGGTCTACACCAACAGAGGGTGCCCTGCTTGCGTTAATGCCAAGCGCCTCTTTGACAACAAAGGTGTGGCCTATGAAGAAAAGAAACTCGGCAGCTCTGCTCGCATGGATCGAGAGTTTCTGATGCGAACCCAAGGCAGCAAATCGGTTCCTCAAATTTTTATCGATGGCACGTGGATTGGTGGTTTTGACGATGTGTTACGGTATGATCGGGCAGGAGAACTTGACTGGCGCCTCGGCCTTGAAGATCAGCCAAAAGTGAATCTTTTCACCAAATTCATTCGCATGATGCGCGGCCACACCTTCTAGATCAAAGCGGGTTTGATTTGTCCGATAAAGGGACGTTTTCCTTGAGTGTGAATGTGGTCACCATTTGCATCGCGTTTCCAATGGTGATGGTTCCTGCGTAATCACGAGATTCTCCATGCACCATGACTCGAAGTCGGAAGTTGGTCGTTTTCTTTGAGCGTCGCTTACGGTGATGCTTGTAGAAATGCACACCGATTTTGTACTTGCCAGGAGGTGCATCTCCAGTCCAAACTACATTTTCAACCGGGTTATTGCTCACGGGTCTGACGTTCATGTCCACATCAAGTTCGCCACCGCATTCGCTCTTTTTGTTGTTGAAATAGATGCGCTCACCTGAAGGGCAAAACACATGCAAATCCAGATCGTTGTAATCGTCCCATGCAAGGGAGAGTTGGACTTCTCCGGATTTTCCACCTTCTCGCTCTAAGCGTTCTTCGATGTCGTCTTCTTCTGGGGCAATCGATTCAATAACGCTCACGCCACTGCCTATTTCCTCTTCTTGAACCAAAGCAGCGTGCTCATTCAATCCCTCTTGGTGTTCTTCAATCCATGCGGTTCGCTCTTCAAGCAGTACTTCGCGTTGCTGCTCCTCAGCGTCTGGGGTTAACTCCTCTTCATCAAACAAATCTGCGACCAGCAAGCGTAGGAATTGGATGTTCTGATTCCGGGCGAGATCTCGTTGGTTGTACTCAATGATTTCCGTCTCGTCCAAGTCCTCGTATTGACGCCCCCGTATGTTCTGGATTCGCCGGCGTTGAGCGCTAAAGTTGTGAGCGTACTTTGCCCTTCGAGCAGCTTGGAGTGCCCTGCTTTTTCGCTTTGCTCGAAGGCGGGCTAAGGCACCGATGACAAGGGTGCCAATGCCGACTGAAAGAGTGAGCGTTACAACGGGCTCCATTGGAATTCCACCTCGCCTCCTCCTTTATTGGAGATTCGGCGATTCAGTGATTCGTTTGCTTATCCAAGTAAGGCAGCGTTCAATTGGTCAAGAATGGCCTTACTCGGTCGGAGGGAGTCTGCTGGAACATCGATCAGCGGTGTCTCGACAAGGCCCAAGTCCTCCGCTAATGCAGGTTTGGTGTTGTCGAAGTAAAGGAGACCTGTCACGTGCTTTTGATCAGTTTCTGCTTCATGGAGGGCGGTCAATGCAGCGACGGCATTACCGGGGTCGTGTTCATCAGAAATCGTTTCCAATCGGATGGTCGATCCGTCGTGCAATTCAATATCCCTGAAGTGGCCCTCAGGCACCTCTACCTCTTCAACCGGGTTGAAATGAGGGATGTAATCGGTCATGTGAAGAGTGATTTCATTTTCTTTGACATAGCCGTACGAGCGCATGGATTCATCGTTGTTGTTGAAGGTCACACAGGGGCTGATGACGTCAATAAGAGCGAAGCCTTTGTGGGACATAGCAGCCTTGAGCAGTGAGGTCAATTGCTTCTTTGAACCGGAGAAGGAACGGGCGACGAAGGTGCAACCAAGATTGATGGCAAGTGCTGCCAAATCGATCGGCTGCGTTGTGTTGATCTTTCCTTTCTTCTTTTTCGAGCCAACATCTGCTGTTGCAGAATACTGACCTTTTGTTAATCCATAGACACCGTTGTTTTCGACAATGTAGACCATGTCCATGTTGCGTCGAATGGCGTGAATGAGTTGCCCGATCCCAATCGAGGCAGAGTCTCCGTCACCGGAGACGCCCAGGTAAAGCAAGTCCTTGTTGACAGCGTAAGCGCCGGTAGTCACCGATGGCATTCGGCCGTGTACGGTATTGAATCCGTGGGATTGGCCAAGGTAATATGCTGGAGTTTTGGATGAACATCCAATACCGGACATCTTTGCAATTCGGTGAGGTTCAATTCCATTTTCCCAAGCCGCAGCGATGATCACGTTGGAGATTTGGTCGTGACCACAACCAGGGCAAAGTGAGGACTTACCGCCGGTGTAGCTGTCTTTAGGCTCGTTGATCACGTTGAGTTTGACGGTTCGTGCTGGTCGTGCAGGTGCATCGCTCATTGGTTCACCTCCTTGAGGGTGGAAAGAATTCTGTCTGAGTAAATGCGTGCACGGGGTGGCATACCATCGCTGTAGGCAACGGAGTGGACCTTGGTGATGAGGTCGTTTGGCAACTCCTTTCGCAGGATGCCGTAGAGTTGACCGTCACGGTTGATCTCAAGCACAATTGTGGTTTCATGGCGTCGGATGAATTCTTCGACTTCGCTGTGGAGAGGAAGGGCTCGCACACGGCATTGACTGACCTTCAAGCCAGTTGCTTCGAGCATGTCATCGATTTCTTGAATGGTGTTTTCCATGCTGCCAAGGTAAATGATACCGACTTCACATTCTGTTTCTTCACGCAGAATTGGCGCTGGAAGAAGGTCACGTGCGCCGTCAATTTTCGACTTGAGCCGAGCCATGAGATTGAAGTAATCTTCCGGCTTTTCAGAGTACACACCCTTCGGGTTGTGTCCTGTTCCACGGTAGAGAATCGGGTCCATGCCGGAGCCTGGTAGGGTTCGGTAGGGGATGCCATCACCGTCAACATCGAGGTAGCGGCCAAATTCTTCGAAGGCTTCGAAAACGTCTTTGTCGCGAACCACCTTGCCCCGATCCATGTCTTGGTCTGGGTAGGTGAATCCTTCACATGCCCAGCGGTTCATCCCCAGGTCGAGGTCGCTTAGGCCAAACACAGGTGTTTGGAATCGCTCGGTGATGTCAAAGGCACGCCAGCCAAATTCGAAGCACTCTTCGACGGTACCAGGCATCAAAACGATGTGCTGTGTGTCGCCGTGGCTGCCTTCGTAAAGCATTGTGATGTCGGATTGTTGGGTTCGGGTTGGCAAACCTGTCGAGGGTCCGACGCGGTTCACATCCCAAAAGACGGATGGGATTTCGGCGAAGTAAGCCAATCCAATGAATTCCTGCATCAATGAGATACCTGGTCCTGAGGTGGCGGTCATGCCTCTGCCGCCAGCCCAACCAGCTCCAAGGACCATGCCGGCTGCAGCCAATTCATCTTCTGCTTGGATGACGGCGCATGTAGCGTTTCCTTCATCGTCAACTCGAAGTTGAGGGATGTAATTGATGATCCCTTCAGCCAGCGAAGAAGATGGCGTAATTGGGTACCATGCCAGCATTTGAACACCACCAAAGATGCAACCTAGGGCAGCTGCTTCATTGCCATCGATGAAGAATTTAGGCGTTTCAATTTCACGGGACTCAACCACATAGGGGTCCTTTTTGCTGAAAGTGTCTTTGAAGTAGTCTCGACCAAGGCCCAAGGCCGTGATGTTCAATTCGATTGCGCTGTCTTTGCCTTTGAATTGCTTGGCTACTGCGCTTTCGAGTGCGTTTTGATCGATACCAAGCATCTGTGCCAGAACACCGACGTAGACGATGTTCGTGACGAGTTTTGCGATTTTTGGATTGATTTTTCGGGCGAGTGCTGACATTGGGACCGGGTAGGAAATGACATCTTCACGGTTCATTTCCATCTTTGCGTTTTCGTTCCAAATCACTACGCTGCCCGGTTCGAGTGCAGCCAAATCTTCAGCCCATGTAGCGGGGTTAACGAGCACTTGGATGTGGGTTCGGTCGCCGGGTGCTTGGTAACCGTGGTCGGAAAGTCGCATGATGTACCATGTGGGAAGGCCGGAAATATTTGACGGAAAGAGGTTTTTCCCGCTTACCGGAACCCCCATCTCAAAGAAGGCTTGGAGCAGAATGAGGTTGGCGGATTGGGAGCCGGTTCCGTTTGCGGTTGCGATGTTGATGGTGTAATCATTGGCAATGCTTTCCATTATTTGCGTCCCCTGGGGGCCGACCTCACCGAAGTGAGGGGCTGTGTGGGATTGGGGTTCAGCATGCACTCTTTGAACATGTTGATGCGCTCCGCCGGCAAGATGGAGGAATTTTGGCAAAAATTCCACATGACTTCATCCGTGACGCTCAAAACAGAAGAGCGGCTGGGATGGGCATGGCCGACGATGTGTCTTCAAAAGTATCTTCTACCAAAAAATCGATGAAAAAGGCTGATTTGACCGAGGCTGGCGTGCGAAAAGCAGCTTGGGACAAGGCAGAGAAATCACTCACCAAAGGAAAGTATGAGGGTGCTTTGGATCTCTTGCGGGATGTGGATTCCAAAGGGGAACATCCTACAACATTGAGAATTGCAGGTGAAGCAACATGGGCAAAAGCGAAAGTCACCCGCTCTAAGAGCGATTATCGAAACGCAGCGTCCTTGTTCCGTGATTCGATCAAGGGCAATCCTAAGGATAAGCGAACAAGCACTCAATACAACAGCCTTCTCAACGAAATGCAAGACGCAAGAATCAGCGAAACTGTGTTCCCGCCAATGGCTCGAAATGGCACCCCTACATTGGCAGGAATTGTCACCGCTTTCTCTGGTCTTTTGGTCGTGCTGGTGATCATTAGCGCGTTGAGTGCACCGCAGGCAGACGGGGAAAATGTGGTCTTTGAGATGTCATGGACCAATGCCGACGGCTCGTTTGAAACCGGTGAAATCACCATTGAACTGTATGGTGATGATGCGCCAACTCACGTTGAGAATTTCAAGGAACTCGTTCGTGATGGCTCGTACGACGGCACAACGTATCATCGGATCATTGCAGGATTTATGCTCCAAGGTGGCGACTTCACCAACGGCGACGGCACTGGTGGCCACGCGGCTGTTTGGGACGGATACTGCAACGGGCAAGCAGCAGCATCCTCTTCAGATTGTGCCAAATCTGCTTGGACCATTGGTGATGAGGCGGACAACGGCCTCAAGCATGAAGAATACATGCTCTCAATGGCCAAGACAAGCAACGCTCACACCGGTGGCTCCCAATTCTTCATCGTCTCACCAGATTCCACGCCATCGCACCTTGACGGCGTTCACACCGTGTTTGGAAAGGTGATCGATGGCCAAGATGTTGTCGACAAAATTGACGCGATCGAAACTGGCGGCTCAAGCGGAAGCGATCCAGTCTATCCGGTCACCCTCATCGACGCTTCCTTCAGCGGTGAAGCAAGCAGTTCCTGGTGGCCTTTTTGATTCAATTCTGGTAATATCTGAGGGCGAAGCCGGCAGCCGTGCCAAGGGTTTTGTTCATACATTAGCGCCTTTTGGCTGGAAACATGGCGACCTTGGACCCATTCAACACACGAAGAACGCTCTCGGTTGGCGGCGACTATTACGCGCTTGACGGACTGGATGAGAACGGTGTCGATACCTCAACACTGCCGTACTCCATTCGCATTCTTCTCGAGGGTGCATTGCGAGGAAACGATGGTTTTCTCGTGAGTGAACAAGACATTCGTAACATCGCAGCATGGACACCAAACGGCGAGCGAGGTGAGATACCCTTCCGCCCTTCGCGTGTCATTCTTCAAGATTTCACTGGTGTTCCAGCAGTTGTTGATTTGGCAGCCCTTAGGGACGCTATGGTCGAAATGGGAGGGGA
>QQSI01000014.1:0-3585 GCA_003602645.1 Candidatus Poseidoniales archaeon | reverse complement strand
TCCCTCGCTAATTTCCAAGCAGTTCCCCCTTCAAGAGGCATTGTTCACCAAGTCAATCTCGAATACCTTGCAAGCGTCGCACGGCAGGAATCAGGCGTTTGGCTTGCCGATACTTTGGTGGGTACCGATTCACACACCACGATGATCAACGGCCTGGGCGTGCTTGGTTGGGGTGTTGGTGGAATAGAAGCTGAAGCAGTCATGCTCGGGCAACCAATTTACATGCTCGCTCCTGATGTTGTTGGCGTTCGCCTGACAGGCAGGCTCAATCCAGGTGTTACGGCAACCGACATGACGTTGCGCATTGTCGAAATGTTGCGAGACCATGGTGTTGTTGGGAAATTTGTTGAATTCTTTGGTCCGGGCATGGCCGCCCTCACCCTTGCGGACCGTGCGACCATCGCAAATATGGCACCCGAATACGGCGCAACCTGCGGCTTTTTCCCTGTCGATGACCGAACCCTAGAGTACATGCGCCTCACAGGAAGAGCAGATGACGCTATTGCTGGTGTTGAAGCCTACGCCCGTGCCCAAGGCTTGTGGTATGATGCTTCAGATGAGGAAAAATCCTACACTGCAAAGCTCGAACTTGATCTCTCCACAATTCAACCCGCCCTTGCAGGTCCTAAACGCCCTCAAGACAGGGTCGACCTTTCAAACATGAAGGCGCATTACATCGAATCACTCACCCATGAATTGGGTCACCACGGCCACGGTTTGGCTCAAGAAGACCTTTCCAAAGGAGCAATGGTGGAACGAAACGGCCAAATCTATGATTTGAACCACGGCGATGTCGTGATTGCGGCCATCACAAGTTGCACCAACACCTCGAACCCTGGTGTCATGTTGGCTGCAGGCCTCCTTGCCCGGAACGCTCGCAAGCATGGTTTGGAAGTCAAACCTTGGGTGAAAACGTCCCTTGCTCCAGGTTCGCGCGTGGTCACTGAATATTACGAAGCATCAGGTCTCCAAGAAGATCTCAACGCTTTGGGATTCAACGTCGTCGGCTATGGATGCACAACGTGCATTGGAAATTCGGGGCCAATCCCTGAAGAAATCGAATCTGCCATCGATGAAGCCGGCCTCATCGTTGGTTCAGTGATTTCTGGAAATCGAAACTTCGAAGGCAGAGTCCATGGAAAGGTCAAGGCGTCCTATCTTGCTAGCCCGCCACTGGTTGTAGCTTATGCTTTGGCAGGCACTCTTGAAATTGATTTGACGACTGAGCCAATCGGACACTCAAGCGACGGTAGGCCCGTGATGCTCAGTGACTTGTGGCCTTCTGATGAGGAAATCTCAGAAGCACTGACCGTCATCACACCTGACATGTTCCGACAACGCTATGCAGATGCGATGAATGAACCACGATGGGACAGTATTCCTTCGGAATCAAGCCCACTTTACCCGTGGGCTAGCGAATCAACATACATCCGTTTGCCGACCTTCTTCTCCGGCCTTTCGGCAGAACCTCAACCCATTTCGAGCATCGAAAATGCACGTGTGTTGTTGAAACTCGGGGACTCGATCACCACAGATCACATTTCTCCAGCGGGTGCTTTCCCGGCCGACGGCCCGGCCGGAAAGTGGCTGGTTGAGCGTGGTATTGCTCAGGGCGACTTCAACTCATTTGGTAGCCGGCGCGGAAACCATGAGGTGATGATGCGGGGCACATTTGCCAACGTCCGGATTCGCAATCAAATGGCGCCCGGTACAGAGGGTGGTTACGCTCAAGATTTCACATCCGGCGATGTCGTTTCAGTGTACGAAGCCGCCCAAAGCTACGACGGTGCAAAGGTCGTCCTTGCAGGCAGCCAATACGGGACAGGCTCTTCGAGGGATTGGGCCGCAAAAGGTACCTTTTTGCTAGGAGTAGAAGCGGTCATAGCAACCTCATTCGAGCGCATTCACAGATCAAACCTCGTCGGCATGGGTGTTCTTCCCATGACCTTCTCCGAAGGTGATTCTCACGAGTCGCTTGGTTTGGATGGTACTGAATCGTTCACCATTCCAATCGGTGATGATGTCCAACCACTTCAGATGATTGAGGTGACCGCAACTCGAAGCGATGGAACGAGCCTGACTTTCAACGCTCAAATTCGCCTTGATACGCCGGTTGAAGTTGAATATTACCGCAATGGAGGAATCCTTCACACGGTGCTTCGGCAACTCGCAAGCACGGATTGAGGCTTGATTTAGCAACTTATCACCGTGACAAGGTTCTTGTGTCATGTTCAACAGGTTGAGAAACGAGGGCAGAGGTATGGCAGCGTTACGAGGCAATGTTCGTTACCGATTCCGTTCGGATGAGCATGATGTCAATGTCTTGCTTGAAGGTGAAGCCTCTTGGATTGAGCAGCAGGTCAAGGAGTTGGGTCTGGAGGGTGTTGGCTGGTCTATGCCGATTGGCACAGAAGTCCAAGCCACAAACACATCTGGTATCCCTACAGCAAAAAAAGCATCAAAAGATGCATTAGATGATGCTCCAATCGGTGAGAAGCCGCTGGATATGGGCCCAACACCTGACCCAAGCCGAATTCCTGTTGTTCGACGTCCGATTGGACAACTCAACCTCGAAGAAGAACTCAATGCCATTGGACTCCAACATCCAGTGCGCCCCGATCCAATCGAATTGATGGAGGCACTCGATGAGATGGATGAGCCTCGGCCAGTTCAAGGTGCGATGAGCATTGATCCTATGGCTGAAGCGTGGCTAAGGGAGTTGCTCCATCTGGTTGTGAGAGACCACGGAGTTACAGCGCTGAGGACCGAAGTTATCGAAGAAGTGGCGAGCAAAAAACTCGGGAACCGTGAAGGCACAACGCTCGAAGTTTGGCTTGAGTCCCTGTTTAGCGCTGGGAAATTGGTCAAAGTCCATGGTGGAGATGCCACCGGATGGGGTCCATCACCAGGTTGGTTAAAAGGTAAGTTTTAGCGTCAAAACTTGCGCTGGACAGGTCAAAATCAATGGCAAGAGTGACCGGAAAAAGCAGTGGTTTATTGAATTGCGAATTTTTGATATAAACAGGCCACTGCGGCTGTTCTCCCTCCATTAAAATGTGAACTTAAGAGCAAAGGCATTAAAGTGCATTGGGCAGTGGCCGAAGCAGTGATGTTGATGTTCTCCAAAAACAACCACAAAAACAGCCGCGCCCTCAGCCTGTTCCTTGTAACACTGATGGTTTTGTCGACCACCGCCGCACTTGCCACAACAGCCAGCGCTTCCATCGCCCGCTCTTACACCACAAACAGGGATCCTTTGGATGTCGCCATTGGTGACTTCAACTGTGACGGATTCAACGACATGGCCGTTGCGACAGAAGGAACTCACACCATCAGCGTTCTATGGAACGATGGAAGCGGTGATTTCAGCGAGCGTCAGGACATTTGGGTCTCGAAGAACCAAAGCCGAAACGCAGACTGGGATGAATTTTCGAACGTTCAATTCATCGAAGTTGGCGAATTCACCGGCGATGGTGCAGATGACATTGTCATCTTCCAGCGAAACAACCCGTTCAAGACCGACGACAATGGCGCCCCGGCTGGAGAACCCGGCAACGTCACCATCATCGAGAACGGAGGATGCAA
>QQSI01000013.1 GCA_003602645.1 Candidatus Poseidoniales archaeon | reverse complement strand
CAATTGATCCCATCCTGATCCATCATCAATGGACTTCATAAGGCGATCAGCACCAAAAGGCCCGACCGTTGATGATGCGTATTCAACGTTCACTGAGGAGGGACGATCGTTGACCCAAGAAGGCATATCTTGGGTCATCTCGCCATACATCGAGTAATACGAAAGATTCTGATTTGGCAACGAATCTTGAACGCGAATCATGTTCTCACAAAAGTACTCATCGTAATACGAATCCACTAAGCATAACGTCACCACATCGTCAGTTTGAGCCCAACGGTATTCCTCAAACCCGGCCCAATCAGATTCAAACTTGAAATGCTCCTCCGCTGTTTCAAAAGATCGGACTGGAATGCGTTCATCGTAATCCAAGCACAAAAAACCAACATCATCGAACTCAATGGATTCTCCGCCGTTAAAGAAACTGCAAGGGTCGGTTTCTTGGTCAGAGTTAAGTGTGTTTTCCAGAACGTTCCACCCTGCTAAAATCAGCGGAACGACAATTAAACACAGACCAACAGCGAGCCCTACCATTGTTTCTATAGAAAAGCCCTCGGAGGCTTTTTTGAGGATGACTTTACCATCGTCCGAAGGATCAATTGAGAGTTGGTGATAAGGTCGAACCCAGATCACGGGGCTCGCCGGTTTTGTGAATGGGATCAAAAATCTCCCTCTTGCATGCTTCTCTATCAAACAGGTATTGGTTTGAACTTACCCCCGACAGAACCCCATTGCAATGGTTCGAGCAAGTCAACTCAATAGGCCACTCAATTCAAACTCCCAAAGAGAAGAACAAAGATCTGGAACTGGTTTTTCTTATGGGCATAGAGGGCAACGAAACGACCGTTTCCAAGCCAATGGTTGCTTTCGTAAGCTTCGCATTGCGTTGCTAGGAGGCCACCTTACGGTGGCCATTCATATCCTCTGTATTCCTCAATCAGCGCCGAAGAACTGTCGGATCATCGGATGCATTTCCATGGCTTGTTCCTTTTGGATTTGCTCATAGGTTCTGAGAATGATACCAACAGCAAGTAAGAGACCGGTACCAGTCGCATTACCGACCGTACCAAGCAAATCAGCACCCGCTGCCAAAAGACCGACAAAGGCACCTGAGAAGTAGGTCACCGGTGGAATGTAATTTTCGAGAATCTTCTCCAAGATCTTCGGGTTCTTACGGAATCCAGGAATCTGCATTCCTGTTCTCTCGATCTGCTTTGCGACATCCTTTGTCCCCATATTCGTGGTATCGATCCAGAACTTCGCAAAGACCATCGAACCGACCGTCATTAATACCACATAAAACACGACGTGGACCATGATTTGAGTCAGGCTGTGCCCGAAGACATCGCCTTGCTGGTTGAGCAGTGGAATCATCCAATCGTTCACACCGTTGACCATGCTTGCATACCAAGCAAACCCTCCGGATGCGGTGGTTTGTCCGGCATCATATGTGCCGATGAATTCTGATGCTGAACCCCAACCTTGACGGCCCAAGATTGGCGTTTGTGAAAGCGTTGGGTGGCTCCAGAAGAGGAGCGAGAACATGTTGATGTTTGCGAGCAAAGCCGCCATCAAAATGACCGGAATGTTGGACGCATAGACCAATCGAATTGGGTACTTTCCACGGTGACCACGAACCTTACCGTGGGTAAGCGGCAGTTCAAGTTTAGAAGATTCTGCGTAGGCCACGACCAAGAACACAACAACCGAAGAGAACAGAGCTGCAACAGGGTTGACGTGCGTCAGAAGCATCGTTTCGAACCCATTGTTCGTGATCATCTCAGCATTCGTCGCTTCACGGAACATATAGAAAATCATAGGAAGCGTACCAGATGGAGGGTTTTGGAGTGAATATGGCACGCCTGTGGTTGCGGCAAGTGGTGAGAGCGTACCAACAAAGGTTGATTGTGCCACACCCGCTGCAATAAAGAGCGAGATACCAGATCCAATCCCCCACTTGCTGACCAGTTCATCGAGCAAGAACACAAGATATGAGCCTGCGAACAATTGAGCGACGATGACGAAGTTCGCCCAACCAAGACCGTAAGTGTCAATCAGCATCTCTGTTGGGTCGAGGAAGCCGTAAGTTTGTGGAATCGATTCAATTGGAATCATAATGAGAACGAGCAACTTTTGTACACCTTGGTACATTGCTTTGTCTTCGGTGTCGCCGAGGTCAAGACGAATAATCTTGGCACCAGCAAACAACTGCATGATAATCGAACCGGTAACGATTGGTCCAATACCCAAGTGCATGATGGTACCAGAAGCACCAGCCATGATGGAGCGGAAACCGCTGAACAAGTCAAGCGCTTGTCCGGATAGACCGTAAAGCATGACGTTTGTCATTGCGAAGTAGATGATTAAGACAAAGGTTGTCGTCCACATTTTTTCGTTGAATCGTACGTGGCGTTCAGGCTTTGTGATGGTTGGATACACATCGACGAAACGACGGAGTGCGTACAAGCGACTGCTCTTGTCGCCGCTCCACATGAAGCAGGTGAGTATGGCAGCGGCCCCAAATCCAAGCAGAATAATACCCACAAGGAAGAAACCAACGCCATCCGCATAACCACCCCAAACGCCCTCAAGCCAGGCTTCAGGACGCACGTAGAAGGTTGCGATGCCGACAAATGCAAGCCATCCAAGCAGCTTACCGTAACGGCCGATTACAGGAGCGTCTTTCAGCCCCTCCGGCATGTCCATTTGGAAGCACGCCATGGTGTAGGCAACATAGACAACTGAGAAGACAATACCAAACAGAGCAGCCTCTCTTGGTGCCCCTGTTGAGTTAAGATCGTCAGATGCCCAGTAGATGAGGAGACCCCAGTAAAGTACTCCTGTTAAGGCAACGGCCCATGGAATTGGCTTGTGCTTCATCGTTCATCCTCCTTTGTTGGTTGTGTGATTTAGTTAAGAGCATTAAGGTTCATTCGTTTGTATGAACTCACTCTTCGTCCCATTCGTCATCGCCATCGGATTCAACAGAACCACCGGCGGCTTCAATTTTTTCAACGGCTTTTGCACTTGCTTCTGACACGGTCACGGTCAATGCTGTGCTGATTCGGCCGCTACCGAGGATTTTGTCGATCCCCAGTTCGGTGAGGTTGATGGAATCCTTTCCATCAGCCATGTCTTCGAGTTGACTCACGTTCACCGTCACGTAAACGGTGCGGAGTTTTGGATGTCGGTTGAAACCGTGCATGCCCCAGTGATTTGGCATGTACTTGATTCGAGTCATAACGCGGTGCTTGTTCATACCAGCGTTTCCACGTCCACCACGCTTACCTGCACCACGGCCAGCTTTCTTGCCACGGCCATGGTATCGATTGCGTCCACGATGCTTGTTTGCTTTTGTTCCCATTCATCATCACCTCAAATCATTCGCTCAACGAGCGCACCAATTGCTTCCCCTCGGGACCCGAGAGCGCCTCCAACAGTGTAGGAGCGCTTGATGCCGCCCCATCCTTTCGGACCACGTGGAGGGTGGAGTCGGAAGACTCTCTTCAAATCTGGAACAGCCTTGACGGTTGTTTCACCGGCTGCGATTGCCTTAGCAAATTCAGCCATGTTGGCGTAATCCGTGTGCTCTGCGACGATTTCATCGGTGAGCGGAGCATCGCCAACCATTCGGCCACGACCGCTCAACATTTTCTCGACGAGTTCTTCGGTTGCTTCGCCCCAGGTGATGTAATCCTTGGCCTTTTGTAGCATTCCACGGTATTGTGCGTTGTCGGGAATGATCACTGCGTGATTGACCTTGGTGAGGTTCAGGTGCAGCATTGTGTCCTTGATGGTGCGTTCAACACCGACGTTGCTTCGGGCACGGACAACGATGAATGTCATTCGAGCATCCTCCCTTTGTGGATGAACAAGCGATCCGCAAGTTCCTTTGGAACACGTGTCGTGTTCATGTTGTGCAGTGCATTAAATGTAGCAGCTGCATAGTTGATTGTTGTACGGGTCTGTCCCTTTGTACGGGAGAGAACGTCGGTGATGCCAGCAAGGTCGAGCACGCGCTTGCCAGTTTGTCCGATGACGAGCCCCTTGCCTTTAGCAGCGGGCATCAAGGTCACTCGAGTTGAAGCCGAGCGGCCGTGCGTCTTGAAAGGAATCGAGGTACCAGGTCCTGCAGATGATTCCCAAGAGCCGTTTCCACGCTGAACTGAAATAAGGTTCAACTTAGCGGCTGTGATGGCCTTTCGAATTGCTGTGGCCACTTCTTTTGCCTTAGCCATACCAAGACCAACATAGCCATCTCGGTTGCCAACACATGCCATGACATTGAATCGAACACGTCGACCACTGTCAGTCATTCGTTGAACCATGTTCACCTTGATCACATCGTCTTCGAGGTTAGGGATAAGAGCATCCACAATCTCAACTTCGCGGATTGGCAAACCGCTTGCGAGGGCTTGCTCATAGGTCAGGATTTCGCCAGCCATGACCGCTTGACCGAGCCGCGTGCGAGGGACCCACTTGCGCAATGCAATGATTGGGTCGTCCTGATTGCGTCGGCGAGGTCGTCGACCTTCGGTGTTTTCTTCAGGTTCCTCAGGAGCATACGCTTGCATGAGACCTGGGGCCATTTGTTGAACTTCTTCTTCTGTCATCAGTATGCCTCCTCGATGGATTTCTTTGTGCTTTCGACTGCCCCAGCGATGTGGTCACCAATGTGAGCACCGTTGACTCGGTCTTCGTCCGGCAACACATGTTCGCCGTGCGGAATTTCAAGACCAGCGTCGACCATGCCTTTGAGTGCTGCAAACACACGTCCACCGGCTGGGGTGGCTGCGAGTCCAACATCGAGCACGGCTTCTTCACAGCCTTGAGCGATAGCGGCTTTGCCCATGGCAAATCCAACTAGGTATGAAGCGGGCACCGACTTCTGTGAGAAGTCTTCTGGCCATCCGTATTTCTTCATCAAATCCGAGCCTGTTGAGGTGACCTTCACAAGGTCCCCAGATGCTGCCCAGTCAACAAGTTGACAGGTGGTTCGGGTGTTTGAGATGCGGACCACAGCACGAGGCTTGCGACCGCGTAGGAGCTTCAAACGGCGACGGTAGTCAGTCAAACCGGCCTTTCGTCGGCGGAAGATGGATCGGCGTTGTGTGCCTTGCATCACTCATCACCTCCGACATTTGCAATGCCCTCAAGAGTCATCTGAGAGCGCATGTGGGCAA
This sequence comes from Candidatus Poseidoniales archaeon, assembly GCA_003602645.1. Taxonomy (GTDB): domain Archaea; phylum Thermoplasmatota; class Poseidoniia; order Poseidoniales; family Poseidoniaceae; genus MGIIa-L1. The sequence continues at coordinate 27,253 of QQSI01000013.1, read as the reverse complement.
TAGAACGGTAGGAACCACCCTTTGCCTTGAGGTAGTAACGTCGGTATTCCGACTTCTCGATTGTACCGTCTTCACGCATGTCTTTGAGGACTCGTCGTTGGGAGCGAATGGTTCGCATCCAGCGGTTCTTTCGAGGGTTACGAGCGTTTGCCGTACCAGAACGCTTCCCTTGACCCTTACGGCGTCCCTTGCGCTTTTGTTCAAGGCGTGCACGGGCTCGGACACGGGAAGTGCCCTTGATTGGCTTGGCCTTGATCCAGCCTTCGTCAATGAATTCACGAATGTCGTCGGCTTGAACTGCCGATGAAATTTGATCGACATAAGCAGGGTTAATCCACACTCGGTGAACACCGACTTCTCTTCCGGTCATCTTGGTGAGTATCTTAGCAGCGAGTCGCTTTTGGTTGGTGATTTGCATCAAACATCCCTCCTTCGGTTGAGCACACGGATACCGAGTTCATCAGCACGTGAGTAAATGTGTTCTCGCTTTCGACCACCAACGCCTCGGCCAACTCGAGCAGCCTGTGTTTCTGGATCAATGGACTCGAGGTCGCTTGTGTTCTGAACCATGACTTCTTGGAAGCCAGACGGGTGAAGTCCGCGTGCGGTAGCGACCTTTCCGTGTCCAACACGGACAAGGGAGCCACGGTAGCGGTAGTTTCGTCGTTGCTTGCTGTCCATTCCGTGAGGTGCACGCCATCCAGAGCGAGATAATCGCTTGTAGCGGAACCATTCAGTTCTCCGGAACGATGGCGTCATTTTCTTTTGTTCTGCACGAAGTGCGAGGGCCGCCTTGATGTCGTCATCAAGGACTGGCTTTTGCTTTGCAACATGGCCTTCAACTGCTTCGTCATCCCAGTCGCCATCGTCGTCCCATTCGTCATCGGACGGTTCTTCTGCTGCTGGAGCAGCATCATTTGCTTCGACGAGGCGAGCAACAAGATCAGCTTTCTTGCCTGAGAGCGGCAAGTTTGCCTCTTTGAGGAGTTCCTTGAGTTCAGCAACGGTCATTTTCTGATAATCTTCTGCCATTCATATCACTCCTTGTTAATGAGGTATATTCCATCCTGGAACACACGTCGGTCACGGTTCTTGACCGTGGTGCTTCGTTCGATGTTTGCAGCGGTTTGGCCAACACTTTCTTTGTCGATACCGGAAACGGTGACTTCCACCTTGTTCTCGATTTTGACGTCAACACCGCTGAGAATATCGGATGTGCGAGGCACTCGCTCTCCGAAGTAGTTGTTCACGACGAAGGTGTTGCCTTTCACTGCCATCGTCATAGGGAAGTGAGAGTACAATGCCTTGAGTTTGTAAGTGAACCCTTTTGTGACACCTTTGACCATGTTGTTCAAGTGAGCGTTCCATGTTCCTGCCAAAGCACGTTGCTTTCGGCGAGGCATGTCGACTCGCACGAGAAGTCCGCCGCCCTCTTGAAGGATCACAGTGGATGTGCTTTGGAAGTGTCGAGACAAGGATCCTTTCGGACCGGTGATGGTCACGACGCCATCTTCACTGATCGTAGCTGTGACGTCTTCAGGGATGGTTACGAAATGTTCGATTCTGTCGAGTTTTACCATAATGTTCACCTCAGTATACGTAAGCCAGCAGCTTACCACCAATACGGGCGTCTTTTGCATCATAGTGATGCATAACGCCGGAGTTCGTTGTTAAAATCAAAAGGCCAAAGTCTTGGGCAGGCAAGTAGCGCGTTTCCCATTGGTCGTATTCTTGGCGTCGGATGCTATGACGGGGTTTGACCGTACCGCATCGGTTGATGGCGCCGCGAAGTTCGACGGTGTAAGAGCCGCCTCGACCATCTTCACTTCGGTCGATGGAGCCTACGTAGCCAGACTTTTGCATGATTTCCAAGACGTTGCCAAGCAGTTTTGAAGCAGGAGCAAGTTCGACATTGAACTTACCTGCTTGTTCTGCATTGTACATCTTGATGAGTGCGTCGTTGAGTGGATCAAATTGCATATCTTTCTCCTCCTTAATTCATTTTCTTAAAGCCAATCGAAGGTGCGATGTCGCGGAAGCATTGTCGACACACACGCAATCCGTGTCGTCGAATCATTCCACGCTTTCGTCCACATCGTCGGCAGCCATTGGTACGTCCAATTTTCTCTCCATGATCCCTTGCCATATTCATTCCTCCATGATGTTGATGCCGTAGTTTTCAATGAACCAGGCTCGTGATTCGTCAGGTGTAACCCGGTGATCCATACCGACCTTGCCCTTTGCACGGCGGCGGCGGCTCACACGGTGGCCGGGTCGCTCAAGAACAACGGTGATGTCCATCCCGTAAATTCCAATATCTGGGTCGTACTTCTGCCCAGGGAAATCTGTGTAATCTCGGACACCGAACGAGAGGTTACCTTCTCGGTCAAAATTCCAGGTGGGTATCAGGTTTTCACGAACCCAAAAAGCGTCGGTGAGGAACTTCTTGATGTCCTCTTGATTGCGCATGGTGGCTTTGCATCCAATTGGTGCGCCTTGGCGAACCTTAAGATCACGGTTTTGGATCCGACCAAGGGTTCGTTGAGGTTTGACGCCAGTCACAAGTTCAAGCACGTTCTCTGCGTTGACGAGGCGTTCTCCACCTTCACCAACACCGATGTTAACGCTCACTTTCGTGATGCGTGGAACAGTCATTGGATTAACGGTCTCGCTCATTCAACCACCTCAGTGTTTGGGAGCGTTGAGTCGCCAACTGCGAACACGTTTGCAGCGACGGTGCCGAAGTCCTCGAATTGAACTTCATTGGCCATGCTGGAGCGCTTCACCTCATAGGAGGTCATGTTGGAGAAACCACCAACGTGAGCTCCACCGATGAGGTAGCAGCGCACGCCTTCAGCGAACTTGATGTGCTCGAGGATGTCTTGGTTTGGCAATGAAATCTTGAGGGAACTTCCAGTGGAGTATTCAGATGCATCATCGACGAGGATGTTTCGTCCATCGTGGAGGTTGAGTTGAGTCTTTCCTCCCTTGATGGTGCTCTTTCCTTCGATTCGGCAAACCTTCCATGCTGCTTCATCAGCGGAGATTTGGCGGTATCGGAGGCGCCCATTGTGGTCAAGAACACAGCGGTAGTGGGTGTCGCCGAGCGTAAGTACGTCCATGAGGCCTACGCCACGGCGAGTTTCTTTGCAGATGCGTCCATCAACCTTAGCCAATCCATTGTGGAGGATGTGTCGAACTTCACGGGTTGAGCGAGCCAAGCCAAGCACGTCACGGATCACGAGGTTAATTGGCATGCACAACTCGAGCGGGTGTGCTCCTGGAGTTGGACGTGTAACCCAAACGGTGGTCTTTCGTGGGAGAGGCCAACTGCGTGGCATGGTCAATCGCTTCAAGTGGTTACTGCTTCCCATATTCTTCAGCTCCTGTTACCGGTGAGTTGTTGCATTCGCAACTTGTCTGTCTCGTCCAAACGGACGACGACGACATTGGAAGAGTGGACCGGGACCGCCTCTTCTTTGTTATCGGCCTTGGAGGCCTTGGCACCTTCAATGTAGAGGCGCCCTTTTTCTGAATCGATACGAATCACGGTGCCGACAAGAGGATCTGCCCCTCGCTTACCACCGTGTCGCTTACCGCCGTTGGCGAGATCGCCACGGACAACCTTGACAGTGTCGCCGACACGAACGGTGACGGTGCGAACACCATCGAAACGCTCGTCTCGATCTTTGAGTTGAAGGCGAGCGGCAATGCGCTTGCGCTTTTCGTGCATAGGAGCGTTGTAATGCGCCTTTCGTTGCTTTCCTGGTTTCATACTCTTTACCATGATTTCACCTCAGATGATTTGCTTTGCATTTGCTGCAATTCTTGGCCAGCGTTCTGCGGCTTCTCGAGAAACGGGTCCTTTGATGTCCGATCCTTGGACATCACCCTTTTCGTTTGTAATCACGCAAGCGTTGTCTTCGAATTGAACCCATGTCCCGTCGACACGGCGGAATGGTCGGCGTTGTCGGATGATAACAGCGTTAAACATCTGCCGGCGGGTTTCTGGAGTTCCCTTCTTCACCGAGACCTTTGCAAGGTCACCAACGCCACCAGCTGGGTAACGTCGAATGGTGTTTCCGAGTTTGAGAATGTTGATGATTTGAACAATCTTTGCGCCAGTGTTGTCAGCAACATGCAATCGTGCAGCGGTTGGCAGACCACGGGTTTGGCGTCCTGCTATACCACGCATCAGGCCTCACCTCCAGTGGTTTCGATGACACAGAATGAAACCGTCTTCGATAGAGGGCGGCATTCCATGACTTTGACAGTGTCACCAATCGACACTTCACCAATGCATGATGGAAGGTGAGCGGAAAGGACACTGGTGCGCTTTTCAAATCGTTCGTACTTCTCCATGTAGCGCACGTTGTTTCGCTCAATGGTGATCGTCTTTTGCATACCAAGGCTGGAAACCGTTCCTTCGAGCACCTGGCCGCGAAGGCGAAGGCTACCATAGAAGGGGCAATTTTCATTTCCATCCCACTCTCCGGTGGGGTTTTTCACGTCTACTCCGATGTCTCGCATAGTATCAGGCCATCCTGTATTTTCGGTTGGTTCGATCTTCTGGGCGCTGACCAACCAGTGCGCCTTGAACGACAACATCGCTGTTGTCGAGGGTGAATGTAATGCCGGACTTCCCAATTCGGACGGGTGTGTCCTTCTCGAGCATGACCATGGTGTTTTTTGTTTCGTCCAAGACCAAACCAGAACGACCTTTGAGGGTCGGGTCACTCGATTCAACAATGTTCATTGTCGAACCGATCCATGTGGAATTATAGATTGTCATATCATCGAACCTCCACATTGAATCCTTCGTTTTTGAGTACGCCAGCAGCTTTCTTCTTGTGATCGCCTTGGAGTTCGATTGTTCGTCCTTTCACTGTACCACCGGCTGCGCATTTGTTCTTGAGAATCTTGGCTAATTTGTTGATATCAATTGCTGAGTCGTCAATTCCTTCTACCTTGGTTACAATTTTTCCATATCGTCGTCGGTCTGTTGAAAGGATGGCTCGTTGTTGTTCTTTGGCGATTTCTTGACAGATGCACAACTCATCAGGGAGTCCGCATACATTACAAATTGCCGCCATAGTCAATCTTCTCCTGTGGTTTCACTTCATTGGCTCATGTGTGTCTTGAGGCGAGCGATGCTTCGGCGGGTTGCCTTGTAAGCACCAATGTTGGATGGTGTACCGCCCAGGGCCTTCTCTGCTCGGAGTTGCAACAACTCTTCTTGGAGTTCGAGCAACCTTGACTCACGAGCATCCTTGCTCATGGAAGCGATTTCTCTGTTGGATATGTGGCTCATTCACTCGCCTCCGATGGTGCTGCGGCTTCGGCTTGCTCGGCTTGCTCTGCACGGATGCGCAGATCCTCTTCCGAGAAGATGCTGATTTCGTGTGGCAAACGGGTGCCAGGGCGCATGATAGCAACGGTGCAGCCGATGGTACCAAGCTTCTTGACAGCAACTGAATAGCCGACATCCATGTGTTGCAAGGCGGTTTCACCGCAGTACTTCACGTGACCGAGAATGAACTTCTGGGTACGGTTTCTGGAACCGGTCAACTTACCAGCAACGGTAACGATGACACCACGAGCGCCAGCGTCCATGATGTTCTGTGCAGCGCTGTGTCCAGCACGGCGGTAATACCAGCCACGTTCGAGTGCCGATGCGATTTTTTCTGCCATGACTTGAGCATTGAGGGTTGCCTTCTCGATTTCTTCGACCTTGAGTTTTGGATTCTCCAAATCAAATTCTTCATTGAGGCGCTTCTGCAACTCGTTGATGATTTTCCCCTTTCGGCCAATGACCATTCCAGGGCGTTCAGCGTGAACGGTGACTTCAGTTCCTTGTGGAGTTCGACGAATGTCAAGCGCACCGAATCCGGAGCGCTTGGTGTTCGCCATCAAGAATTCCTTGACAAGGTGTCGCTCGACGTTGCGGTTTACGATGGTTCGTACGGTACTTTGTTTTCCAGCCATAATCAATCACCTCAGAAGTCGTCCTCCAACTCGTCCTCTTGGACGGAGAAATCTTCGAGGAAAACCTCGAGATTTACACGGTAATGGTTTGAGGGGGTTGCTCGTCCACGGGCACGAGGGATGAATCCCTTCTTGATTTGTCCACGGTGAGCCGCAATGTGAGTGATTTCCATTTCTTCTGGATCCACATCTTCGTACTGGTGTCGTGCGTTTTCCATAGCGCTTTCAATCAACTTGATGATTGCACGGGATGCTTTAACCGGGTATCGACCAGGTCCAACGCCGCCTTTGCGGTGTCCAACCATTGACGGACCAGATCGCTTCTTCTTCTTGTTGCCACTGCCCAAACGGAATGGGACTGCAACCGCCTTTCGGCGAACATCAGCTCGGTCGGAGTCAATACGGAGCACCTCGTTGAGGAACTCGATGGCTTGTCCTGCCTTCATGCGCTTGACATGGCGGCAGATTTCGAAACAATGCTTGACGTGCATATCCACATTTGTGGCACGAGCAGTAGCCAGGCGGTTGCCTTGAAGGAGTTGAGTGTAGCCCTTTTGAGGGAGCTCACGGCGCTTTGATCGGCGATCCATTTGTGATTTAACCATACATAACACCTCACTTGAGCGGTACGTGCTTTGACGACCGAGTTGCACCAACACCAGGGCCGCTGTGTGCGACGCCTCTGCGGGTAATTGCGAATTCACCGAGGTAGTGGCCAATCATTTCTGGCTTAATCTCGACCGGGACAAAGGTTTGTCCGCTGTAGACGGCGATGGTCTTCCCAACAAATTCAGGAAGAATTGGCATGTCACGTCGGTGGGTTCGGACCGTGGAACCGTTTGATCGGCGCACACGGGCTAGGAAATGTTCGTTCTCAACCGAGAACCCACGTGCCATGGAGCGTCGTGCTCGGGCAGGCAGGAGGGTGATCACGGATGGTGCGGATGGGTCTTCATCAGGCCACAATGACATGTTGGACAACTCTTCCACAGTGTATCCACGGTAGGTGAATTCTTTCTTGACTCGGCCTGAGGTGGTCGACAGGCGCTTTCGTGCCTTTCGTCGACTGGCCTTTGGGGTCATAAACGACTTCTTCTTCTTTCGTGCCATACATCTTCACCTCAAATTTTCTTTCCTCGGCCTCGGCCGGTTCGGCTTGGTGCGATCAGTCCGACCTTAGCACCTGGTGGGGTGCCACGAGCGACTGAGTTAGGACCGTGAACGGCTTGGTGATTTCCACCACCGTGTGGGTGGTCAACAGGGTTCATTGCAACACCGCTGACGTGTGGGAACAGCTTACCACGGGCCTTAGCCTTGTAGTAAGCAGCACCTGCAGTTCGCAGAGGCATTTCGTCTCGTCCATGACCGGAGAGCACACCGATGGTAGCTCGACAGTTTGCAGGGAGTTCACGAAGGCTTCCAGACGGCATGCGGACACGCACCTTGTCACCAATTCGAGCTTCGACGAAACAGGAGTTTCCTGCTGCACGAGCCACCTTGCCTCCGTCCCCTGGACGAAGTTCGAGGTTGTTGATGGCGGTACCTTCTGGGATGTTTGCGAGTGAAGTGATGTTTCCTGGTCGAAGGGCTGCTTCGTCACCGATGGCAACGGAGGACCCAATGGCTAGGCCTTCAGTGGCAACGACCAGTGTGGTGTCACCATCAGGGAGCTTCATTCGAGCGAGTGGAGCCGAGTGGACCGGGCTGTGAATGAGTTCGGTGATCTCACCGACAACATTGTTCACGCGTGGCATTCGGTTCGCACCTGGGAATCGGTGGCTTGCTACGCGATAGCGTGGCGAGGAACCCTTTCGTTGTGCACGTATTCTCTTACCCATGATTCATCACCTCAGAAAGCTCCCAAGCGCATTGCTGCGTCTTCTGCGTCATAGCCCTCGGCAAGCTTTACGGAAGCGTGCTTGCCGTGCTTTGTGTTTCGTACGTTGACTTTAGCGACCTCGACTTCGAAGATCGTTTCAATCGCACGAGCGATTTGATTCTTGGTTGCGCCTCGGCGGACAATGAATTCGAGACGTTGCTCGTTTGTACGAGCCTCCATCGATTTCTCAGTCAGCCATGGTTGGAGGATAATATCGTATGCGTTCATCATCATCACCTCAGTTGAGATCCTCCAAAGCATCCTTGGTGAACACGGTCAATCGACCGATGTCGCCACCAGGTGCAAGGTCTTCTGCGCAAAGGTCACGGGCTGCGACCACGTCGACACCTGGAAGGTTTCGAGCGGCTTGAGCAAGGCCTGATTTTTGCTTCACAACCAGAAGAACTGATTTTGGAGTTTTGTGGACTCGTCCGCGCATGGTTGCCTTTCCAGCACGGATGTTTCGTCCATCACGTGCTCGAGTCAAATCAGCGCCAAGTCCAATTTCGTTGAAGATAGCGAGGACCTTGCGTGTAGCTGATCCGTGGTTGAAGGTCTCGATGCTGAACTCTTCGGTCTTTCCATCTCGAACCTCTGCGTAGTTGCCAAGGACGATTGGAAGGGATTCGATGTCTTCAGAGAAACGGTGGCCGCGTGCGCTGACATGCTCCGCTGAGGTGGTAGCACTCAAAGCGGAGTTTCGAGCGATGCGTCGTTCCTTGAGGTTGAGTTTTCGCCCCCAGTTCTTTTCGACCTTGGGTCCGTGAGCACGTCGCCCACCCTTCGTGTGTGGGTTTTGAGCACCTCGGCTTTGACCAGTGCGTCGCATAATTCGGGACACACCACGGCCCTTACCCCACCATTCGACGGAGTGCTTCATACCAGCCATTGGCGCACGCTTTCCAACGTGTGCACGAGAACCGTATGGTTGTCGGCGGTTAGCACGGCTAGAAGCCACTGCCAACTTGATCAGGTCAGTTCGAAGTTCTGTTTCGAACGCTGCTGGGAGTTCGACCTTCTTTCCGTTTGTGACTGAAATCTCAAACACATCAGGGAGTCGGCCTGCATCAAGCTCGGTTTGTGAGATGGTGTTGGTAATATCGAGAACATTGACCTTCAACTTCAGACCCCCTGCTTAGATGCTGTACTCACGTACGTGATTTCGATCGGGTGGAGCGTCTTGTCGCTGCCACGGGTTGCGTCACGGAATCGAATCAAACGCTTGGCAGGTCCTGGGACACTGCCTTTCACAAGAATATAATCAGACTTGACTTCTCCGTAGTGGAGGAAACCACCAGATGGTGTGATTGAATGATCTTCTGTGTTTGCGATTCGTAGAATGCGCTTGTTGTATTCGGTTCGCTGATGGTAACCAGTTTGTCCACCTTGACGGATGGTCTTTCGGACATATCCGTCACCAAAAGCACCCATGTTTCCGTGTTGTCGGCGTTTCTTTGAGTTCTTGTGCGATTGCAATTTTCCACCGAACCGCTTGATAACACCTTGCCATCCGTATCCTTTGGTAACGGCAACGATGTCGGTAAGTGCGCCTTCTTCAAAGGCATCAGCGAATGAGAACTCTTCTCCGAGTTTCTCCTTTGCGTAGGTGAGTTGCTCACCCATGTTACCACCGTCGAGACCGACTTCCATCACGTCTGGAACCTTTGTTGGGATTCCTGAAACGGCGTGAGGCTGGGTGGCGCAGATCAGGCGAACTTCGCATAGATCTGCATTCATGAGGTTTTCAAAGTGCTTCTCTGCGTCGTGTTCCTTTCGGACAGGGAGACGCTTGAAGAGGTCGGCAAAGGCTTCTTGAATTTGAGCTGCATCAGCCCAGGCTTCACCTGCGGCTTGCTTTCCGTAGGGAGTCATTGTGTATCCACGAACACCGAGAATGCGCATCTTTGGGCATTCTACAACGGTGACTGGCACTCGGACTTCCTGTCCTGCAGAGGGGCTGCGGGGGTTCAAATCACGAGAGAGAACGTGGGTCATACCGGCTTTCCAGCCTGCAAATCCTTGCATTCTCACTTCGCTCGCATCGGTTGTGGGCCACGATTTTACATGTCCAAATGGACGGCTAGCACGCTTGCGCGGGCTGAACGCCATCGATCCTCGTCGTGGGTGACTTTTCTTCGCCATGTCGGATTCCTCCAGTGTTTTTACAGCGCATTGGCCCCACCGTAGAGGGGCGTACGAGGGCTCTCAGGTTGGGAGNAGCCGTGACACTGCGCCCCATTCCCACGAATGTGGAACGAGACTATTGGGGTCCTCGGGGGATGGCCCATTGTGTCTGGCTGCTCACCTTTGAGCACCCCTCCGACTTACCTCCCGTATATGAGTGGTTCGGTTTGCAACAGCCGAGCCGTTGCGTGAATCGCCACTGTTGTAGGGGGTCTTGAAACCTTTCGGCGTTTTTTGCCATTTTCAAGCCCTAAACCTCCGAACTTTGAACCAACATGGACCAAAAGAGGCGAAATTCCCCTCAATCCCAAATCCCAACCCTTCAATTGAGTTCAGTATCCTTTAGAACCCTCGACGAAATGGGAAAAGCATGGCCACTGTCGTGCATCCATTCCTCAAGGATGGTGTCGAGGCTCGTGCCTACCAGATGAGAGCACTCCGCTCTGCGCTCAGTTCGTCCACTCTCATGGTCATGCCAACTGGATTTGGAAAAACAGCAGTCGAGTGGATGGCTATGGCTGAAGCCTTACGACTTGAACGAGGCAAGGTCCTCCTTATTGCACCCACAACAGGTCTTGTCGACCAGCAGAGAAGGATGGCAACAGAGATGCTCGACATTGAAGCGGAATCCATCGTGACATACACGGGAGAAATCCAACCTGCAAAGCGACCACCCTTGTGGGAACGAGGGGTTGTCATTATGGCGACCCCACAAGTGATCAGGAACGACGCAGTGACTGGAACAATCAACTTGGCAGATGTAGGCCTACTCATCGTTGATGAAGCACACCACAGCACAGGAAATCATGCCTATGCTCAAGTCGGCGATCTTTACCTCAACGCATGCCAGGAAGCGCTCATCTTAGGCGCCACTGCAAGTCCTGGTTCAACTGAGAACCATATTCTTGAGGTGGCCAGGCGTTTGGGAATTGAGCGGCTTGATGTTTCGAAAAAAGACGACCCGCTGCTCGCCCCATACACGGTTCAATTGGATGTCGTCCCCCACCGCTTGGAACTCAGTGAATCATTGACAACATTGCTTCATCCCCTCCAAGCACATCAAGACGAACAGGCTGAGCATCTTCGGCGCCTCGGGTTTTTAGCACCAACTGGGCACCTTTCCTCGAAACTAATCGAGGAAGCACAACGCAGAGCCAGCATGGCTATTCAACGAAGGGATCGTCGTGGATATGATGCAGCCCGAAGGATTGGTGACTTGAGAAGAATGCACCTGCTTCTTGACCTGCTTCGCACTCAAGGGACAACCTCTGCGCTTCTTTTCCTTCAACGGGCAGAAGAAGACGGTCGAAGCGGCGAGCGAACAACCAACCGCTTTGTAGCACTCCCAGTGATTCACGCTTTTAGAAATGCAGCCAAGGACGTCGGAGAATTGCACCCTAAGCCTGCTTATGTTCGCAACTTAGTCGAAGTTCAGAGGTTGAAAAATCCACAAAGCAAAATCTTGATCTTCACCGAGTACAGAGACACTGTTGAACACCTCGTTGAAGGCTTACAAGAAATCGAAGGCGTCCTCGTGGACAAATTCATTGGACAATCCGGGAAAGGGAAACGAAAAGGCATGACTCAACGCCAACAACTTGCCCAGTTGAATCGATTCCGAGAAGGAGATTTGAATGTCCTGGTAGCGACATCTGTTGGCGAAGAAGGACTCGATGTACCGGCAGCTGACTTGGTGATCCTGTATGAGCCGGTTGCAAGCGCAATACGGGCCATTCAACGCCGAGGTAGAACCGCTCGTCAACGGGCCGGAAGTGTTCACACGCTCATCGCAGCAGGAACCAGAGATGAATTCGTCAACAGCGCAGCGGGTCGCAGAGAAGCGAAAATGTACACCTTGCTTCAAAGAATTCACGACCGAGGCCGCTTACCTCGACGGCCGCCTCCCCCTAGTGATGTCTTGGAGGCGTTCTCAATCTCGTGTGATGGAAACACCCTCACGCCCACGGATTTCATCGATCAAGAAAGCGCTCGATTAACCCCTGAAAAACCACAAACAAAGCACGTCCAAGAATCTATAGAAATTAGGCAAGAAAGGAAATCTGAGGCCTCAGCAACCTTGAATCCGATTGATCGACGTCCGCGGCAACAATTAGGCCTTGACCAGTTTATCTCAGCATCAAACACCCAAGATCAACCTGACCAATCAGAGAGGTTGAACGAGAAAAACAAGGACAAGCACACCCCAATCCTTGATGGGCGAGCGCACAGGGAACGGGAACAACTTGCATCCGCTGCAGCTTCTGCGAGCCTGACCGCCATGCAACAAACGGACGTTGCCGATCCCATTGTATTGGACCATAGAGAAGCAAAATCAACGCTTGCACCGTACCTAAAGAGCATGGGCGCACATGTGGAGTTTAGTCACCTGCCAACGGGGGATATCCGACTTTCAAAACGGGTCCTTATCGAACGTAAAACGGCGCGTGATTTGGTGAACTCCATCACTGATGGGCGGCTTCTCCACCAGTGCCGTCGATTGAACGCTGCAGCATTACGCCCCCTTCTCTTGATTGAAATCGGTGAAGTCCACGGTCAAGCTGTCCACCCAGACGCAGTGCATGGAGCCCTTGCTCACATCAGCCTTGATCTCGGGATGCCCGTCGTGATGACAAAAAACGCATCGGAAACAGCTCGCTTTTTGATGGCCGCTGCGCGACGAGAGCACGACCTCATGGAGCGATGGGCGCATCGGTGCCTTCAACGGGCTTCGGACCCACAAAACGAAGCTGCGGTCATTCGCGCCGTCTCAGCAGCAGCAGCGGAGATCAAAGCCATCGAACTTGGTGGCTCACACGTGACCCCTCTGGCTCAACGTTGGCCTGCACACGCAAAAGAGGAACACCGTGCGCTTCTTTCAGCCATAGAGGGTGTTGGAAAACAGAAAGCCGAAGCCTTGATTGAAGCCTTTGGTGATGTTTCAGGGGTGTTCAATGCCACTAAAGAGGAATTGTCTGAAGCCACAGGCATAGGACCAGTGACAGCAATGTCGGTGTTCAAACTCTTTCACGGCGATTGAATCAACCGCCGATCACGAGGGATCGAACCCTGAGTTGTGCAAGGCGGTCTGGGAAGTGGCCAAAGGCAAAAGCAACCAGTTCTGCAAGATGAACGATTGGCATTGACGTGTTCTTCCCACTGATTTTCCCAGCCTTGGATTGGTAAGAATCAAGATTCGCATGTGAGATGGTGCAAGCACTCACCATAAGGTCTGCACCACTGCTTTTAGCATCAGCCAACACCGCTGCCGTCATTTTCATCACAGGCTTGTTGATGGTGAGAAGTGCGGGTGCTCCAACGCTCTGACATTTTGAATCATAGTCGACTGGTGTGCCGCCAAGAGCAACAATCAGTTGCTCGAGGTAAGTTGGCATGAACGCATCGTCGCCAGAGGTTGCTCCATCGCGTTGCATGTTGGGCCCATAATAGGCTGCTACGTCCATGCGGATTGGATTAATCACTGCATCTCTGATGGTTTCAAGGCCGATTTCTTCCACAAGGAAATGCAGCAAGTGTCGTGGTTTGGATTCACCTTTGTACTCGATTCCAGTGGTTCGTGCAACCAAATTGTTAACCGAGTTTGCGAAACCATGGTCTCGTGAAAACTCATCGACAGTGTCACACATGATGCCATAACTTGTTGCGCAAGTCGTTAGGACGTCAAGGTTTTTTGATTCAGCCAGCGCTAAGTTTCGTGCTACAAGGGCGTGTTGCAATTTGGGCGATGATTGTTTGATGATGTTTCCACCATCACTCGAAGCCTTCGGGAGTTCAATGAGCTGAATGCCAAGCGTCTTGCACAGGGGTTGAATGCAATCCTCAACTTCCGAGGATGCCGCTCGAGCGGTGTTCCCTGCGTAGTAAGCGATTTTCACAGCCATGTCAACACCTCAGAACCTCTGGTCGATTTCATTGAACAAACTCACTACTTCGTGGTGAGCCTCAACTTTGCGATTGATCATGTTAGGAATTTTCCCAACACCGGCTGGGGGCGCAACGAGTGCCTGCAGGCTACGAATTGGAGGTGCACCAGTTCGCGTGAATCCGAGGAACATCCGTGCAGAAACTCCGTCGAAAATGTTACCGATGAGGCCTAGAGGGCCGAGCACTTGACGGTAGAGGGTTGTTTCATTGACGTTGCCGCTCCACTTGACACTACGGCCGTACCATTTGACAAGTCGCCCATGGGGGCCGCTGTAATTGTTCACGTTCAGCAAGTGAGCCCTGGCTGCATTGAGTCCTTTGGCAGCCGTCCGTCCTTCAGCACCATACCGAGCAATCGATGCCATATCAGCTTCAGACCAGACACCGTTCTCATCGTTCATCATCTTGACAAGTTCTGCTTTCTGTTCACTACCTGTTCGAGGGTCGAGGGTTCGATTCCATGATTGAAGGAGGACGCCAGGTCCTTTGTAGCCCTTATCGAATGGGACTGTGTCTGACATTGAATGAAGCAGTTGGTACGAAGAGATATCCGTCATCGCATGCAGCGTTGTGGCCATTGAAGCATCCATGGTGCCCATTGGACTGCCATTGAGCAAGGTCGCACCTTCGCGTGGGTCAGCACGCAGCCAAGGTTTGCTTTGGCTTCTGTTGGTTTCGTAAGATGTGTAGTCGACCACCAAATCTCGAACAACTGGGTAACCCGGAAGGGGCTCCACTTTGAGCAGCCCATCTTCAGCCACCAAATCACTGATGTTGGCTAGGTCCGCAAGAACCACTCGTCCGTTGACACGAACGCCGCTTGTGGGGGTGCCGTTTCCAGTGCCTCGTCGGAATGCGAAACTGCCGTCAACATCCTGTTGAATGGCTGTCAGAAGATCTTCAACCGTTGCATGCCCTGGAACAGCACAAGAGATGGTGTCCCACCCAGATTCGTTGGCTGCAGGGCAGTACCGGAAGAGGGAGAGGGTGATTGAGAGGTCGGCTTTGATGACTGCCCCGGGGGCGAAGTCACCATCTTCGAGTTCGTCAGAGGTGCCAGAGCCGTATTCAATCATCTCATCGAGGAGAACTTCTTGAAGCGTACCCGATTCGTCAACGCAGGCGATCTTTGGAAGCGCTTGAGCCACCCATTGAGCCCAAGGTGTGTCGAAGTCAACATCGCACAAGATGATGTCATGAACTCGTGTTGCTCCAAGTTCAGTGTACTTTTCATCCCAATCGGTACCTGCCTTGCAGAACTCGTCATAGGATGAATCGCCGATGGCGCAGATGCTGAAGTGGACGTTTGACAACGATGGCTTTTGACTGCTGACGGTGTTCCACAATGTTTCTGCATTATCAGGCATTTCACCCTCACCCCATGTCGAGGTAATGATGAGGGTGCGGGGATGAGCGTTAAGTTGAGCTGCATCGAACCCGTCCATGTCATAGACGGTTGGAATCAAACCGTAGTCTGCAGCAAGTTTCGCAGTTTTGTCCGCAAGTCCTGCAGCGTTACCAGTTTGGGAACCAAAGAAAATCGCAAGGCTACGGTCGCCACCCATGAGGGCTTGGAATGCTTCACTGCCGCCTGTTGCAACTGCGGCTGCTGGAGGCGCTGCTTCAACGGCGACTTCGGCTGCTGCAACAGGTTCAACTGCTGCTGCACCGTCGGTGACCAATTCAAATTTGATGACTTCAACGGGACACGCCTCCGCGGCTTCAAGAATCATCTCACCATAATCAGCGCCGAGTGAGCCGACCATGAGCGAGCCAGTTTCATTGCGATCAAATTTACCATCAGTGCGGACGGCCGCTAGAATTTTCGAGGTGTCATCGTCGACCTCAAACACTTCTGGACAGATGTCCTGGCACGCATCACAGGTGATGCAATCTTCGTCAATCCACACCTTTGCCACAATGGTCATGTAAATCGCCTCTACTCACGTTGGTCGTAAGCAAACTTTCCCACCATGGAGGGGCCTTTCAAGGTTCGCACTTGTTCTTATCAGAGAGGGCGAACAATTCGTCCGAATTTTCAGCCGGTGGAAGGGGGGCTGCTCGGCACATTGAGGAAAGCACTTCGGGTTCAACTTCACATTTGGAAGTCGCCCATGCCACCCATGCCGCCCATGTCGTCACCCATAGAAACGCCCTTCGAAGAAATGACGTCATCGATGCGCAAGATCATGATGGCTGTTTCAGTGGCAGATTGAATGGCCTGTTCAACGACCCGCATCGGCTCGACGACATTAGCGGCCTTCATGTCAACAACGCCTCCTTCGTAGACGTTGATGCCAGAATGTGAGTGTCCATCGGCATGTGCCTTGCGGAGTTCGATCAAGGTCGTAACAGGGTCCAGACCTGCATTTTCAGCAAGTGTGCGAGGGATGATTTCGAGGGCTGATGCAAACGCTTCAATGGCCATTTGTTCCCGCCCACCAACGGTTTCTGCATAGGTTCGTAAGTCTCTAGAGAGGGCTGCAAGAACACTGCCACCGCCTGTGAGGACTGCGCCATCTTCCCAAGCCACTGATACAACACCAACAGCATCGTCGAACGCTCTTCGGATTTCGTCAACAACGTGTTCTGTGCCGCCTCGAAGAAGAACTGAGACTGATTTTGCCTCTGGGCAGCCAGTAATGAACGTCATGTCAGATTCACCGATCTTCCGCTCTTCCACCTTGGCAGCATGGCCCAAATCGTCCGCTGAGAGGTCATCCAAGTTTGTCACAATCCGACCACTGGTCGCCTTGGATAGTGCTTCCATATCGGATTTCTTAGCACGGCGCACAGCGAAAATTCCTGCTTTCGCCATGTAGTGCTGTGCCAATTCATCAATGCCTTTCTGACATACGAGAACTGTTGCACCGGCTGCTTGGATTTTCTCCACAAGTCCACGAATGTAATTCTCTTCTTCCTCTAAAAACAGGGCGAGTTGGCTAGGATCTGTAATTTGGATTTTCGCATCCACCTCAGTTTTCTTCACTTCAATGGCTGAGTTCACCAAAGCAATGTGCGCATCCGTCACGCTGCGAGGCATACCTGCATGGACGCGCTCCTTATCGAGGAGGATACCATCGATGAGGGTTGAATCCTTGATTGAACCGCCTTGACGCTTCTCAACCTTGATGTCGCTCAAGTCGACCATCCGCTCTTCGCCTTCAATGACACCAACAGCGTTCACAGAACGAACGCAGATATCTGCCATGAAACTCTTCACTGCGCCTGCCGACTTACCAGTCAGTGCCGTTTTGGCGACTTCAGTAAGGACGGCGTCGTCATTGTGAGTTGCAATTCCGTGGTTTTCAAGCAGTTCAACGGCTTTTTCTGCTGCGAGACGGAAGCCTTCGCAGATGACAGTTGGATGAACATTTTGTTCAATGAGGTCTTCGCTTCGCTTGAGCAATTCTCCGGAGAGGACAACTGCGGAGGTCGTCCCGTCGTAGCAGTGCTGCTCTTGGGTTTTCGCAACTTCAATGATCATTTTCGCTGCTGGATGGTCGATGTCCATTTCTTTGAGAATGGTTGCACCGTCGTTGGTGATGACAACATCGCCCATCGAATCGACGAGCATCTTGTCCATGCCTTTTGGGCCGAGGGTTGAACGAACAGCATCAGCGACTGCTTTTGCTGCGGCGATGTTGTTTGATTGTGCGCTTCGTCCTCGTGTTCGCTGTGTCCCATCCTTCAAAATGAAGATGGGGGCTTGACCGTTTCCGTACATGGTAAATCGCTCCTTGCATTCTTGGCGGAGGCCAAGACCGTCTTGAACCCTGCGCTTGAGCCACAATGGGCTTAAACTCGCCTTCAAGCCCTTCCGTTTTGTTCCATCCACATTTGACCGTAGATTTCCCATTGCTCCATGGTCCAGCCTTCTGGCAGGCCTTCAGCAGGGACTGGAGGTGCTGCTGCAACAGGTGCTGGCGCAGCGGGAGCCGCTGGCGCTGAGGGTGGAAGCGAAGTTGGCAAAGCGCCAGCCACAGGGACCGTTGGCGCTGAAGCTACAGCACCGTAAGTCGCTTCAAGGCTGTTTTCATAGCCCTCTTCGCCCCAGCCACCATAGTCGTCTTCCTCTTCTTCTGTTCGTAGAATGTTGAGGATGACGAACACACCTATGCCCATGACCGCAATGAATCCAACCCAAATCATGATGTCGCCAAGAGGCAAACCATCATCCGTTGCTGCTGCGCCGTCATTTGCATTGGACTGCTTAACAAGAACAACTTGGAGTGTGGTGCTTGCAGCATCACTGACCGTTTCCGAGCGAGCCCAGAGGGTAAGATTGGTAGAGAATTCATCGGTCCCCAAGTTCAGCAAAGTCGTTTGAGAGACTTCGAAAAACACGGTCACGTCACGCTCTTCCTCAACGGCGAGAACGAAGGAACGGTCGTTGGTGCCAATTCGCGTTTGAACATAGGCCGAGGATTCCCCGTTGTCAAGATCAATTGTGACCGATTGAGCGGTTGTGTATTGGTTTCGAACCTTGACCGTCATGCTCCACTCTTCGATCGGTTCTGCTTCATCAATGGTGAGCGGAGTTGCAGGCAAAATCTTGAGCCAATTCTGCGAACCAACGAGATAGGTTGCAGAGCCTTGAGCGGAGATGCTGTCATCATTTACGCTTGTAGCAATGATGACGAGGGTGAGTTGCCCCGAGGTGCCCGGCTCGAAAGAGAACCGAACAGTAACGTTGTAACTTGCTCCAGTTTCGATTTCTGGTGTGTTCCCATCGAATAAGTTGGTGAATTCAATGACCATGCCCTCAGGCACGTCGGCAGACATGGTAAATCGGTCTGGGCTGTTTCCGTCATTTCTGACTTCGAAAGCCATCGTTTGAGCAGGGTCGCCTGGAATGTAAGATTGGTCAGCATCTTCATCTGAAACATCAACTGCAGCTGTATCGAGGATTTCGACACTGAGTGAAATTGATTTTCGGACCAACGGATCATCAACGCTGGTTGCCGTCACGGTAACACCATACAAGCCCGGGCTTAATCCAACTGGCATTGGAAGATTCACTTGAATGATGCCTTCGCCGTCCCATGCATCCAGAACTGACGTCTGCGCACCGGCAAGGTTGGCACCAAGCAACCAATTTTGTTGGTTCAGTGAAAGATCGTATTGTTCGTCGTCGTTACCGGTGTTGAACACGGTGATGTAGACTTTCTTTGAAATTCCATTCGCTGGGGCTTGGATGTTGAGTTCCTCTGCCTCAAGGCTGAGTTCCCGGTACACGGGTACCATCACGTTGCGAACCAAAACATCCGTACCTGCAAGTGCTCCACACGAAGGGCACGTGGCACGTAAGTTGAAACTCACGTATGGGCTAACTTCGGTGCCCAAAGCAGGCATTGCCATTGAGTCAGCGGTGATATTGAGGTTGTAATTTTCCGCTTGGCCTCGGTTGAGGACAATCGGGTTTTGCACAATTGCGCCTTCATCATCAACGACAAGAGCACTCCATCCTGGCTCTGAAAAAGTGGTTGCAAGATTGAAAGCTGCGTCTTTGTTTCCGGAGTTGAGCAGGCGGAATGGAACAAGTCCAGATTCTCCAGGTGCTAGGGTTTGAGCGAGGATACCAACTTGGGAAGTCAAAGCAACACCGTATTGTTCGGTGACGGCAACAGGCATGGTAAGACGTGCTTTCTCACCGGCGTTTTGGTTGCTTGCATCCGTGAGCCAAATTGACCATGTCTGCTGTTGAACGTCCGCACCAGGTGGTATGGAGAGATTGACCCAAATTTCAACGGTTTCACCGGCCTTAATGCCCGGCATCAAGACGTTTGTGTCGTGATCGTTGCTGTTTGGGACATCGATGCGAATCATTTGCATGGCTGGGTCCATCCATGTCAGGTTGGTCACATTGGATTGAAGACGGACTGAGGCTGTAGAGTAACCATTGTTGGTAACGTCACAGCGCAGAATCAGGAGGGCGTTGGGTGGTGCTGTGTAACCATTTGTTGGGTTATTACAATCAACATCGAGTGTGTAATCTTGGACCTTACTGATTCCAAATTGAATGAAATCATCGACGTGGAATCCTTGAGAAGCGCCTCCTGAATCAGAGTGGAGCAACATCCCCATGCTCCAAGAGTTTCCACCCAAGAACAAGTCTGGATTGGAAAGCGTAGGAATTTGCGCCCAATCGACTTGAGGATCCCAACTTAGGTTTGTCCACTGGCCAGGTGCCTGACTTGGGTTTCCTTTGGTCAGATTCCAATGCAACGATTCCTGCGCATTAGCGTAGTTGCCAGATCCTCGCCACAATTCGATGCTGACGCTGTCGCCGCTCATCATGCTGCCCCATGCCTGAATGTGGAATTGGGTGGAAATGTAATTCCCAGAAAAGAACGAGGCACGGCAAACATAGATTTGATACGCTTGGGTCAAGCCAGCATCGAGTTGCCCGTTAGCACCGCATTGCCCCGTGCTGAAGTAGCCATAGACCAAGCGATCATGTGCATTGGATGGATAGTTGCTGTTTGAATCAGCGGAGTTTGCCCAGTGGTCGGAACCGACTGCTCCACCAGAATTGGTTTGCCACGACCCGGTGCCTTCTGCGTTTCCACCAGAGGCTGGATAGCGGCCAGGAATGAAGGTAGGCTCTCCTGTGTAAGCGGTTTCGTCGAACAAATCACTGGTCACAGCAACAGGGACAGCGAGTTCCTTGACGTCGTTGTCGTTTCGATCATCACCGTTGGAGTCTTTGTCCACCATTGCTCTAAGGATCATACCACCTGAAAGATCGTTGGTGGTTGTGTCGAGGACTGAATGTGCGTCTGTTGCTGTCCAAATAAAGGATGCAGAGTCACTTTGGCCACCAATCAGATCATTGGATGTCCAAGTGAACGTCTGAACAACAAAGCCAATCGGGTGCACAATTTGCAGCATAGCATCTGTTGTTTTCCCAGTGAATGCACTTCCACCACGGGCGATCTCCATCGTTACCTCAATGGAATCGCCTTGGAAAATATAGTCAATGGTTGTCCCGTTGGATTGAACCCAGGTATCGGCGCCTGCACTAGCGTTTCCAATGAATACGCCGGTCACACGGAAGTCATCATTTGCACCACCACGGGCAGAAACTGCACTCGCCGGAGCGGCCATGCCAACAGCAAGGGTTTGTAGCAACAAAAGGGCAACAAGGGTCAATGGGGATAAGCGACGCATAAGCACCAACGCATCATCGGAGCATCATGTTGCATATAGTCATGGCCGTTCGATGACCCCGTAGGGGTCAGGGAAAAATGACGGTTTTCAGAGAATGGTTGAGTCACTCACGCTTCCGGAAACCCGTGATGGCAGGTTCATCGAAAGCAGGTGTCTGCGAGGTGCGTAATGCCTTTTCTGCAAGTTCCATCTGTGCAGAATCTTTGATATCAACTGCATCTTGAACAACCTCCACCGAACGTGCCATTCCATCGATTGATGCGTGCTCTTGAACCACATCGATGGGAACATGTTCTGCCACCTGGCGAGCCTGTTGAACCTGTTGAACTGCTGAAGGAATTTGGGTCAACTGGGATGCACCTCCGAGTCCAGCAAGACCGTGTAATGCGGTCGAAGTCTGTGCTGCTACGGTTGTTGCAGCCGTTGTTGTTGCAACCGTCGCCGCAGTGCCCAGCGCACCTGCTGCAACAACCGCCCCTCTCGCAATCATCGATTGATCCTCTTTGACTGGCTTCGGTTCAGGTGGAACATAGGGTTGGTTGTATTCATAGATCCAATTTGGTGGATCTGTTCCGGCTTGCAAGGCAGCGAGTGTTGTGAACGCAGCGAGCGGCATCACCGCAAGCGCCGTCAACAGCACNACAAACGAAGTTTCAGGAATAGATCGAATTGCNAATGANGTTTCAAACAGTTCTTTTTCGACTTTTATGCTTAAGCTAATGTCGTCGCCCATCGAGCCGAGAACGGCGATGTTAGCGACACGACCAAGCAGAAACAACACCAAAAACGGTGTTAATTTTGACACAGTACCCATGGTCCCAAGCCATCGACGAGTGAAGGTGGCAAGGCCAATGTACTTTCGAGCCAAGGCGGGGAAGGTTTTCATCGAAACGACAAAGCAGCCGAGGTAGACCAAAAGGGCCATTTCCAGGCGGCGGTCTTCTCGGAGGATCGTGTCTGGGACTGCTAAAACAAGGGCGAGAGGGACCGTTGCAAGAAGAATTTGGAATGGAATGGCCAAAATTACCAGACCTCCATGGGTCGACGTAATTCTGTGCCCTGCCATGTGCCGTTCATGGACCAAAAGGGAGAGTCGACCGTGAGCTGAAGTTGCATATTTTCTACGGGTTTCCCTCCGCAAGTTTGCATCCCCTTTGCGGTTAGAGAGCCTCAAAACAGCCAACCAGCCACCTCGTTCAATCACTCCCAATGGGCGGAAGCCGCCGCCGAAGGAAAGCGCAAGCAGCAATGCAAGCATAGCGTAGACCAAAGAAGCCGTGAAAATCCAAGGAAGCATTTCTCTTCTAAAATCTAAATCAAAGCCAGAACTGTCGAATTGAAAATCGAAGAAGTAGGTCACCATGAAGGCCAAAAAAGGAGTGATGAGAACTTGACCTACTGCACGCAGGGTGAGCCAGATCAGTCCCGAAATTGACTTTGTTGATTCCNCCCCCATGGCTNNTCGTGGGTTCAACCACACCTCAAAGATTGCCCCCTCGACTNAAGTNGAAGNAGGNGTTTTGAAGCACACATTGGTGTGCCGCTGTCACTCTTCCTCACTGCTCACCAAGGGATAGCCATCGCTGATGAGAAGCCGTAACAAGCCCATGATTCTGCCATCTGTTCGCTTCCTGCCGAGGTCTGGACGGGCGATCTTCAACAAACGAGCACCACAATTCGAACAACGGACTTCTGTGATGCCCCAAATCGGAACCGGCCATGAGCAACATGCAGCATCACTTGAACTGTGATTCATCACCGTTTGAAGTTGCACAGCCATGTCCAGTGTCCACGGTGGTTTTGGCCCGCCTATGAAGGACTGAAGACGATTGATGACAAGCCAGCCTCCAGCAAGCCACAACCCAAATCCAAACGCAGCGTTGCCCCAACGCACAGAAGCAAGGCCGACTGCCAAAGGCACGATTACCACTACTAAACTCAGCCAATAAAACGCCCTCAAATGCAAGATTCGTTGATTCAAATGTGGACCCAATGGCACCGGTTCAGGATGAGGTGGGAAATGAACATTGAAGCCACGCCCTCGGCTCAGCAAGAGAACGGGAAACCTGGGGACAATATGACCGATCAATGCACCAAAAATGAACAAAAGGAAGTTATCGAGCACGAGCATTCCACCGACTTAATCCACACCCAATAAACGATTGAGGGTTGTTTCAACCTTGTCCATGCCTCGCATGATATCTTCTTGGCTGATTGTGTATGCAAACCGAAGGTGCCCTTCTCCGGAGGGACCGAAAGCTGACCCTGGTGAGCATAACACGCCATCCTTGAGCAATTCCATGGCCAAATCTTGTGAATTCATTCCAGGAACTGTGACCTTTGGAAAGACATAGATGGCCCCTTGCGGCTTATGGCATTCCACGCCTGGCATGGCATTAAGTCGGTTGACAATCAAATCACGCCGTTGTTTAAATTCTTCAGCCACCATGTCAGGGTAATCGCTGGCTTGCTCGATCGTAGCCAGGATTGCGTGTTGCATTGCATCGTTCGAGCAGGCTGCAATGTAATATTGCATTTTGATGACTTGTTGCATTGCATGTGCATGGGATGAGAGGATGTAGCCCATTCGCCAACCGGTCATTGCAAAGGTCTTGGAAAATGAATTGACAACGAGGACCTTGTCATACCCTGCACCCAAGAACGAGACGTGGGGTGCATCGAAGACAATTCGATCATAGACTTCATCGCTGATGATCCATAGATCATGCTTTTTTGCAAAAGCCAACAGTTCGTCACGTTGAGAAGGATCGAGTGTACCACCTGTGGGGTTGCTAGGGAAGTTGTACAATATCGCTACAGTCCGCTCGTCAATCAGGGCTTCAAGGTCGCTAACTTGAGGAATGAATTCATGTTCGAACAAACATGGATAATAGGTCGAATTCCCCCCTGCAATTGACACATCTGGTCCATACAATGGGAAATAAGGCTCAGGCAAAAGGACGTTATCGCCCGGATTGACCAAGGTGAGAAACAGATTCAGCAGGGCGTTTGTCCCAGACATTGTGATGCAGACATTCGATTCATCCAAGCCTGTTTGGTATGTGGCCCAAGACTCTGCAATCTTGGCACGAAGTGATGGCAGTCCAGCGGTCGTTGTGTACTTATTTTTACCATCGAGCATGGCTTGATGAAACGCCTCAATAGCAATCGCAGGTGGTTGGAAATCTGGTTCGCCCAAGCCGAAGGAAATGACGTCGTCGCCAGCGAGGTCAAACATTTTCCGGACGCCTGTCGGCTGAATGCCCATCGCTCGGTCGCTAAAGTCGCCCATGCCTTGGCGTTGCCTGCTTGACATTTGAAGGCGAGGGTGTTAGACCACACTTTGAGAATGACTTCAAGATGAAGTTCGCGTGTCTGAATACTTGCGTTCGTCCTCAACCAACTCAGCATCAACCACAGAGGCAATATCCGCATCCGCTGCTAAAACGGCATCAATGGATTCATTGGAATCAAGGGACACAACGGAGAGGGGTTGATCGATCCGTGAAGTCCAAATCAAAAGGATGGCTGAGGCCGCAATCAACACGAGCGGGAGGCCAAGGTATTCTCCGATTGACCAACCATTGGACCCATCAACCAATTGGCCAGTCCCCATCACGGTGGACATGACGGGGAGGGATTGGACACCTTCGGAGTTGAGGGCGCGTAATTCGAGCGTTTGGTTGCCTTTAGCAAGGGCGTCGAGGTCCAATCCAATGGTCCAAGAAAACCGTTGTAAGGCTCCTAAATCACCACTGGATTCATTGAAAGCAGCACTTTGCCATGGACCATCACCTAAACGGAACTCCACAGCACTGACGCTGCCTGCCTGACCCCAAGCTTCGCCTTCGACGACATACAACCCGGAGGTGTTGTCCATGCCTTGCGTCATAATGTGCACCTGTGTGGAGACATCAATGAGGCCGGTGAGGCCTGCGTCCTTGAGGTAAAATGACAACTCAGTCGCTGCAAGTGCGTCGGCCATACCCCAACCAAAGTCACGGTTCCAGAACGGGTCGACGTCCGGCTGAGTGGCCTCGCCTCGACGTTCAGCGGTGAGTTTGAGAATCTCTTTGACTTCTGCCGGAGAAAGGTCTGGATTTGCTTCAAGCATCAAAGCAATGATGCCAGTGACCGCAGGTGTTGCATAAGAGGTACCAGAACCTCGGCCAGTGTAGCCGTTGTTTGCTGCATCGCCACCGAGGAAGTTGTTGCATCCGCCGGAACTCACACACCCTTCGGCTTGGATGATGTTGGTTCCTGGGGCGGTAATTTCAGGTTTGAGTTCGTTGAGAGGATTGCTGTCCCCGTTGTCCCGTCGAGGTCCTCTCGAGGAATAGCCAGCGATAGTGTCGTCGTCACGGTTGACCGTGTTGACGTCGTCTGTTGCACCAACGGTGATCGCCAAGTTAGAGGAACCCATGCCAGAGAGACCGTCATTGTCAGGACCATCGTTTCCTGCTGCAACACTCACCACGATGCCTGCTTCCATTGCTTCGTCGAGGATGCGGCTGTGCATGTCCTCACCATCAGAGCCACCGCCTTCGTGCGAGGTGATGCCCCAAGAAAGGGAAATGATGTCAATGCCGTACTCCGATTCATCAGCAGCATCCACCCACTGCGTGTCCTTGTTGTCAATGATCCATTGGAGGCCATTCATTGCTGATTCATAGAATTCCTGTTCGAGAACATAATTCTCGAAAGGTCCGGCGCCTGCGTCCGTACCGATTCGAACATCAACCAGTGTAGCGTCAGGTGCAGAACCGTAGAACCCAGTTTGCTCACCGTTCGCATCGATCCCAGTTGCAGCAGCCATACCCATGCAAGCCGTCCCGTGTTGGTTCCCGTCATCAGGGTCAAACGTACCATCGGTTTCACGCAATCCACCGCCAGCTGCGATGCAAATTGGATCTGAGGGAGTGTAACACACTGCATCATAGCCTGCGACAAATTTCTCATTGAGACCGGGGTGTTCATTATCGACACCCGTATCGACCATTGCGATGTTGATTCCGGCGCCGCTGACACCCAAGTCCCATGCACCCTTGGGGTACTCAGAAGAATTGCTCGCCTTGACTGCAGGAGTTTGAACATCACCATAAAAAACGACAGAGCCGTAATGCTCGACCATCACAACATCTTCAAGCGCGGCAAGCGTTGGTGCCAATGCCACATCAATTTGGCCGAGGAGCACAGCATCAACAGACTCGATGACCTCGACCACGCTAAGATTGAGTTCGTACAAGGCGGAGAGATGCGCTTCATTGACATCTACTCCGTAGGAAAGGCCGATACCTGTGGTTCCGGTTGAACGTTGAATGGAGTCATGGATGCCATTGCGATCGGCATCAAGCACGGTTCGATCCCACCATGGCGTTGAGTCCTCAACCCAAACAGGGACGATTTGGTTTGGAACATCCGTTGTTGATTCATATGGCATCCATACAACACCATAGCCGTCATACGAAACCCAATCGCCTCGATCATGATCCTCGGCGTGAGTCAATGAACCGGTCAACGGACCCATCAAGAGTGCGAACAAAGCAAAGGCGATGATGCGACGCATGGACTTCCCTCGGTTTGTTGGTGTCGCCCATGCATCATCAAGATATGGTTTTGAGGATTCCTGGGAAACGACATGCTGGACGCCCTTTGTTGTCGAAGGTGGGAGCAGAGGGATTTGAACCCCCCCCAGCGGATTTCTTCTGAAACTGCGCATCAGATGGGCAGTTTTCAGGATTGCAACGGGTCGGCGCTCCAGTTGGTCATCAACCTTCAGCAAACCCACTCGTCGTCATTCCCGTGCAACTGGAGCCCGCGATACTACCAAGCTATACTATACTCCCAAGGTTTATTCACAGCGAAGATCATGACTTGGCTTGCTTACGAGCACGCTTTCGACGGCGCAACTTCTTCTTGCGCCACTTCCACCGTTGATTCCCGGTTTTCTTCCAAGCACGTGAGCCTCGCTTCATGGTGAACGAGCCTCCGACCAGCCCTGCATATATGAGAGCATCGGGCTGAACCACTGAGAGCATCATAGAGAGATTAAACTCTTTGTCGCCTACTCAGTCCTCTTTTTACCTCGTT
>QQSI01000012.1 GCA_003602645.1 Candidatus Poseidoniales archaeon | reverse complement strand
AAGGCCGTCGAGTATGTTCATCGATTCGGGTTTTTCCCTTAGGCTGGTTCTTCGATAGAGAATTGAGGTCGGGTTGCCAATTTGATCTTCCAAGAGGACTTGTGACATGCGAATCACTCCGGGATGGTGACGTAGGAGGTGGCCACAGAATACGGCTGTTTGATTTGCTTTTGCCTGCTGCAATAGATTGGTAGCTTCTGCTGAAGTCGGAGCAAATGGTTTTTCGATCAGCGTTTTGATGCCTTTGTCCAAAAGAGCCATTCCTAGCGGGTAATGAGTGTTGTTGGGTGTTGCAAGCACAATTAAATCGAGAGTTTCATGCTCACACATGGACTGCCATGTGTTGTATTGAGCATCCGAGTCGAGAAAGGATTGGGTGGTTTTCTCAGATAAATCACAAGCCACGACGCGGCCGATGAGGCCGATTCGTTTCATTTCCAAGAGGTTGTTGAGGTGGACCGTCCCCCAGCGTCCGCACCCAACAACAGCAACCGTTGCGTCCATCGGTTTCCCTCTCAACTGCGTTCAGGAGCGTCTTCGCTATCGCTTGATTCATCTGTTCTCGTTTCGTCATCGCTGGTGGTGGAATCCACCGCTGTGTCGCAATAATAGCATTGGTCTTCGAACACGAGTTCGATTGACGCACTTTCCTCCATGGTGGTGAGGTTGGTTGCGGTGACGCCTTCTGACGAGATGGCATAGATGAAGTCGCCCATGAAAATTGAGCGGCGAATGTTGCTGTTTCCGTAGTAATACGAGCCTTCCTCATCGTTGTAAAAACTAGAATGGTTGACTTCACCATGTACTGCCATTGATCCAGTTTCTTCTGAGATGTTCACAATGATCAGTTTGCTGACAAATTCGTAACTGTATGAATAATAGCCCTCGTCGTTGTACCAAGAGTTGTACTTGTAGGTCGAAAGTGGAACCGCAAGCATGCCTTTAGGTGCCCAATATTGGAACGCCTTATGCTCATAGGTGGCTTCTGAGTACGACCACGTCCAGCCCGGTTCCTCTGGATTTACAACAGGGGCTAGGGACAGCACATCATCCACAACGGGCGCCGTGGGGTCTGTGATGTTAAACAGAGAAAGTCGGGTGTTGGACCAATCAAGTCCTAACCCGTCCTCGCCAGGACCAAGGCCGATGGTGAGGAGGTGATTTCTTGATAGAGGATGGATGTATGTTGAAACTCCGGGGATTTCGAGTTCGCCTAGAATGGTTGGATTGGTTTCGTCTGACATGTCAATCACCCACAATGGGTCGATTTGACGGAAGGTAACGAGGTAACATCGGTCGCCATCAAAACGAGCGCTCCAAATTCGTTCTTCAGGAGCAATGTTGTCAACCCGTCCAACTTCGAGTAAAATCTGTTTGTCTGTATCAACATCGACGCCGCGAACAAACGTGACAACGCTTGAGCTCATCGGTTCAGGGTTTTCCATCCACCATCGAGCCCATTGTCCAGATGTTGTTGCGACACGCAGCACCCCTTCATGCTCCGATATGGAAAACTGGTTGAGGACCGTGCCGTTGACGCGCCCGGACCCGGTGTACACCGTGTCGTTTGGATTTGAGATGTCAAAGGTGTGGATGTTGGTTGCCTCGTCCATGTTGTCGTTGCCCCAGAACCACCACCAGTCCCATGCGTTTTCCGTCAAGACCAGCACGTCTTCTGAGGCGTAGACCATTGGATAGTTTCCAACGATGTGATCGGCTTCAAAATCAAATACATCGTCGGTCAGACTAAAGGTGAAGATGCTATTGAAGCCGCGGTTTAAGCCATCGCTTGGCGCCACGAAATCCCTGCAACCTTCATCATCCATGGTGTGAACAGTGAGGCGCCCGTCGACCCGCTCGTACACCTTTGGCAGCAAGTCCACTAAGCCCAGTCGAGAAAGAACGGCTTGGTTGTCAAGAATAGTTTGGTAGCCAACTTTTTCCCGGATTTCGAGGCGGAGTGGATCTTCGTAATCCAAATTCCAATACCCGGAAGGAAGGTCAAGCCAAGTCTGAAGTCCCGGAATGTTCATCCATGCGTGGGTGACGGTGCGAACCGTCCCATTCGCTTCACGTGCCGTCATGTAACTGCCCTCAAGGAACAACTCTTTTTCCAACTCTGGTGAAGAGCGGTCGGTGATGTCAAGAACTGTGAATTTGGTGAGAGCGTTGCTGCGCCAACTTCTGTCTTCACCCCAACCAAGTTCTTCACTCAAAGGATCGGTGTTGGCGATGTTCCATGGGGATACAGAGGAAATCACAACGAGTCGGTCACCGTCCAGCATCATCGCCGTGGGGCTTCCTTGAATTGATGTGGTCGAGGTGAGTTCAATTTCTCCGAATTCTGGCACTGAAAAAATCACTAAGTTACGCCCATTAATGTAGTAAATGTTGTAACCATCGGTCTTGACAAAGTCTGCCTCGTCAACGCCTTGTTCCTGATTATTTGTCCCAGAATAGTCCGTTCCCTCGACTCGCCTAGGCGTAGCAGTTGGTGCTGAAGAGCTGCTTTCTGCCCCGTCGGCCATAGCGACATCATCTTCCATCCACATGCCACCACCGTAGAAGTACTGCTCTTCAATAGCCTGCAAAATCTGAGTTCGCACCTCTTCTTCAAGCGAGAGTTTGAGGGTTCGCTCAAGTTCATCGCAATCGGAAAATTGGCTCAGTTGTGGATTCGATACCGTACGTTGCACTGTTGTTGACCAATCGTCAGGGAGTTCAACAGAGGGTATTTCAATCTCTGACTGAGGATCTACAACGCCCAAACAGCCCGAGAATAAAAACAACGAAACAAGCGATATAGCCAGTGTTTTATGCCCTTTCATAGTGCCACTACCCTGCATTCGGCTATGAATCAATTGGTAACATGATTGTGCGAGGATCAACCTCTGGTTTGCGGCACAAGTCCAGACTCTTGTCCTTTGAGGGACGAGTTCTTGTCTCGCGGTGGTACTAAGGACGGGCCCCCCGTGGCTAGAATATAGAGTGGGGGGGGTCTCCTTGGGCGAATATATGGAAATTGAACGGCGTTTTTTCGTTAATTTACATACTGAAAAGCCATGGCGAACTGGCGCTCGCCGCACAAAAATTACTCAATATTATCTTGATGCATCGCTGGTCACGCTCGACGGTGAGTGGCTGATCTTCAATGGAAAGTCAAGGATTGTTCGGCTTGAGCAGGAGCAACTGAGGTTGTATTCCGGCGAATCGGATTGGACCGTTCGGGTACGGTTTAGAGGTGAGCAAACAACATTGACGCTCAAGGGAAGGCGGACACACGCCACTGCTGTTGAACTTGAATGGGAAGTTGAGCGCTCAATCGCAGANTCACTTATCGCAGAAAATGACCCGGCGTTTGTGGAAAAAAGCCGATATGAATGGCGTTCTGATGATGGTTTTCTGTGGGAGGTGGATGAATTTGAAGGTGGGCTTGCCAATCTCATTTTGGCTGAAGTGGAATTGCCCTCAGAAGACACTCCAATTCGCATCCCCTCTTGGGTGGGCATTGAGTTAACCGGCAATCACGGATGGTCTAATTCGGCTTTAGCGCACCGAGCATCGCAATTCACTCGGGACTGAATGCTGCGAGAGCGGTGATGACCCGTTCAACTTCTACCTCTTCCAATTCGTGCATGACTGGGATCGCCACCAATGTGCGCCCCAATTCATCAGTGACGGGTAAAGTAGATCGGTATTGTGGATGATTTTCGAACACCTTTTGGCAATGAATTGGAGTGGTGTAGTACCGTCTTGCATCAATCAGGTGGTTGTCCATGTGGGTGACGAATTCAGCCGCGTGTGCCGTTCGAATGCAATATTGATGCCATGCGTGGAATGCGCCAGGGCGAACGGCTGGTGCTGAAAGATAGGCGTGCCCTGCTAAGGCTTCGGTATAGGCGGCGGCGATGGTGTTTCTTCGCTCAACCCAAGCATCGAGATGTTGCAATTGAACGATTCCGATNGCGGCCGAGACCTCGGACATGCGCAGGTTACTACCGAGTTCCATCGCCTCTAGATTTGGAGATCGGCCATGGTTTGTAATGCCTGAGATTTTCTCAGAGAATCTTGGTTGTGTGGTGGTGAGCATACCGCCTTCGCCGCCGACCGCCATATTTTTTGAGGGAAAAAAGGAGAAACATCCGATGTCACCCATGGACCCGGCATTGCTCACCTCACCATTGGCCATGGTTTGTGTTGCGCCGTGGGCCTGTGCAGCATCTTCGATCAAGACAAGTCCTTTGTCCTGACACAATTCGATCAGCGCTGGTGCGTAAGGCTGGCCAAACAGATGTACGCCAATTACGGCCTTGGTTGAGGGCGTGATCGCTTGACGAACACATTCCACATCAAGACAGAAGTAATCCGCTTCAACATCGACAAAAACGGTTGTTGCTCCAACCAATTCGATGCAGGTAGCTGTTGAGATAAACGTGTATGAGGGGACGATGACCTCATCGCCTGGCCCGATGCCAGCAATCCGAAGAGCCGCCCATAACGATGATGATCCGTTTTGGCAGGGGTGTGCTTTGAGCGCTCCTGAATGCTTGGCGAAGGCTTCACCAAAGGCCACGCCTTTCGGCCCTTTGACCCATCGTTTCGAGTCTAAAACCTCGACCGCTGCAGACCTCATGGCGCTGTTCCACGAGGGGCGGCCTGTCGGGATGCGCTCCATGCAACGGCGAATCGCCCGACCCCCTTGAGTCTGCTTCTTTGCCCCCTTGGTGGTCGCGGTCTTCAAGACCCCCTCTGCCCTTGGCCCGCCATGGTGTCTGATGGAGAGGGGGTCTCAGGTGGCACCCCAGAGCCTGAGGAGCCAAATCTCGCCGCACTTGTGAATGAAATTCTCACCCCTGATCCGATTGAGCTGCCTACCACTGAGGCGAAGAGTGGCAAACACAAGCGCTACAAACCGAAGGGTATGTTCCTTGGCAACCGGAGAGACACTGGAGAACCAATCGACATCAAGTCAATGGTTCTCGCCCGTCACGCGGCCATGCTTGGTTCCACAGGATCTGGAAAGACCGTTATGGCAAAGGCGCTTATTGAGGAAGCAGCGCTTGCCAAGATTCCTTCACTCATCATCGACCCTCAGGGTGACCTTGCCAGATTAGCCCTTGGGATTGACCCAGTTGAATTGGAGGCTGCTGGAGGGGATGTTGCCCGGGCAAAGAAACTCATGGACATGTGCGAAGTCCGGATTTGGACCCCATTACGTTCCAAGGGATTGCCATTGTGTATTGATCCTTTTCGCACACCGCCTTCCAACCTCGATGCTGAGGAAGCGATTACAGCATGGGACATGGTTGCGGCGGGGTTCACCAGTCTTGCGGGGTACGATGTCGAGAAGGCTCAAGGAAAAATCGTCAAGCCCTTCCTCTATGAGGTGCTTGTCGAGGGTACAAAACACGGGCTTGACGTCAGTGATTTCCAAGGGTTGGCGCGTGTCGTTCGGGAACCAAATCAAGAATTCACTCGCCANTTGTATCCCGAGTGCTTCTATGAAGTGGAAGAGGGAGAGGAAAAGCCCGATGTTCCTTCTTGGGACGAAGTTATGCTTGAACACCGGCTTACCGACTTTGAAGAACGGCTGCCAAAAACAACCAGAAATGACTTGGCTCGCAGATTATCCGCCTATTCCTCTGGTGTAAACCAACTGCTCTTTTCCAATGGCGTACCCATCGACATTGATTCCTTTGTTGAACCTGCGATTCCGGGAAAAATCCCTCTAAACATCGTCTACCTCAATACCATTCAAGATGAGGCTCAAAAACAATATTTTGTCCAAGAGTTATCGAGGGAATTGTACGACTGGATGCTCACCCAGCAACCTGCTGAGGGTGAACTCAAACTCCTGTTTTTCATGGACGAGGTGGCACCATACCTACCCCCTCATCCGCGAAACCCGCCGGCGAAAGATTTGATCAAACTCATCTTCAAACAAGCCCGGAAATACGGCGTGGCTTGTGTGCTGGCCACGCAAAACGTCAGCGATGTGGATTACAAGATCCTCGCCCAGGCAAATACGACTTTTATTGGGCGTTTCACTCAACCGCAAGACGTCGAGAAGGTCCGTCACTTGTTGAAAGAAAGCGGTGGTGATCAAGACTTGGTTGCCCAATTACCAACCTTGGGCCCGGGTCAGTTCCAAATGGTTGCTCCCGACGTGGATTCTGCCCCTGTGCCAATTCAATGCAGATGGTTGTACACCGATCACGGTGCTCCGCTCAATGAAGATCAAGTGGAGTCTGTGATTTCTGATGAAATTCGCGCCTGGGCTAAGACTCGATCATCTGGGAACACGAAGTCGCGCGGCGCTGGAGCCGCTCACGCTGCCAGCAGAGGTTCTTCATGGAACGCAGGGGATTTGGATCAGCAATGGGCGCAAGGCGAGGCTCAATCTGTCGTTGGTAATGCCCGAATCAAAGCCGTTGGAGGGATGACTGCCGCTGCGCACGGCCTGGTCGATGATTCGGCTTTTGAAACTCGATTGATGGGTGGGTTTGCAGTGCTCAAAGATGGGCGAGATCCGCTTTACACCATGCAAGCTGCGGCGAATGTTGCTTCGGTTGTGGCTCTCGCATGGACGATGGTCGCCCTCATGCTCGCTTGGCGAGATGGGGATTTGGATTGGTGGTGGTTGCTGGTGAGCGTTGGTTTATCCGGCACCACTTGCCTGGTCATTGCGCTTGAAATGTTGCTGTCACATGATGCAGAATTACTTCACCGAATCACCCGGTTTGCCAGAACCTTTCAGTTGGTGTTGGTGTTGTGGTTGTGGGGGTTGCTGTTGTGGTCTGTCCGATGGGATTTGGATTTACGCGGTGCGGAACCGTTTCTCGAAGTCGTTGTTGTGTGGGTGACCATGTTCACAGGCATTGAGATTTTCAGTCGGTTTAGACTGGGGAGGATCCGATGGAACGGGGGTTCTGCGCTCGACAAATTACGCGGTGTTACAGCCCTTCTAACCGATGTCGAGATGACGGAAATGAAGGCGAATTCCTCACAAATTATGTCCAGTGTCCGCTGGGCATTGCACGGACTCACTTTGACTTGGTTGTGTGTGCTCCTCGCCTTTGGCCAAGGTGTTGGCCCAGAGGTTTTCGCCATTGACGAATGGGGGAGGCCGACGCTCTGGCTGGCCGCCATGTACGCATTGATGTTTGGGAGTGAATCTTGGCTACGGATGCGCGGTCGAATGCCAAGCAACTGATTTTGAACGAAAAGCACTGTTAGGGAGCCCCCCCTAGCCCAGACATGGATGACAAAGGGTTCGTCGCCCTCGAATGGTCTGAAACCTCTGAAGTGGAGATGATGCAGATTGCAGAACTTGCGTATCGCGAAAATAAAGCACGACGCACGACGAGGCATTTTTCATCCAGACCAGTGGCCCGATCGCTGATTGAATGGGGCATTCTTTCGGGGGGCACAGCTCCTAACGGAGCGCATTTACAACCGTGGACATGGGTCGCGATTTCAAACCAAGAATTAAAGCAGAAAATCCGGGATGCAGCCGAAGAAGAAGAGCGTGTAACATACGAACGACGCATGCCGGAAGCATGGGCTGAAGTTCTCGCTCCGCTCGGCACCGATTCAGTCAAGGCCCATCTCACCGATGCCCCCTGGATCGTTGTTTTGTTCAAGCAGAAAAAAAGGATGCGAAAGAATGGGGGATGGGGGCCTACGTACTACGCTACGGAATCTTGCGGTATAGCAGCTGGCCTTTTCATCAATGCAATCCACAGAATGGGACTCGTCACACTCACACATACGCCCTCTCCGATGAAATTCCTTGGAGAATTACTTGACCGTCCCGCACATGAAGAAGCCATGCTGGTGATGCCTGTTGGGTATCCTGCAGATGGAGCAAAGGTGCCGGACATTCACAGAAAGTCTTTGGATGAAATAGCCATTTTTGTTGAAGAATGACGGCTTGATGAATCTGTGAAATCTTCGTGTCGCGTTCTTGATATACGCGCGCTGTGAGGGCTGGGCGAAGCAGGGGTTGCCAAGCTTGGTCAACGGCGCTGGGATGAGGTCCCAGTCTCTATGAGTTCGCAGGTTCGAATCCTGCCCTCTGCACTCCTCCTTCGATGAAGAGAGGTTGTCAACCATGCGCCAAATCCACTCAGCCGGCTAAACGCTTATCCGGCATTGCCACTTCTTTCAATTCCAATGGACAAACATTGGGTTGGGGCGCCGGACCTTTCAGGGTCGACCTGTTCGGAGGAATGGGTGAGCGTCTCAGACGAGGTTTCGCTTCGCATCCTCCGTTGGACCCCAGACAACAAGGCAGTGCGAGATGCTCGGCCACTGATGATGGTCCCTGGGTGGGGTTCTGTGTTCGAGGGATGGCGGCCATTGATGACCGAATGGGCAACTCGACGGCCGATTATTTACGTTGAAACAAGGGAGAAGGCAAGCGCCCGATTCACAAAGAAGGAGCGAGTAACCGATTTTCGAATGGAGGATTTTATTCAGGATCTCGTGAAGGTAATGAAGCATTTCGACATCGAAGGTTCCTGTGATTTGTTTTCCTCATCGCTGGGTTCAACCATCCTTATCGAAGCCATGCAGCGCGGGATGGTCGATGCACAAAGTTCCCTTTTCGTCGCCCCTAACCTCGATCTTAAAATGCCATTCTGGCCTCGTTTTTTCATCAAGACTCCGATGCCGAAATTTTTCCTGAGGTTCACCATCAAGATGGCGGTTTGGGCAGTCCAAAGGAAGGTCAAGGAAGAAGGTCAACGTGTCCGCTATAAGCGAACTCTCTTATCGCAAAATGCAGGCAGAGTTCGCCTATCTGCCAGGAGTTTGATCGGGTATGAACTGCCAGACGATCTATCGGCAATTTCCATCCCCTGTGGGATTATTGCAGCAGAGTCCGACAAATTACATGGTCTTGAAAACATTGAGAAACTTGTCAAGAAAATCCCTGGCGCTACGATGATTGCCGTTCCATCAAACCAATACGCACACGAACCTGACGTGCTCGTCGACATCGACAAGTTCTACCAATCCCTTTGACGCCAACACCTTTTGCTACAGGTGTTCAAACATTGACGAGAAGGTTTGTCGCATCGATTGGATTTAAATCTCAATCAAACTAGGGACTTTCATGGGTTCTTCAAGAAGCAGACGCACCTACAAGCCCCGGGGTAGAGGAAGCCGTCGAGCGGGGGGAACCTCGACGTTCAATCGCCGATACAAGCCACGTCACCAGAGTTCTGCGTTCAATCGGTTTTACCAACCGAGGCATCAAAGGGGCTACGCCCGGCATCGAAGACAGAATGATGGCCCAATTGCTCAGGGGGACGGTACATGGTACGACCCAAACACCGGCGAATACTTTCGAAAAGAAAGCCTCACAGAAATGTTGAGGCGTTGGTTTTCGTTCTTCTCGGGCGGCAAGCGGTAATCAAGCTTCGTCTTCGAACACAGACTCGCGTGCTCGTTGCATGGCCTCATCGCTGGTGAACCAAAACGTTGGGGTCTCACCCATGTCCGCATCCCACCTCTGAACCGTCCGGGCGAACATCTCGCCCTCGGTGTACTCCTTACACCATTTGAGGTACCAGTCTGCCTGAGCAATCATGTCCGAATCCTCTGGCAAAGTTCGCTTGAGTGTTTCAGCTTGCAATGCAATCATCATGACCCAATTTGGCGAAAGTGCGTAGGTCACGTAGGGGTTGCGTTCCATGGCAACTGCAGACCACTCGGTCCAGAGCGAAAACACTTGATCATACAGAAAGCCAATCAAAAGCACTGCGAACATCACTGACAAAAAGATGACAGAAAGTCCCACATAAGTGGATGGAATGCCGAACAGCGCATCTGAAAAGCACGCTCCCTCTTGGCATTGACCAGAAAAACGCCAAGAGACATAAGGCCAAACGAGGAGCGTAATTGTGGTCCCCCACAGCAACAGACCAACGACGGCTTGACTCTGTTGCATTCGCCAGTATTGGCGCATTGCCCATTTCCTGAAAATCGTGGAGCCGTCTGAAGATTCCGACATGGTATCGGTTTCATGCACCGGCTAACCCTTGATGAACTCCACCCCTAATTTGGGCAGGTTGCACTTCGATTCTCATCAATATTTGATGGCGGTGCCGTACACGAGAATTTCCACGCCCGTAGTTTTGTCCTTGTTGCCTCTAGTTTTGCTCATGACCGTTGTTTCAATGCGCATGTTGATCACGTCATCGAATCCCTTGCTTGCAACTTGTTCTCGCAGTCTTTGCTTTGCCTCACGACGAGCCCAGTCAACGATTTTTGTGAACGTGTTGATCTCTCCGCCAAACAAACTGAGAAGACCTCCGATGACAATTTGAATCCAGCTTGGGCCCATCACAACGCTGGCCATCACCAGTTCGAACTCCCGGACTTCTTTACCCGCAAATGGTTTGCTAAGGGTGCTCAAAGAGTCACCAGACTTGGCGGATGCTGTCTCCCGCTCGAGCAAAGCATTCTTTTTTGCAGGTTGATACAAGAGCGTTCCTGCGAAACTGAGGATCCACGGCGTTAACGGTAAGATGATGAAAAATAAAATCTCAATCGCGGTTGCTAGTTCCATATTGACGCCTCATTGAACGGTGACTGCTGTGCCATACGCTAACAATTCAGCAGCGCCACCTGAAACCGATGATGTAGCAAACCTCACATTGACCACAGCATTGGCTCCGCGAGATTGAGCGTCCACGAGCATGCGATAGAGGGCTTCATTTCGGGATTCTTGGAGCAGTTGTGTGTATGCTTTGAGTTCGCCACCGACCATGTTTTTCAAACCAGCACCAATGTCCTTGAAGACGTTCTTGGCACGAACTGTTGAACCCGACACAACACCCAGTGATTGGGTGATGGTCATACCTGGTATGGTTTCGGTGTTGGAAAAGAGGAGGTTTACTTGAGGCTGCATGATTCTGTTGTGGTGATGGAGGGTGATGAATTTTTGGCCTATTCCGAGTCATTCCATTGACTGTTTTTGATGGAAACCACTCTCTTCAAACGGTATACCTTTGCTGTTGATGGCGCACACCACAAGCACGGAGAGGTAAATGAGATTGCACACAAGAACACCGCCGATTTGAGAACCAATCTGAATGGAAATGGGAATCGATTCCTCTGTAGGAACAAGTTGGTAAAATTCGATCATCCTGATGGATTGAACGATCTGGCCTATGCTTGAAACAATGACCCATGCATACGCTACATTGAATCCCATTCGGCGCTGTTGGCTAAGAAGGTAAATGGCGACGATGCCAATTGCAGAAGTAAGAACCGCAATCGTCAGATGAATGGGTTTCTCTTCCTCGAGTCCTGCCAACAATTCCTGAAGGCTTTGGGTGAGATCATATTCTTCTTTGGTTTGATTCCAGCGTTTTTGCTCTTCGGCCGTCCCTTCTTCCGGGTATGGGCCAGGGTCTTCAGCGAAATCAATTTGGTCGGCTAGGTAATCATAGGGAATGAGGGTTGAAATGGCCGTACCAACCGCAGTGAGGCCAACCATAACGCCCAGAAAGATTGCGACCCCCCAAAACCACCAGGGTGATGGAGCCTGCCTAAGTGGCACATTAGATTGCCAATTTGGAGGTTGCATGGGCGTTCACGCTTTGTAGGTGGGTCATCCCAATGAGGGTTATGCCGTCTTGAAAGGTTCTTGTGCCAAAGAAGGTTCGAAAGGTCATGGGCGTCGCAGTCGTAACAGGAGCAAATCGAGGCCTTGGCGCAGAATGGGTCGCCCAACTTCTCGAGGCTGGTCACACCGTCTATGCTGGATATCGTACTGCGCCTGGACGGCTCGAAGTCCTGGCTCATAAACGGTTAACCATCCATCAGTTAGACGTCCAGGACAAGGCTTCGGTTCAGGCTTTTGCAGAAGCTGCACCTCATGAGATTGACTTACTGGTCAACAACGCAGGCGTTGCGGATGGCCGTTGGCGCGATCTGACTGAGATTGATGATGAGTGGGCACTTGAGGTCATTGACATCAATGCGCTCGGCCCCGTCAGAGTCGTCCAATCCCTTTACCAAAAAATGAGTCATGATGGATTGACTAAAGTGGCAATGATCAGCAGCCTGATGGCTTCGATTGATGATTGTCATATGGGGCGTTCATACGCGTACAGGGCGAGTAAAACTGCGCTTAACATGTTCACTGTAGCAATGAAGAAAGAGGCGGTTGAACGCAACATCAGTTTCGTGATCCTTCACCCTGGATGGGTGAAAACAAGCATGGGAGGCGACCGGGCGCCGGTTGAAATCCCAGCGAGCATCGAGGGAATGATGTCTGTCGTTGACGGTTTGACGCTCGAGGGGAGCGGTCAGTTCGTTCAATATGATGGTGAAATATTACCTTGGTGAACACCACACACCGTGCTAAAGAGCGCATAGTGTTATGATTGAAAATTGGTTGTCACCACCATGGTCGAAGAACGTCCATTACTCACAATGGTCAAATCGAGAGTGATTGGTGAGCCTCATCCAGTGCTTTCTGCAGCAGACGAAGGGTTGCTCAACACCCTCTCCTCGTTATGCTCGTTCATGACTGCAGAGGATTTGGCAAGTTTCCTCTTTTCGCCAATGTTTACCTCATTAACAAAGGGGCGGGAGGCATTTGTTGTGTTCGAAGTTGGTCTTTTTCTTGATCACACAAAAACCATCGATGTAATCGCTTCACAGGAGGGGTTGGTGTTCGCTGATGCTCAAGCAAGCGGGGCGTTTTCAAGCAACGTACATTCTGTCATCAATGAGGAAGACGCCATCCAGAAATTGATGCTTTGGCACGAAATGGTTTACACCACAGAGGCTCGGTTTTCTTGAATTCAGTAAAACAATGAGCAGCAGGTGAGTGACCCATCGGCTGCACGGATTTGGCTCATATCGAGAACAACGGGCTCGAGGCCCATCGAGGTTATGGTTTCAAGGATGGTTGGGTAGCCTTCTGCGACCAACACTTGGCCGTTCGGGAGGCCGATCGTGTTGCACCCATAGGCTTCTTCCTTTGGCATCCATTTGATCTCACACCCATCAGGCAGTTGACCAAATGCATCGGCCGGCAGATACCCTTCTGGGACCAAAATTACAGAATCGGTTGGGGTCGAACTGATGCTGGTGAGGTGAAGAGCATGTCCTGGAATTTCAACCACCCTTAGTTCGTGACCAAGATGGGTGAGGAGGTCTCGAAGTTCCTCTATACCTGCATCATTGGTGCGTGAAGAGCGCCCGACAAAGAAAAGGTCTCCAAGGCGGATGATGTCGCCTCCGTCCATTCTCGCCTCGCCATGCATTCGACACACCTGTGTTCCAGAGAGTTGGCGTGTAACAAATTCTGCAATGGGGGGTTGTTCCGCTACCCTTGAGGGGTGGCCGGGTACGGGAAGAAGGACATGCCCGTCGATCACAACCGCCTGATCTTCAACAAAGATCGAATCTGGTAGTTCGTCATCGGGAGGGAGTACGGTCACTTCAACGCCAGCAAGAAGAAGGGCTTCTCTGTAAGCAAGGTGTTGCTTTTTTGCGAGGTCCAAATCCGTTGGCCCTGTACCAAAAAACTTGGCAAGTGCTTGGTCAAAGGAGTCCGGAATTGCTCGGGTTAAAGCCCGGCCCTTCTGGTCCAAACG
>QQSI01000011.1 GCA_003602645.1 Candidatus Poseidoniales archaeon | reverse complement strand
GCACTCGCCAAGATCATTCACGACGACTGCGTGTTCAACCCTCACGTCGGTGGCATCACCATGAGCAAGTCGGATATTCTTGGCTTCGCAGGTGGCGAAGGAACCCCACAAGCAGAGCACCAGCGAATCCTGTTCGAAAATGACGAAGTCGGTGTGGCCCATTCCATCGTTCACTTTGCCAACGATTCTGATTCTGAAGCCGTGATGTCGTTCATGCGATTCAAAGACGGCCAAATCATCCTCATGGAAACCGGTGCTACACCACTTTCCGATGATTACAAACTCGTTGGACAATAAGTACAATCCGCAAACTGGGACTCAAGCTCTGGCTTGACGTACACGCATTGCAACAAGGGCCAAGAGGCCGATCCACAACCACGCGTTTGACAACACCATGGACGGTGTAAGCATCTGGACGTCGTCAAGTTGGCCCTGAGGCCCGCCCCCTTCACAACCTTCGGGAGGGGGACCAATGCCAGGACCCCATGTTTCACCGAAACCAGAGCAGTCGACGCCGTTTCCTCCCTCGTCGAGGAAGGTCTCACCGTGGTAGCACAACAGGAAATACGGGAAGCCCATGTCGCCCTCGCCGTTCATCATGGTGGAATGGTAATGGTAGATGCCATCAGGGAATTCAGGCGTTGGGCCGAAGTGGCCGTTGCAGACATCAAGATGGCCGAGTGCCTGAACGTAGACATAGTCGTCGATGCCGTTGTAGCCCGTCTCGCCTTCCTTAAGTTTGTAGGAACTTTTCATCTCCACGATGTTCATCTGGTCGTCATAGCCCCAAAGGCCGTAGATTGGGTAGCCATCCATGGATACACCGATGACCGCTGAATGTGATCCATTGGCTGTGTTCTGCGCCACAGCTGCTGGTGTACTGATGTTGTAGTCAAGCATCGTTTCGCCTTCTTCTGGGTGCCAGTGAAGGCAATTCGCATCAGCGTGGTAGTGGAATGTGCCGCCCTGTCCGTTGTGAGCGTGGCACACTCCGAGCACAATCGGTTGGCGGTCCTCCTCATAGGCTCCGTGTTGGCTGGCGACCGCATCGCCACCAGGGCCGTCTTCAGGCCCGTAGAACGGTACGCCGTTCACAGCGATGGCGACTTCACCAAGGGCTGCAGCGCATTCGTAGTCACCGTTCGCCTCAGGGCAGTTGGTGGCGTCATGGCCGCCGGTTGTATCATTGACAGGAGAACGGGGAATCGTCCATTCGTAGTTTTGAGCACGCGTGCAATCGTTGGCTTGGGAACAGGCCAATGTGGATTCGAAATCATGATCCGGTAAGCCGTTTGTGACGATGGTGATGTGAGTTTCATTCATCGTGATGCTGACCGAACATTCGTG
This sequence comes from Candidatus Poseidoniales archaeon, assembly GCA_003602645.1. Lineage (GTDB taxonomy): Archaea > Thermoplasmatota > Poseidoniia > Poseidoniales > Poseidoniaceae > MGIIa-L1. The sequence continues at coordinate 15,753 of QQSI01000011.1, read as the reverse complement.
CGTTTCCACTGCCGTGGTTGTTAAATCGTCGACTTGGGTGATGTTTTGTCCGGGTTGACAACGGAACACATCGAGCCAAAACTGCCCCATGTCGGAGGGGTCGTAGGTCGGCTGGGTTGGTTCAAGCGGGTCAGTGGTGCCGTTATCGGTTTCGTTGCCCGTACCGTCATCGGTACCGTTGTCTGTTTGATTGCCTGTTGAGTTATCGCTTTCATTTCCGTTGCTGGCGTTGCCTTCAGCTTCGTTGCCTTCACCTTCACCAACTGGTTCTTGTTCCTCTTCTGTGCGATCGATATCGACAACCATTGGTTCCGAAGTTGTGTTTTCAATCGTGTGGATTGCAGTGAAATTCAGACTGATTGTTCCGCTGTCTTCCGTGTTGAGCGTCAGGTTCCAAAGGCCCGATGCGTCGGGGGTGAATTGGACAATGCTTTCGTTAAGATAGAGCACATCGACCAGCACTTGGTCTGGATGGCCGTGGATAGCATAGCCGCTTAACGTGATCATGCTCCCGTCATCTTCTGCTGAAATGAGGCTTAGAATTGGTGCTGGGTGAAGGTGGCCATCATCGTGCGGCGGTTCTGAAACCGTTTCATTTTGAACAGCATCATTGGTTTCTTGCTGTTCGGGTTGAACGTCTGATTCACTTGTTGTTGCACCATCTCGATCGAGCATCATTGCCGCCATGCTGGTCAACAAAATCACGACAAGCAGGGCCCAAAGTGCATCTTTATTCATGAACTCCCATCGACTTTTGCTGATTAAACTTTTACTGTGTTTGTGGGGAACTTGCTCAAAACCAGTGAAAGCATACCATATTTATTTCTCGGTTGGATGTGCGTACCCATTAATTGAAACCCCTGCGTCGCAGGAATAAAGTTAAATCAATGTGTATCTGTCCATCCTCATGGAAAGCAACGATCTTCCCGGCTTCGAAACTCTGACTGGAATTACCGCCATCCTTCTTGCCATGTATTACGTGTACAAAACGCAAACCATCGATCGCAATTCCCGACAAGATTGAGGCCTGAGATCACAATTCAGTGATGTCCTCTCGTTCGGTCGAGACGCCAAACGCTTCCTGCGCTTTCGCGTAGACTGCACCATCAAAGGTACCTTCTCGAACCAATGAAGAGAGGGCCGCAAGTGCGATTGCCGCACCATCGATTTCGAAGAACCGCCTGAGTGCTTCCCGGGTGTCAGAGCGGCCAAAGCCGTCGGTGCCGAGCACAGTGAAATGGCCACCAACCCATTGTCGGATCATGTCTGGCACGGCCGCCATGTTGTCTGAAACTGCGATGACTGGAACGGTGGCCTTGCCAAGCAGTTGCTCAACCCAGGGCTTCTTTGCCTCTTCAGTAGGGTGAAGGCGGTTGTATCGATCGCAGGCCAGTCCTTCTCGGCGCAACTCGCCGTAGGAGGTTGCGGAGTAAATTTCAGCTCGAACGCCAAGCGCTTCGAGTTTCTCGACTGCGTCGAGCACTTGTACCATAATTGGACCCGACCCAATCAGGCGAACGATCGGCCCGTCACCTTTCGGTGCGCCTCGTAGCATGTACATGCCGCGAATAATGCCCTCATCAACACCCTCTGGCTTCGGTGGCATTGGGTAGTTTTCATTGTACACCGCGATGTAATGGATGACGTCTTTGTCTTGGCCATACATTTCATCGATGCCGTGACGGATAATGGTTGCAAGTTCGTAGGCGAAGGCCGGGTCCCAGGCTCGTACAGCGGGGTTGGTGTGGGCCATCAACAAGGAATGGCCGTCTTGATGTTGCAAGCCTTCGCCGTTGAGTGTGGTGCGGCCTGAGGTGGCGCCCATGAGGAAACCACGGGCTCGCTGATCTGCTGCAGACCAGATAAGGTCAGCCACACGCTGGAATCCGAACATCGAATAGAACGTGTAGAACGGTACGGTCGGATAGTGGTGGGTGGCGAACGATGTCGCAGAGGCAATGAAGGTCGAGGTGGCACCTGCTTCGTTGATGCCTTCTTCCAAGAGTTGGCCCTTTGCTGATTCCTTGTACTTCATCAGCACCTTGTGGTCGACCGGTTTGTACAACTGGCCTTCTGGGTGGTAGATGCCGAACTCTGCAAACAACGGGTCCATACCGAAGGTTCGCGCTTCGTCGGGAATGATGGGAACGATGCGTTCGCCGAAGTCCTTGTCTTTCATCAAAGCGCGCAAAATACGCACAAAGGCCATCGTTGTGGAAACCTGCATATTTCCTTTGGTCCCTTCGTCAAATTCTCCATAGGTGGCTTCGCTTGGCAAGGTTAAGTCAAACTTAGGGACGGTTCGAGTTGGCATGAATCCGTCCATTGCCGCTCGGCGTTCCTTTGCATAAGCGACGAGTTCTGGAACATCCTCTGGCATGACGTAGGGATAGGCTTCTAAATCTTCATCTGAAAATGGCAATCCAAGATCGTCCCGCATGTACTGCATGCTTTCCATGTCGGCCTTTTTCTTCTGATGCGTGGTGTTGCGGCCAGCAAAGGCAGGACCGAGTCCATACCCCTTGATGGTCCGCATCAGCACAACGGTCGGTTGGCCCTTGTGAGCGGTTGCCTGAGCGTAAGCTGCGTGAAGTTTGAGGAAATCATGGCCCCCAACATCGGCGCAGAGGTCAACAAGTTCATCGTCGCTCATATGGGCAACAAGGGCTTGAAGGGGTTCAGAATTGAACAAGTCTTTGCGGATGGTTGCACCGTCTGCAGTCATGATGCGCTGTTCGTCACCATCAACGAGTGAGTCCAGACGGGCAGCAAGCAAGCCGTGTGAGTCGTTGGCGAACAATTCATCCCAACTGCTGCCCCACAACACCTTGATGACGTTCCATCCAGCACCACGGAACCGTCCTTCCAATTCTTGAACAATTTTCGAGTTGCCGCGGACGGGTCCGTCGAGACGTTGTAAGTTGCAGTTCATCGTCATCACAATGTTGTCAAGACCTTCGCGGCCGGCAAGAGAAAGTTGAGAAAGGGATTCTGGTTCATCGGATTCTCCGTCTCCCATGGTGTACCATACGCGGGAGTTGGCCGTCGAAACAAGGCCACGGTCTTCCAGATAGCGGTTGAAGCGAGCCTGGTGGATCGCCGTCATCGCTCCAAGGCCCATGCTCACGGTTGGGAATTCCCAGAAGTCGGGCATCAAGCGCGGGTGAGGATAGGAGGACAGTCCGTTGCCGCCTGTTTCTTGACGGAAAGCTTCCATTTGCTCATGGGTCAATCGACCTTCAAGCCATGCCCGAGCATAGATGCCAGGGGAGGCGTGGCCTTGCCAATAGAGGTGATCGCCCTGTCCTGCACCGTCTTTGCCACGGAAAAAGTGATTGAATCCGATTTCCCAAGCGTGGGAGGCTGATGCATAGGTGGAGATATGACCACCTATGCCATCGAAGTATTTGTTGCCGCGTGTGACAATCATCATCGCGTTCCAACGAATGACACCGTGAAGGCGGGTTTCGAGATCAATGTCACCTGGATAAGCACCTTGTGAACCGGGGTGAATCGTGTTCATGTAAGGGGTATTGACGACGTCGATTTCGACACCTGCATCGCGTGCAGCATCGACCGTTGAAAACAAGAGGCGACGTGCTTCTTCTTCGCCGATTTGGTTGCGTACGGCCAAAATGGAATCGATCCATTCCTGTGTTGCAACAGGGTCTGGGTCCGGCAACGTACCTCGAACACCAAAGCGCATCTCATGCCCCTCCTTGTGCCCCCCTCCAACCTCGGGGTTTTCAACCCCTCGCTCTTAACGCGTCGCGATTTTATGCATGCTCGCACGAAATTACGTTTGAAAAATCCCCTTCGGCTCGCCGTCCATCGTTTCTCGAGGGCCATTTTCAAGAAAATCCAGCATAAGAGATAAAGACCGATTGGGCAGGGCGGGAGGTATGTCCGTCGAGGCTATGGTTCAAACGATGATTGATGATTTAACTGCTGCACTTGGAGATGCTGTCAAGCACGACAAGGGGAACGCCGCTGCTGGCACCCGTGTCCGCAAGGCTATGCAGGCTGCAAAGGCCGCTGCACAAGATGTGCGCACAAAGGTCCAAGCTGACAAGAACGCTTGAGGCTCAACTGCGCGTCAACACGCGCCACTCGCCTCCTCCGTTGAGAAGATCTGCTTCTCCAGTTGATTCTACCACCCACCCAGTGGGAACGTTACCTACATCTGGCGAAAGCACGAGCACCGTCACTTGAGGCAAATTTTGCTGGAGATCATCAACCCAGTTCACGTCCGTCGAACGCCAATGACCGGTGATGTTGTTGACTTCTGCATCCAATGGCTCATAGAAGGTGTACAGCCAATGCATGCCTAGGGTCGCATCTGAAACGAAGAGAAAGTGTTCATTTTGTTCAATCGGCATTGCATCTGCTGCTTCGTCCGTCCACATGGTTTGCCCATGGAGGCCTGCAAGCAAACTGATTGGAATCAAAATGAGCAGCGTTATGCCAATCGCTCTGACTTGGAGGCCTGGGGCATCAATGGTGGGTGCGCCATTCGCCATGTGCATGTGGTTCAGGAACACAACCAGAGGAATGTACAGCAACGTCACATAACGGCCATTGTTCCCCATCGTGAACACCACGCCCGGCCAAGATGCACCCCATAACACGGACTCGTAAGTCCAAAGGGCGGCAACATAGAGCACAAGGGCCGTCATCGCAGCAGCGATCATCGCAAGCATGGTTGAGATTTGAGCGTCCTCAACGGACCCTAACCGTTGGAGGGTTGGGCGCACAAGAGGCCAAAGCACCATGCCGAACAGAGTGAAAATCAACACCACATCGAGAACAGCAAACGCCACTGCCGAAGCATAGCGCAAAGGTACGTCAACCATCACCCCGAGCGTAGGTGAAGAACGCGTGATGCCGACCATGAAAATGAAAGCAAAGACGGTTGATGCGCTGGCGGTTGCTGCGGGAAGTGGGCGTTTGAGCCATTGAAGGCGATCGTGTTCTGCTGTTTGGGCCACCTGCCAAAGCGTACCAAAAACTCCCAAAAGAACCGCTCCGCCGAGCACATGCGAAGGTTCTGCCATGCCTTTTGAGAATGGTATGAACATCAAGAGGAGGCCGCCAAGGAGGTTCTGAGCAAACGGTTGTTGCTTTGACCAGAGTTGTGTAAAGAGCCCAAACGCTAACCCAAATGCAAGGGCCATGTGAACTTCCTCATAGCCACGCCCAATTGAAAAGATCAAGGCCGGTGAAAGCGAAAGAACAGCTGCAGTACGAAGCCCTACCGTACGATGGACGTACGCAATCAAACCGACCAAAATCACCAATGCTGTCGCTTTGATGACCCCCTCGGATGCTTGGTAAATGGGAAGCACTGAGCGTTCACCCACATCCGCAGGATCGCTATACCCTGCAGAATCAGGGCGAAGATCGCCCCACGGCAGACCACCCCTTTCATCAACTGCCATTTTGACATGCGTGTCAAGCCCTAAGTCACTTGTGAAGCAGACCATGAGGTTGAGCAAGAGACCCAACACGAGGAGACCTTTCCAGGTGCGGTCGTCATCGAAATTGAACAGCACCATAGGGGGTGGTCATGGGCGTGAGGTTCAACCCTTTCGGACACTTCGCCCCACCATGGGCGGAATTTTACAGGGCATCAAGGTTGTCGACCTTTCGAGAATTCTTGCAGGCCCTTACGCGACACAGATGCTTGCAGATTTGGGCGCTGAAGTTGTCAAGGTCGAGGCCCCCTGGGGCGATGACACCCGTAAATGGGGCCCGCCGTTTACAACTGGTTTCGACGGTAACGAAGTGGCTGCTTATTTCCTTGCGTGCAACCGCAAAAAGACCATCGTCAGCTTTGATCTCAAGCACGATGCTGCCTCTGTTCGCTCGATGATTGAAACTGCAGATGTGGTGGTTGAGAACTTCAAACCAGGGACCCTTGAGCGCTTATTGGGCCCGCTCCCAAACGACATCATCGTGTGTTCGATTTCCGCCTATGGTGCCACTGGCCCTCGTCGAGATGAGCCAGGGTATGATGTGGCACTTCAAGCCCGTTCAGGCATCATGAGCATCACCGGAGAAGCAGGAGGAGCGCCCGTCAAAGTAGGTGTGGCTTGGATTGATGTCATCACCGGATTAAATGCAGCAAACGCAATGCTGGCCGCTCTTTTCCACAAGCAAAGAACCGGTTTAGCAACGCACATTGACATCTCGTTGTGGGATTGTGCACTGGCCGCTCTTGTCAATCAGGCGCACAACGCCATGGCGAGCGGCGAAAACCCCGTGCCAATGGGTTCAGCCCATCCGAACCTCGTGCCCTATCGTGCGTTTGAAGCAAAGGACGGGTGGTTTGTCTTGGGCGTCGGCTCAGATGACCAATGGGCTACGGTGGTCGACCGGCTACAACTCGAAACGCCATCGAATCACCCGGAGTGGAAATCGAACAAAGGACGGGTCGAGGACCGTGAATCGGTAGAAAGGTGCGTTGGTGAGGCGATGGCAAAATTAACCCGGAGTGAACTGGAAACGAAGTTGCAGGGGGTTCCATGCGCCCCTGTCAATACGGTGCTGGAAGCGTTGAATGACCCACAAAGTGTTGCTCGAGGCGCTCTCACACAGCATCATGGCGTGGATGTGTTGGCCAGTCCGCTCCGCTTCATGAAGGCTCAAAACGAAAACAAGGATGTCTGACCGCCTTCTCGAATCAAGCCCGCTTCCCGGAGTTTATCGAAAGCGTTGTCCATTCGTCGCTGACTGAATTGGCGTTCGACTTGCAGGAACTGAATCAAACCCTCAGGGTTCACCTGGCCGGGTTCCAACGTTTTCGGCTCCACATCATGCGCAGGATGATCGTGGAAGATTGAGCGAATTTCGGCGAGTCGATCAGGAATTTCTTTTTCTTTTGCCGCACATATCGCTTCAATTGTGCCATGTGTTTTGATGAGTTTCATACCGGTTTTAGGGCCAATGCCTTTGATTCCAGGATGGAAATCGGTTCCAATCATGATTGCCAAGTCAATAAGTTGTGAACGGGTAAGTTCGTTTTCTTCGAGCACATCTTTGAGCATAATCTTCTGAGCTTGTACCACCCTACCGTGTCGCTTCGAACCGTGGCTCATGAGGTTTCGAACCAGGAATGGAGTCCCATACAACAAGGCATCCCAATCTTGTGTGGCGACCACATCAAGTTGGCCTTTGGCCGCCATCACGGCGGCTTGGCCTTCGCCTTCTGCCTTGGCATCAACCCAAGGAACCCCGAGTAAATCCAGCAATTGTTTGGTCTCAGCCACCATCTCCGGCGAGAAATGCATAATGCGTTGGGCCATCTTCTGAGCCAATGGAAAATCACCTGCTGCCAGCGCTTCTTTGTGGATTCGTTCGGCCTCCAAGCGTCTGGCTTTTCTCTGAGCGATTTCATCCGCCTTCAAATCTGGAGCCTGTCCGTCAAACACGAAGACAGGCTTAATGCCAGCAGCAAGCATGGTTGTGGTTCGATTGAGGAATCCCATCAGGTGTGATACAACCTTGCCATTTTCAGCACGCAGTGGGCCGCCGTCTCCTTGCGGTGAACGGTCGCGCATGGTGGTCAAAAATTGGAATGCTGTCAAGAACGCATCAACCCCAACTCGCTTACCTGCAAGGCTCGCCAAATCGATGGTCTCTGGTGAAGTGATGTCACGGAGGTTGCAGCCCATGGAGTCAGCATTGGCATCGAGTATGTGGTTGTTCGCATCCGAACCCGTCAAGAAGTCCGGGCGCAAGCGCTTGGCATGGCGAGGCATGTGGCGTGTTTGCGAGGATGGCATCCCGCAATGGCTCGAGCCGAAATTGCAGCGTTGCTGCCCCAGATGGAAACAAACCCACTGAACGGCAGAAGGCTGCTTGAATTGAAAGGAGATGCTTCCATCAAGCACTTGGATGAAGCCGTTGCCATCTCAAGCGGATGCCAAGCTATTTTGTGCAACGCATTGATTTGGTCTTGGGGGCAACATCAATCGCTTGATGCTTTGATCAAAAGCGTGGCGAAGCACATCGCTCAGCATGAGCGTGAGGGGAGCGTGGCCGTACGCGCTTGGCGCCATGAAGGAAGAATTGAAGGCCTCGGGCCCAGTCAATTGGCGCAAAAAATTGGTGGACAGTTTCATGATCTTGGTTATGATATTGACCTTGAGGAGCCCGACAACCGCTTTGGGGTTGTTCTCGATGCAAGTTCAAACACGATCGCATGTGGGTGGATGGTTGGGTTTGGTGAAGCGTCAGATGGCCTAGCCGGTCGAAAAGCTGCAGAACGTCCGTTTTTCAAGCCCGTCAGCCTTGACCCCCGCCTTGCTCGTCTGGCGGTGAACCTATCTTCAGGGCCTCTTGCTCGTGGAACAACCTTGGATCTGATGACCGGGACAGGGGGATTCCTCATTGAAGCCGCGCTCTCAGGCCGACCTTCAATCGGTTTAGATTTGGATGAAGCAATGGTAAAAGGAACGGCCAAGAACCTCGAGTGGGCTTTCAAGGAATCAGGGCAAAAGGAGCACAAAGGGGTGGTCCTGCATGGAGATGCAACCGCTCTTGAACATCACCTTCCCCCTGCAATGCTTCCCATTGTTGGATTTGTTCTCGACCCCCCTTATGGGCGGAATTCCCAAGGCTCACTCGCCCCACTGTCTTTACTCGAACAGGTGCTTGAAAGTTCATCTCGGGTCGCAAGCGCAGACGCAGGTTTGGTGCTTATTTTACCCATCCACCCAATGGGGGAACATCTAGATTCACCCCTGAAAGAGGGTGAAGAAATCGACCTGCTTCACGGAACTTGGAAAGAGACTGAACAAGCGCTTTTGAAAGCCGGATGGAGGGTTCGGGGCAAATGGGTTGAACATGTGCATGCAAGCCTAAGCCGACTCATACTTCACGCAACAATTGTTCCTCAAGATTGAGCAATGTGATTGCATCTTCCTCACTTGGCTCTGGAAATTGGGAACGATGAGGGCACCCCTCGTCCAAGATTGCCTCATCGTGTTCATTGAGCACATTGGGGTATGTCCTGCAGCCACGCGGCCGAACCTCATACACAGAGCACATGCCTTCTGCGTTGACATCCGCTGAGGCGGTGAGCAAAAAGACGCAAGCTCGGGTGGTTGTATCGTTGAGGAGCGTCAAGACACCGTTATTCTTCCAGGTGAAGGTTTCCGTGGCCATACCTGTGCGCCTCGAAAGAAGTGCCGCTTCTGCCTTTGTCAATGGCATTGTTGTTTCGCGGCAACAAGCCGAGCATCCCGTTGGAATGCAAGGAAGTGAGCGGCCCATGTTCGATGGAAACCACCCGCCTTATTCAAGAAGGGGGGCCAACTGGGGTGGAATACGGGCGATTAGGGTAGCCTGGATATCCTGTCGGGCTTCGAACCCGACGACGCGGGTTCGAATCCTGCATCGCCCACCAGCACCCAATGCAAATGCGTCATGCGTTCATTGCTCAGCGCGACCAGTGTTGGACGATTTCGTCGCCCCATTGCTCGTCGTCAAATCGAATCAAGCCAGCGTTGCTCAACAGCTCTGCAGTGATGCCTGCGTCCACTGGTTCAACATGTTCAACTGTGCTTTGTACGAGAAAGAATTCATCGACCAATCCTGCCTCAAGGAAAGCGTGAATGGTTGTCGGTCCACCTTCAATGAGCAAACGTTGTATGTCTCGATCACCCAACTGGTTGAGCAGCGGCACGAGACCGCGAAACGTCGCCTTCACGTGAAGCGTTTCTTCACCGTCGTTGAGCAAGGCTGAGTCTTTTGGAATGCGATCGTTTGGATCGATGACGATACGAAGGGGTTGCCGAGTAGCTTCGAGTCTTCGAACGGTGAGTAAGGGATTGTCTCGGACCACGGTCTCGGCACCAACCAGCACAGCATCGCATTCATTGCGCAGTCGGTGCACCTCGTTGAGGCAACCTTCAGAGGTGAATCGGCCAGCATGTTGGGATCGGTCATCAACCGAGCCATTTTGGTCGACCGCCAGCTTGACTGTTACCATTGGACGCCGATGTTCACACCAATGCATGAAAGGACGCATCTGAGCGCCTGCTTCAGCCTCAAGCAAACCCCTGCGGACATGAATGCCGGCTTTTTCAAGCACCTCGATCCCAGCCCCTCGTACGGTTGGGTTTGGGTCTTGATGGGCGACGATGACCTCTTTGATGCCGGCCCACATCAGGGCTTCTGTGCAGGGTGGTGTTCTGCCAAAATGGTTGCATGGTTCAAGAGTCACATAGGCTGTGGCCCCGTTTGGTGAAAATCCATTCGTCTCAGCGTCGTGGATGGCCATTTGTTCAGCATGCAGGCCACCGAGGTGATCGTGCCACCCTTCCGCAATCACTTGCCCTTCCTTGACAAGGACGCATCCCACCAGCGGATTGGGGCTCACACGCCCTCTGCCACGCTCTGCAACAACCAAGGCACGGTGCATGAACGCACGTTCGTCGTTGCTCCAGGCGGTGGCCATGTTTCTTCCACATGGGTTGGGTTCAAGACATCTTGCTTTCAATCGGGGACCTATTTCGAGACTCTTTAGACGCCCAATGCCCTGTTCGAAACTAATTTATGCAAAATGAATGAATAATTACCCACTCTACATGAATCATTCTAACCCCGAGAACGGAGAAGGTTTCAAACCACCGACCGGCCTGTTACCACTATGTCCTCAAAGGATACCGCATCAAATCCTGCTGTTCTTGAATTCGAAGCAGACACCGCATCGAAACTAAAAAAAGGGGTTCACAAGCCAATTTATGCACCTGTTTTTTCGAAAAAGGCAAAAAAAGGGAAGAGCATCAAACGGCTTCACATGCTTGTAAACCCCTATGCGGGCAACAAAAAAGGAAGGAGGACCGCCGAGCAAGCAAAAGCATTGTTCGAGGAAGCAGGATGCAAGGTCGAGACATATTTTTCAGCATACAGTGGGCATCTGATCGAGATTGCTCGTACACTTGAGGTAAAGGCAACCGATTATTTTGCTGTCGTTGGTGGTGATGGGACGCTTTCTGAAGTGATCACTGGGCGCATGGAAGCCAACAGCGGCAGGACGGAACTGTTTGGTCTCATTCCTGCCGGTACTGGGAATTCGATGGCAACAGATCTGGGGATTGACAGCGTTAATTCAGCAGTGGAGTGCATCCTCCATGGCTCTCGACAAGCGCTGGATTTAGCGAAGGTCGAAATGGTTCAGGGCTTGCCTGGTGCAGAAGAAGGTACGATGGTGCGCTACAGCCACAACTTGGTCACTTGGGGTCTTGGCGTAGATTCAACGATTAAAGCTGAACGCATGAGATGGATGGGGCCAATACGGTATGATGTTGGCATTCTTATGGCGATTATGGCTAACAACCGCCGCCACGCCACATTGACCCTTGACGGGATGACCATGGAAGATGATTACACCCTGTTCCTGATCCAAAATAGCCAGACGGGTGGTTCCATGCTTCCACTGGCGCCAGGCGCATCGCTTGATGATGGCCTAATGGACATTGGGATTTTGAAGAAAATGACCCGTAGGGACGTGCTGAAAGCTTTTGCAATGCTCAAGAAAGAAGGACGGCATGTGTTCCATCCGCAGGTCGATTATCACCGATTCAAATCACTCTCGATCGAAACGCCATTGCCAACTGCGATCAATGTGGATGGTGAAAACATCGGTTCAACACCCCTTCAGATGGAAGTTCTCCCGGGGGCTGTGGAAATCTGTGTTCCACTCTCAGAATGAGAAATCTGAAAACTCTTCCTCATCTTGGAAGGTCTCTTTTTGAGGAGCTGGTTGTTCTTGCACCTCTGGTTCTTCATGCTGTGCAACGGTTGCCTTCCGCTTGCGGACCGCTCGTTTCTTGGGAGCTGCTTTTGGCTTTGGTTCCGGAGTTGAAGAGCGTATTGGCGCGACGCTGGTGAAGTGTTCCTTTGGTTTTGATTGAGAGGGTTGAGTGACCACACTAGTTGGAGTGCTTGATATGCGAGAAGGCGCATCCCAAACATTGCCCTGGGATGAGTCCTCAGAGTGTTGTTGGGCAACGGTGTTTTCCATTTCCATTGCCGCTTCTGTGACCACTACAGAAGAACCTCCGCCGGATGTTTTCATCGGAGCAGAGTCTCCATCATCGGCGAGTGCGCTGTCGAAATCGAAACCTGCGAGAGCGCCTGAGGATTCTGACTTCTTCTGTGATTGTTTCTTTGGAGGGCCGCGTTGCTCTGCTCTGCGTTCAGTTGGTGACACCATGCCTGCTGCTTTTGCCTTCTTGACATCCTGTTTGACCTTCTTGACGTGATCGATTCCAACTTGGCCAAGGAGAACTTTCATCGTATCTCGGGCCCCTTTCATGACGAACATCTTGGAGAGGATGAAAGCCGCTACTGCGCCTCCAAGGCCGACAACAAAGAACATCATCACGAAACCTGTTCTTCCAAGGAAGGCGACATCACCGTGGACCCATTCATCATCAGCATCGCCGCTGGAAGTCACACTGGCCCCATCCAATTCTAGGCCCGTGACCATGACAAACAACTGTTCTCGGTTTTGATTGCCTACATCAAGGGTGCAATCATCCCTCACAGTTTGTATGGAATGATAGCCATATGCGTTGCTGGTGTTGCTAGCGACAAGGTAGCCTTTGACGGTCACAGCTTGGTGCCATTCACCAAGGGACAACATTCCATCTTGGATGTGTTCCGTCGTTGGGATTAAACCTAGAATGTACCACCGGCTATCTTCATCAGCATCAATTTCATCGAGGTCAACGGTTCCCGAGCCTGTCTGTGGATTCAATGGATCATTCCAGTTCTTGAGGTCGACCCTTGGCCCCTCGCCTTCAATCATCTCATTGGCTTGCTTGAAGGGCATGGATTGAATGGCCGCACTAGCGGTCACGCTCAATCCAATCGATTTGACTTGATCAGTGTGAGATGCATACATTTGGCTTGCTGCAAGATAGCCAGTGAATTGAATGGCTTGTGTTTTGTCGATACCAAGGTCTTCTTCACCGGGTGTACAGCCGACGGCTTGGAGACCATCCATGCTTTCTGTTTGTGGACCAAGTGTGCTGGTGAAACTTGTTGAAGCACGGTCGAAATTGACCGTGACAGCGTTGTTACCATCGCCCCAAGAGGCTGTTGATGGGCCAAGGCACCCTGCGAGCAGCATGAGACCAATCAGGGTGACGGCGAAAGCACCTCGGCGCATATTTGCCCAAGGGGCGCTTTAGTTTGAGAACTCTTCCCTCAATCCTTGCGGTCAATCCNTGATGAAAGATNATGGNCAAATGGCGCAGAGAGAGGGATTCGAACCCCCGTGTCTAGGAGACAGTGGATTTCAAGTCCACCGCAATACCGGGCTATGCGATCTCTGCAACAAACCTAGCGGGGCACCACCCCATGATACTGTTTTCGGCTCAAACCTTTGCAGGTTTCACTCGTTTTCCTGCCTTCGTGGGGCAATTGCAACCGCTGCAAAACCGAGCGCAGAGAGCGTCAGACCTGCCGTCATTCCCGGAACACCTTCGCTATCACTTGGTCCAGATGACTCGCTTAGCACTGCCTCAACATCCATTCGAAAATCATCAGCTCGCCAAGAATCACCCGTCCATGCCACAGTTGGTGTCATGCCCTTGATGATGTACGTGATGGTTGAGTGCCCAACGGAGTAATCTATGGCTGCAGGGTCGCTTGAAACGCATGATAGACGGTCGTTTTCAGCCCATTCATAGCCATCATCGCACATGCAATGCTTGGATGCCCCAGAACCCATTTCCCAGCCGTGATCGTTGCACACGCCCGGTTCGACCTCGTCACGAAGCGTTGCCCCTGGTGGAGGGATGTCTGAGAGATTGGTTGAATTAGGAGACCATGCAATGTAGGTTGGCTCAACGAGGCTGTCCATGCCAACCGAGGAAGATTCCCAAGCGGCGGAACTTGAATTCCATGTCGAAAGACTCCACCACCACGAAAAATCGGAAGGGGCGCTCACATTATCGATGGATTCCATGTAGTGCCCGTATTGGCTTGCTGGCATCGATGTGTTGATGCCCGCTCCAGCAAAGGCGCCCATCGTAAGATGCCAACCATTCATGGTTTCAATGGTGTGATTTGCGGTGGTGTTGTCTGGGAAGAGCACTTGCATTGTGGGGTGGTGTTCACTTGGTGGGAGAAGCAAAGAAGTGTTAGCGTTTGAAGCAGCCCAGACCAATTGGTCGTGCTCAAGGGCATCGATTGAGTCGATACCAACGCTGGATTCCTCCCATGCTCCTGAAGATTCATTGTGAACAAGCAGACTCCACCACCACGAGTAATCTGAGGGGGCTTCGACGCCTTCGATGGCGGTAATGTAGTGTCCGTACTGGCTGTTTGTTGCGTTGATGCTCCATCCAGCATCGTAGGATATTGCTTGATGAAGTTCCCATCCGGAGGGGCTGTTCATCAGTTCAGTCGCGTTCCCTGAGGTGTCGACATAGGTGACCGTCGGGTCGTCATTGACTTCGATGTGAGCGTCGATCACTTCCTGGTCAACCAGAATACCGAAATTTCCATACACATCGGTGAGGACTGTCTTATCGCCTGTGAGGTGAGGCCAAGATACACCGTGCCGCTCGGTGTATTCAGTGAGAACCTCGGGTGTGTCTCGGTCGGGATCGACTGAAATTGAAACGAACCCCACGCGTTCAGCATCTGAGGGTGAAAGGCCCTCCTGTACAAGACGGAGTGATTGGGTGATGACAGGACAAACATCGGGACAAGCGGTAAAGATGAACGAAACAACTGTGACCTCGGTATCAAGGGTTGAAAACGTGAAGTTCTCTCCGTTTTGGTCGGTCAGGGTGAAATCAATCACATCATTGCGAGACAATTGATGACCCTTGTATGCGGTTGCGGTCGGTGTTGCCGCTATGAGGAGTGTGAAGCAAACGGCGATAGCAATGAAGCGGCGAGTACCCATGTTCGTTTCCCCTCATCCGTGAGGCTTCAATGTTATGTCCGCTCAGATTATCGTTCCGTTGCATAGGACCAATCTGGTGTGCACCAGCTTGGCAGTCCTGTCACACCTTCGGGGTTGGATAAACCGATTCCCCAAAGCATGAGTGCCACGAAAATCCACGGGAACATGAAGGTGATATTGAACCACTTATGTTCGTCCCTCAGGTGCATAAAGAATGCAGCAATTCCGTATCCCTTGACAATGCCAACACCGATGAGAATGGCCCAGACCGCCGAGCGGCTGATGCCAATATCCGTCCCTGGAACGGTTTCAAAGAAAACCGCACCGAGTTCAAACAGTGTGAAAACCATCAAGACGATGAAATTCCAAAAATAGATGTCTTTGCCCATGTATAAATTTGCGTGCTCTCCCATAATCTCACCTCAATACAAATAGAATGCTGGGAAGATAACCACCCAAGCCAAGTCGACAAAGTGCCAGTACAAACCGAAGTATTCGATGCCCTGTGCATTGTCCTCATCAAATCCGATGGTGTCCGCTTTGAACACCAAATACAGCATGATCAGCAAACCGATGAACACGTGAAGACCGTGTGCGCCGGTAGCGATGTAAAAGATCGAACCTTGAACAGTGCCGATGGTGAATCCTTCTGCAACCAGATGGCTCCATTCAACAAGCTTGAGGACGATGAACAGTGAACCAAGCAAAAGCGTAGCAATGAGGTAGTTTCGCACCGCTGCTTTTCGGGTTGGCATGAGTTTGCCCATGACGCCCTTTGGCGCCTCCCACTTTGCATTCTTTGCAGTCTTGAGTGCAAGAAC
>QQSI01000010.1 GCA_003602645.1 Candidatus Poseidoniales archaeon | reverse complement strand
ACATAGAGTTTGAGACCTTCAGGGTCCTTTCGCTTCTCGCGCTTGCCCTTCTTATCATCGCTGTCTGCATCACGAACACCGATGCGGCGCCCGTTGATCTTGTGCTTGTCCAACTTGGCAATTGCAGCATCAGCGTGTGCTTTTTCGCTGTAGGTGACGAATCCGAAGCCACGGTTTACGCCGTTGTCATCGGTGAGGACAATGCAATCCGTCATGTCGCCGTGCTCAGCAAAGAGCGCTCTGAGTTCTTCAGTGCCGACTTCCCGGGGTAGCCCTCCAACAAACAATCGGCAACCAGGTGCGTTGCGTGGGCGCCGACCTTTGCCGCCGCCTTCGCCTTCGAATCGGAAGTAGGTTCGTTCTCGTCCATCTTCGCGAACATCAGCTGCAATGAATGTGGCTCGACCTGCTGGTCCTTTGCCAAACATGGCTTCGGCGGCAGCGCCCCAGCGCTTTCCAGCGTTGTTGAGGGTGCTCGCGCCTTGTTCGAGTTCAGCCCATCCAGCACCGTAGTTGTCCGCAAGGGCGCGGTAGGATTGGAATCCACATGAAGGGCATTGAACGTTCCAATCACCATCGAGGTGTGGAAGCAAGGTGTCGCCACATGGAGGGCAAATGGCATGGAGCACGCCGCAGTCATCTCGGTCCCTGAAGGAAATTCGGAGCACTGGTGAGGTTTCCTTCACTTCGGCTCTGCACACATCACGACGTCGCACTGCGTCTGCAGTTTGATGCATGTAGCGATCCACGATGTTCGTGACATGGAATTGACCGTAGAGGTACTCGGGCAGCACACTTCCGGGCTTCCCTTCGATGCAGATGACCTGTGCCTCTCCGTTCTTTTCGTTGAGTTTAACAATTTCACAAAGCACGGTGTCGCCAATTTCAGGAGTGACTACGGCCTTTGCAGCCGTGACGGTACCGATGCCATCGTTGATGGAAAACGCACCAATTGCAGTGGCTACAATGCGGCCATCGACTTCAATCGTTCCTTCTCCAGCCTCGCATTCTGCGGTGCTTGATACATTCATTCCTGGGGTGACGAGGCTCGGCGTCATGTGATTCATTCCTTTGCAAACATGGCCTGAGGTAGGTCGCATGCTGTTTCGCGTGGTTGAAGGGGTGGGCCGTCCCCTTTTCAACCCCTCATACGAGGGTTCAGGTCGATTCATTTTCGTCTTCGATTAATTTCGCATCACCGGGTCGATGGAATCGCCAACATCGGATTGGGGTTGTTGCCTTGCCTTTGCTGTGGTGGGCGTAGGTGGGAGGCAACCTGAATTCAGTTTCTAACATGATCTCGCTGTCATAACCGTGTTCCTTCGCCATGGCAACCAAATGGCGTGCTTTGGCGCTATGGAGCACATGAACGGCTGTTGCACCCAACGAGAATGCAAACTCAAGCAAAGGGCGGTCTGCCTTCGCGTTTTGTACGCCCCAAGGGGGGTTCATGATCACCAAATCGACGGGTTGTTCGATTTCAATTTGTTCAACTCCAATCATCGCATGGACAGTTGTCGCCGTACCATCGACTCGTTTGTCAATCTTCGAGGCATTGGCCTCTGCGATGGCATGGGCAGAAGAATCCCCTTCGACCAAGGTCACATGTTCAGCGCCAAGCAATAGGGTTGCAAGACCAAGGATTCCGTTGCCAGCAGCTAGGTCAACAATATGTTTGCCTTGTACGTCTTCAACTTGGTCCACGCCAAGCATCCAGTAAGCAGCAAGGTCACCTTCTGTAGCGTACTGCTCAAGCTCGACGTGCAGGCACGGGTGAGGTTTGAGTTTTGATAATTCAATAGCCAAATGCTTCGGCCGCATTCAACTCACCAGCGTGGCGGTTGTTGTTGGAATTGGTTNTTNGCTGCGTATTGCTGTTGNGCTGCTTGCATTTGCAAACGCATGTAATGAATTTGTTCTGCTTCTTGGCGAAGGCGAAGAAGAAGTTGTTCGCCNGGTTGNTGATTTCCACAAAANCTGCAGAAGCGAATGCCGTCTTGGTGCTGTTGTCCGCAGTTGATACAGAATCCCATGGTGGTGCCTCCGGTGTGGTGTCAGGTCGAGCGGTATTGAATCTTGTCATTCCATTGTCGCCAACTGAAGGAAGACGGGCCATGTTTCGAACCCGACGGCAGTTGCACGTTCATTGATTTCTTCCCAACGCGGATCGTCCATCATTTCATTGGGTTCGACACCAGCTGCGAGTAATCCGTTGACGAGTTCTCTGAATTCGATTTCAATATCTGACATTTGCACTCCAGGTTCTTCTTCGATCGCCGGCATAGGGACATTTGCTTTGTTCTCTTCGGGGCTGATGGCAGGCGAAGGTGTTTCAACAACCTCCGGGGCAAGTGATTCCGGCGTGCTGCCTGATGGAAGCGGTACGAAGACATGCTCTGGCGGGGGGGGACTTGCTGGCAGCGGTGCATCCTCAACGTTTGGTTCACCGTCTTCTTCGAGCGAAACATGAGGTTCAGCCTCCTCAGTGATCCCTGCGATGAGGTCGGTTGAGAAAGCGTCCATCATAGCGTCCATGGTTTCTTCCTCAACGGGTGCGGGTGCTGGAACTGGCATCTCTTCAGTCGTGGCTTGACTGATGGTTTGCTTTTTCTCCAGTCGCCCAACTCCGAGCACTTCTGCCTGCTGGCGGGCCAATTCTGCCGCTTGCCGTCTTGGCAGGCTTACGAAACACTTCCCTGGAATGCTCTGAGGCGGGAAGGGGAGGTAGTAGCGTTCAAGAGCATCAAGGGATGGATGTCGAAAGCACATGATGCGTTGAGTTTCAAAACCACGTTGGGCTGGATTGTCCACGGAATACGGCAGAGCTGTCACTTCAATAGAACTGCGAAGCCACCCTTCGTTGGTGACAAGGTGTTGCATCCAAGGGCCCATGTCAGGGGTTGCCAAGTCGACGAATTGAAACGAAGCACTTCGTGGGTCAAATCCTTGGTCCTCGAGCAAATGTGCCCCAGCACGAGGGCGGTGGAAGACCGTGAGGACGGGTTGACCATGTTCAATCATATCACCGTGCAACTCGAGTAACTTTCGTTCTTTACGAGGGCACATCAGCATCACGGTCATGCGGCTCGAGACAGGGTCCCAAATTTCACCCCAGCGTGCATCTGCCTCGTTCTTGAGTTGACCTATGGTCATGTCCGGAATCATTGCGGTAATACCCATGCTCGCACCAATTTGGTGGGGGTGATGAACGCATTTATGCCTACTGCTGTTTCGGGAGCCTTTGTTCGATGTAGGCCTGCTCTGCTAACAACATCGTGCCACCGGCTGCGCCACGGATTGTGTTGTGTGAATAAGCTGAAAATTCAATGGTTGTCGAATTCACCATACGAACCGGTCCCATCACCACGCTCATTCCAGCTTTCAAATCATGAGTGGGGTCTGGGTCTGAGAGGAAGTCGACACCATTCCCCCAAAGGTGCGCCTCAGGGTCGATGCTAACCACCCTCTGAATGGAGCGTAACGGCGCGCTTGGGCATTCCAAGATGGCTTGAGTAAAATTATGGCCATCCAAGGCTTCGTTCACTTCCTCAAGGGTCACTGATTCAGCAAACGTCACTTGTGCGAAGATCTGATGTCCATTCATTCTTGTCACACGGCGGCATTCCACCTCAACTCCAAAATCCGCACAGAGCACATGCAGCAGCTCAGCAGTTGTCTTTTCAGCTTCACCCGGGATTTCGCTTGGGTGGTTACCCTCCAGTGCGGATTGACTTTGAAGCAAACCATAGCCAGCACCTGAAAGTGCTTGTTCACTCCGCATTCGTACATTGGTTATGGGGAAGGCATGGTTGAGCGCTGCTGTTGGTACGGCGAGTGGAATCAGTGTGCAATTTGTCGCACATGCTAACCGATAGCCCTTGCTTCCAAAATCGGCTAAATGTCCAGGATTAATGTCGGAAATCACCAGTGGGACACCATCGCAACGTCGAAAAGCGCTTGAATTAGAAAACACGGCAATGCCTGCTAAAGCAAGGTTGCGCTCAAGTGGGTCTGCAACCTCTGAAGGTACACAAGAAAAAGCAACAGTGATGCCTTTGTTCTTGAGGTGGGTAATCAGATTGTCATCATCTGCATCAAGCACTTCGAGGTCGGGTAATTGTGGTCTGTCCTGTTCTAGGCCCCAGGGAATTGAGTCAAGCGAAGCACCTGCTGTGCGTTTGCTCCCAACAACTGCGCTGAGGCGGAACCATGGATGGTTCGCAAGACGCTGTTGCATGCGCTGGGCCACCAATCCAGATGCACCTAACACTGCGGTGTGGTGGCGTCCCATGCGTGTGCCTCCCTCTTGCCTGTTTTGAGACTTGTTCATTGTTCGATGTTCAAGTTTCCTTCCCCTTCAATAGAATGGGGTGGGGCCTTGAAAATTCTACGAACAAGCAATTTTCTCAAAATGTTCCAACCATCCTTCACAGAACCGAGCTTTGCTTCCCCCAAGCGTTTGGAATAACGAATCGGAATATGAGTAATTTCAAGCTGTTCCAAAACGCATGAAGTGTACATCTCAGCCTCGATTTCAAAACGCATTGAATTCAATTTCAACGCCTTGATCGAGCGCCGGGTGAACGCCCAATACCCAGAACATAAATCAGGCATTGGTACGCCGTAAAGAGCAACGGCACACCATGTTAACAAGTGATTTCCAAAGTAATTGACACGGGTCATCGCATCGGGGTCCATCGCACCTTTTAGCCGGTCTCCAACCGCCACATCTGCCTTTTCTAAGGCTTTCAACATGCGAATCATTTCCTCTGGATGGTAAGTTCCATCGGCATCCAACATCACCAATGCATCATCGCCGCTTTCTAAGAAAGCAGAGAACCCCTGCCGCATAGCCACTCCTTTTCCTTTACCATGCTGACGCATGGTTCTACAATTGAGTTGATTTGCGATTTCAATGGTGCCATCATCGCTTCCACCGTCAACGACGAGGACTGAAACCACCCAGCCTGAGGCTCGGAGTTCTTGGATTGGGATCCTTGGGACCACCTCTGCGATTCCCTCGGCCTCGTCCAAGGTAGGAAGGAGCACCGTGACGCTCTTCATGCTATGAGGAACCGCTTTGATGTTTTCATCGCTTCGCTCAAAACCCCAATTATCCCCTAAATTCCAGCCAATGCATGCGCAGCCCAGTGCGGTCAAGCAGGGCGTCACCGCGGCCGGAGAACCCGATTGGGTTGATCCAACGCCGATTTGAAGAACTTTCAGCGTCCCAAACAAAATCCAGTGCCTGTGTGCCTTCGCTCAAGTTTACATTTTCAATGCAGGCTGAATGCCAGCCTGAATCGAGATCATTGAAGGTTTCATTGTGCTGGTCAAGCACGACGGTAAACCCTTCGAGGTTTCCGACCGCTTCAAACACCATGCACAATTGGCCGCCGGGTACCGTTGGTTCTTGAAACTCGAATGAGAGGGAGGTATCAATCGATTCGATCAGAAAAGGCCGAGTATTTCCGAGTTCGAATGGATCCCTGAATCGATGGTTTGCCCAGGGGTCAATTCTTGTGATGCACCCCTCCTTGCATGAATCCTCGTCAAAGGAAGTCAACTGATGCTCCTCGCTTTGACCAGAAGCATCGAAGGCCCAAAGCGCACTGCCGTGATGTTCAACAAGCATCGACCAATGGGAGGAGCGAGCAAGATACCAACCTACGGTGCCGAGCGGGGAAGACACAGCATGAGTGATGTTCAGGGCGCTAATCGCCTCGGGATGATCTCCAAGCACTGCGGAGGTGGCTTGAGGTTGAATCGAGGATTCGAGTTGGACCAAGCCAAGGGTTGGTAAACTCGTAAATTGGATATGCGTTGGGGCATCCAAAACATAGCCCCATTGAGCGTTTTCGGAAAACACAATGCTTCCCTCAGGCAACCCTTCTATCGCTTCCATGAGGTCGATTTCACCTTGTCCAATTGGTCGTAATTCATCATGTTCACTCACTTGAATCAACAGTAAATTCCCAATGATGATTCCGATGATCACGCTTGCCATGAGCCCTGTTGAAATTTTGGACTGAAGGTGAGGGTCCCATCCAATGCCCATGAATCCTCTTTTTTGATCAATGGCAGTCAGGTTTGTTGCATCGCTCCATAACAAACCAAGCAATGCCGCTAACGGTACATGGAAGGCATGCAAGCCCATCGAATACAGCACATAAGAGAGCAGGGAAAGAATCGGGATTTGTTCTAATCCCTCAATGAGGTGGATGCCACTCAACAACCACAATCCTGCAAACCAAGTGCTCAGCAGCATTCCCTCGACCGTCGCTCTCAGTCGCCAAGCTGCGAGTAACCCACCTGTCAGAAGCAGCAAATTGTAGGTGATCAATGGGCGGCCACCCTGCCAACCATATTCAGCAAACACAGCAGCGTCAAGCATACGTGGGGCTAAGATGAGCAAGGCAATTGCTGCCGCACCGGTGAGTAAGGTTGCGCTCGTGATCAAAATTTTCTGAATGTTTGCGCTGTACCTTTCATCCAGTCGAAGCCCAATGAGAAGATGTGCAGCCATCAGCATGCCAAGGTAAATCGCTCCCGTGGGATGAATCAACACGACGCAAAGAAAAGCTAACACGAAGCCCCTTGTGTGGTGCTTGGCTCTGGTTGCCGACGGTCGCAGCAAAACCAGAAGACCCACCACCAATCCAAGTTGGCTGGCAACGGTCGGGTACCCTGAATCAAAAGTTTTGGCAAATAATCCAGCTCCAAAAGCCATGGCAAGCATCCCATGCGCTCCAGCACCGTGTCGATCCATCGCTCCCCCAATGCCCAAAAAGAGTGCAAAAAGGCTGTAATGTCCGAGGTGGAACACGGCTTCTCCGGATGACAACCCTAAGGTGATTTGCAGCCAAGCTGCAAGCGATGGGTACGCTGGGGGGTAGGTCCAAAATCCTTCATTAGTACCGGGTAGAGCCATGCTGCCAGTGCTTTGTATCTGCCCGCTCAACATCGAAAACCCAATCCAATCCACGCCAAAGGGAAGGTCTTGCAAAAAGGGGAGCGTCAAGCAACTTAGGGCTGCGATAAGGGCGATTCCAAACATCAATGGTTGCCGGTTGGACTGGAACCACCGTTGGGCAGTTACCTCTTCGCTCAATGTTGTTTCTTCCTTTGAAATCACTTCACCATGCATGGCAGCTTCCAATGCTTGCCATGGTGTTAGTTTCCTTTTTTCATCAACTCTGCGTTGAATATGAGCGAGTGCTGCAGTGTTGAGCAACAACAGCCCTGCACTCATTAGACCCCAAGTCCACAAATCTGAATACAACAATATTCCACTGAACCCGTAGACAAGCAAAAGCCCAAGCGAAGGGGTGAGCATCGCTCTCCGAATTCGATCTGCACTCCCATCCAATACCCTACTTAGGGCATATCCGGGTAGTGCCGTGACCGCCAACAAGAGCAGCACGGTGATGAGCATGGGTGAGCATCAAGGTTCAGGCTTTGATTCTTCGGCCAACAATCAAATGAAACGCCTCAATACGAGGCACATGGGCACAGAGCGGAAGGAATTTGCCCCAGTTGTCATTTTCGATGAACCTTATTGGGTCTTCAATTTCACTCGAGGGCCTTCAGAGGATTGGAATTGCCCTTTCACTTACCAAGTCGGCCGCTACGATGAAGTTCGGCCTGGCATGTACACGACCCCTTTGTTTGGTGGTGAACGGGATCTTCACGTCGGCATTGATCTTGGCGGGCCAGCAGGTACACCAGTCCATTCTTTTGCTGAGGGGACCATTCACTCATTCGGGATAAATTCAGAAGATGGTTCCTATGGGCCAACCGTGATCGTTGAATACGAACTTTCGTGGCCGCCAACACCACACGATATCAATCCGAAACGCAAAGTTTGGGCTCTTTATGGCCATCTATCGACAGAGAGTCTCGACGGTCTTGCTCCAGGCCAGCTCGTTCAAAGCGGTGCCCGTATCGCCACGATGGGGGAGAAACACGAAAATGGAGGATGGGAGCCGCACGTTCATTTTCAACTCTCATTGATTGAACCTAAGGTACCTGATTTACCCGGAGTTGTTCGTCGAGCAGACCGTGAACAAGCACTGGTTGACTACCCAGACCCTCGATTGGTGCTTGGTGCATTGTACTGATTATTCGACTGAGTCAAGGTGTGCCTTGAGTGCAGAAATTGGCCCAATTGATGCAGGATCTTTCCCATGCAAGAACGAGAGGGCCAATGAGATCCAATCCGTCAAGATACAGAGGTGAAGCATCGATTCAAGCAAAGTTTTGCCCTCACCTTCGATTTTCCACGCAAAATCTGTGGCCGCATGGGCAATCATCCAATCCATTCTTTGTTGGACTCGTTGATGCATTCCATTCCAGGTGAGCAAAAGAACAACATGTTCGATCCCGGAAGAATCACGATCTCCACCAATGCCCCCCCAAGCCACACTTTCATTGTGATTCATCTCCGGGACGATCCCAACCCGAGCGAATCTCGCCGCATTTTCATTCAATTGATTCTTGAATCGGTTGAGGACTGGGGTCAATTCTGTCGGCCCAATCAGAGCAATTGGTCGGTCCACCATGCACATGGCAAGTTGAACAATATCCCCTTCTGGGTCCTTGAGGATGTCAAAGCCCTCCATTGCGGTTTGAAGCCGCTGAAGCATCATTTCATCAGCACCTTCGGGTGGAGTTGGGAGCGCACCGAGATGACGCAAGAGAGCGACCTGCCGGCTGAACAGGTGCCCAAATGCACTTCGAGGTGGCTGACCACCGACCGATGGAATGAGGTGGCAGTTAGGATAGAGTTCGGGAAGGCCTGCAAGAACACCACCTGTTGAAACGACCACGACCGTCGCTCCTGCCTTGAGAACAGTTTCAGTTGCTTCAAGGGTCTCTTCTGTGTTGCCACTGTGTGATGTGGCAAGCACAAGCCATGAGGGCGTCCACCATGCAGGGGCGGTGTAATCACGTTGAACATGAACCGGCATCTTTCCTTGGAATTGTGCTAAACCTGAAAGGAATTCTCCTCCTACGCCGGAGCCTCCCATGCCTAGGCATAGGACGCCAGCCCATCGTTGACGACAGACGGATTCAAGCCATTCAAACTGTTCGGGCCCGATGTGATTGAATCCCTTGCGCAGATCCTCAACAAAGGCCTGAGTCAATCCAATCATCCCTTCGTTATCAAGCGCCAAGGCAAGGTCAACCAGAGTGGTTGTTTCTTCGGAACTCATGAGTGATTCCCTCCTTCCTCGTCGCAACCAAGATGGTGCAATGCAAGCCATTCTCCTTCAATTTTTGTAGCCCTAAGGGGTCGGGTTTTGACATGATCCCAAGGCAATCGTATCGAGGTCATCTGCCATGTGTTAGGGTCTAAGAATTCCCCAACAGAATCGTCTTGAGTGATTAATTCAATCATCATGTGGTCCTTCATCTGGGCAACAACATTGGCCGATTCTAAATCTCGCCAACTTGCCCCTGTTCGCTCCTGGCGATCGATTCTGCTCATGATGGCACCTTCTTTTGTCCAGGTTGCCGGGCGCCAAAAATGGTCCCTCCACTTCAATACATCACCGATGTCGTAACCCGGTTTTCTGTATAACAATGTCAGTCTTGTGACATCGATTCCATCTTTTCGACCAACCGTGGTGTTGGATTCTGCCACCTGCCCTCCATATTCAGTGACCAAATGCCTGCCCCATGTGCGAGCAAGACCCTTGCTTCCGAGCACAATATCATAACCTCCTGTGACCGGTCCTTCTGAAGTAATGAAAAACATTGGATCATCGGCGAGCTCATCCAACACCTTGTCGAGTGTTGCTCGTAGTGCAGTGAATTCTTCTTCACTTAGCCGTCGGCCGGTTGAGCGCAATTGGACCGTTGCCTCGAAGTAATTGCCTGCACGGCGGGTGCAGGTGAGGCAGACGCCGTTTGCCATACGGGCCCGCATGGTGTGTTCTTCTTTGAACAATAAATCCTCAATGACACCCTCGACTTGGAGGTGCAAAAGGGTATGGCGATCCGATACAGTGCGGGTTTCAAGTGCCAACCCGATGTCTTCTGCATCTTTGTGAAAATGGACATGCCGTTGAATCAATTCATCCCAAATTTCCTCCTCGGAAATTTGAACCCATTTCCCCTGAATTTCAACAATGCCACATCGCGCACATCGGACCCAAGGTATGTTTTCAGGGACCTTGACTAAATTGACGCGTTTTCGGAGGCAGGGTTCACACATTCGTTCCCCATACAGCGGAGGATCTGCACCGCAGACAAGACAAAATTCGCCTCCAAGGTTGCCTGCCATACGATTGCCTCATGTGGACGCTTGTGGTTCTCGCTTTGAACCTGTGGCTTGCATAGCGCCTTACGCATCCACTTCTTTGGCGACCGAGTCAGCCTCCGCAGCAGAAACGCCGACGCTTGCTTCAACAGCCTCAAGACGTGCCTCGATGGATTTTGACCGGGTAACAACTGTCCAAGTCCACACGGCGAGGCCGACGATCATGCCCAAATAAGCGACGGTCAAGTAAGTCATTCCATCCATTTCATTTTCCTCCATCGATGTTGTGTTGCACCTGTTCAAGGCGTTGTTCAAGACCAGTGATGCGCATGGACATCAACATGTGGCCTGAGATGAAGACTGTAAACGAAATTGCCCCAAGAAGGAGCACCAGGGCCATGTCTCCCGAAAGCGTTCCACTTCCATCGCCCGAACCAATAACCGGGCCGGGATGACGGATTTCCCAAATCCTCGTTGCGATGTATGTCAGCGGGACCAAGATGAACCCGTACAATCCAAAGGTGGAAAATGTATCACGGGTTTCAACCCCATCGGGTTGTGACTGCCGACCAAGAACCAAGAACAGAGCAAGTAAGGTGAGTAAGCCAAATGTGTTGAGTCGCACGTCAGTCCAATCCCACGGAGTGCCCCATTCCGCAGCTCCCCACACGCAGCCTGACCACACCGTAATGAGTCCACAAGCTAAGCCGGCTTCAGCACCTGCGACATGCAGGCGCCAGCCCAACGGACTGCGCTTGAAAAACCACATGAGGGAACCTAAAAACAACACCCCGAAGGCAATGAAGGCGGCCCAGGCAGCAGGTACGTGCCAGTAGAAAATACGCTGTGCAGCGGGCGATTCGAAGGCATCAATCGAAACGCTTGGTGCCCATTGGAACCCAAGATAGAGGGTGGCCATGATGCCAATGAAACCGAAGCCGAGGAGAGCTTCCGCACTTCGGGCTGCCATGGTGTCGACCTCTCAGTTCCCCTTCTTGAACTTGGGTGTGCTCAGAGCCCAGATGCCCAACTTACAATCAACGCCCATGGAAGGATAAACACAGGTAGAAGCAGCCTGACGAACACGGCTTGGGGGCGTGCTAATCGTTGAGTGGAGGTGTGAAGCATCCGAACGCCAAGCATTGTTGACTCCCCAATAAACGACCCGATGAACAAGAACATAGGATCCAAAGTTCCGATGAATATCGAGCATGAAATCATGGTGGCGACAAGGCCAATCAACGCACCGAGTCCTATGGCCGATGGGGTTGTTTGGCCCTGAGCCCTCCACCAGTCATAGGCTCTGTTCTCTCGCAAGAGGTGCGTTGTTGGATCACCGGTTAAACCGGCTGCAAAGGCAGGGGCCAAAATCCCCCCAGTGAGCCAGAGACCTTTCGGCAGTTGTAGCGGGTCGCCAAGAGCCAGAACGCAACCGAGAACCAGCAGGGCAGCAAGCCCATTGCGGGCCAAACCGGATCGTGTGGACCGGCTGTATCTGTGACCTGCTCGCATTCTTGTGAACGTATGTTCAGTTTTGCTACCGAGGGGTTGCCAGCCTTCGGTTGGCGTTGTTTTTTGCTTTGTCTTTTTCTTCAAATTATGCAAATGTGTTGCAATTTGCATAAGTTCGGGATTATGTGTTGCGATGATAAATCCATGTCCATAACCTGCGAGGGACTCAATGTGCCCTTTCAATGCCTCAATGGCCGTCTCATCCAAGCCAGAGTCTGGCTCATCAAGCAAGGTAATGACGGGGGTGGTTGCAACCATTGCGGGGATCAATCCAGCTAGAACGGCTACCTTCCTTGCTTGCCCTCCAGAAAGAAAGCACATTCGGTCGCTCATTCGATGGAGAAGTCCATAGGATTCCAACAATGACCTGAGGTCAATGTTCACGCCTGAAAGTTGTGCGACCATAGTCAAGTGATGTTCTACGGTTTCACTCCCAATCATACCGTTGCTCTGGAGCGTGAGTCCAAAGGAATGAGGGGGGTTGATTCGTCGCCCATCAGCGTGAATGGTGAGCGAGCCGTGGTGATTCACATGCCCTCGTTCCAATGGTAGAAGTCTCGCAGCCGTCTCGAGCACAGTCGATTTTCCTGACCCATTGAGGCCATGAAGAACAATGATTTCTCCGGGATGCAAAGCGAGTGAAAAATCAGAAAGAACGGTCCCCATACCTCGTCTGACTTCAACGCCTTCAATCTCCAGAAGGGGTCCTGCCATGGAATTGCCAATGTGGCTGTTGCCATCAATGCTCCCCCTCATATGCTTCGCCAATGCACTCAAAAGTTCGCCCGCTATGGTCATGCTGTGGCCACTGGAATCGATGCATTTGGTGTGGGCGAATGGGCCCTCCTTTTGCTCTGGTCTTCCGCTTTACTTTGGCCGATTAGCGTGGCGTTTCGTCACAAATCCTCGCTGGCATTATCGCTCACTGTTGGCTTGCTTTTGGGCTACTTGGTTCAGGTGCTTTACTTGTTTGCAATCCGGCAAGGACTCATGGATGGTGATTCATGGTACATGTGGTCAGATTTTTGGCTCATACCGGAACGCACTGGCGTGATTGAATGGTCCCATACGCTCATCACTGCTGGATTTTTGCACAATCCATTCGACGCAACGCATGTTCTTGGAAATATTCTCGTCATTGCTCTGGTTGGAGTTCCGCTTGAACAGCGGCTTGGTCTTCGTCGATTTGCTTTGATCTATCTCGTCGGTTTAGTGGGTGGTTCTGTGTCATGGTGGCTGATGAATTTTGATTCCACAACACCCTCACTAGGGGCCTCAGGTGCCGCTTTTGGTTTGTTTGGAGCCTACTTAGCTGGATGGCCACGCGACGAAATCGCCTTTCCCCTCATTTTGATTCGAAAGTGGCCAGTGTATGTCATTGCCTTGATTTACTTCGGCCTTGAAGTTTTTCGGGCCTACCAAACGTTGGGCTTGCAACAGGCGAGCGATGTTGCCCATATGGCACATTTAGGCGGTTTCTTAGCAGCGTACTTCCTTGTACCAGTCATCGCCAAAGGAGGTCCGTATCCGCTTGGTGTTGAAGATGGGGGTCCCTCTTCTTCGAGTGACATCCGTGCGCGACTAAACCACATGAAAGCGACAATGGTTGATCTTTCAGAATTAGAAGACCCCTGGACCTCGAAAGGCATGAATGTGCCCCGTTCGATTCGAGAACCACTCGCTAAGCTGATGGCGTCTGCGGATGAACCGGAAACCCGACAGGCTTGGATGGAGCATATTGCTGAACGAGCGACGTGTATGGAATGTGAGTCCGCCTTGGGTGTTGTGGAACACAAAGGCGGGCCAAAGTTGCAATGTTCGAAGCACCCTGAACATCTGATGTGGCCATGAACCTATTCTCCCCAAGCCCCATAGGGGCTGGGGAGGGGACAATTCACGGATACCCTCAAAGGCATGCGCCAATACCAAAGGGTGGAGTGGATGGATTTGATGAACAAGCCTTCGAGAAAAACACCCCTCATTTCACTGCTTCTGGTGGCCGTTTTTTTGGTGGCTGACTTGGGTGCAATTGCGACCCAGCCAGCCGAACAGGGCCCCGTCGTAGAGCCTTTGTTTGCCGAACCAATTCTCATTGATGGCCTTCCGCCGTTGATGTGTGGTGATTCGTTGTGTGAGCGACCTCTAAGAGAGTTCAGTCGGGACGGTCGACCTTCGGCTGAAGCCATGAACTGGTGGCAAGGATACGGTCCGGACCTCGATTGGAATGGCATGGATGATCGCTTGCAGCGCGTCTTGGCTGGAGCTGAATCAATTTCTCCAACGGCAATCATTGGTGATGATGGGCGCAAGACTGTGGCGATCGTCGTCGACTATGCGTGGGCACCTGAGGTCAGTCAAATCGAAACGTTGCGTGCTATTCTTACAGCCCATGGATGGGTTGGCGAAGAAGAAGGCGCTTGGTTCCAAGTGCTCAGTGACATTGATTCTGTAGCAGTGGACAAGGTGCCAATCAGTGCGCTGATGGACATCTATGCATCCTACGGCGTGGTCGTGATTGAAATGCAAAACGTCATGGTTCCATCGAATGATGTTGCTGCCAAAGCGTCCCGAGCACGCCCTTCCGAAGTGTATTCACAGACCGCTTACGAGCGGGGGTACACAGGCGAAAACGTCGTTGTAGCGGTGTTGGATACAGGCGTTGACAACGAGCATGAATCCCTCAACGACTTCGATGATGAGGACGATGAACCTGACCAGGACCCAACTTCCTATGACGACCAAAAATGGGTCGCAGGCTACGATGCGACATCCTCTGCTGGTGCGACCGATGGCACTCAAGACCCAGACGATGGAAACGGCCATGGCACGCATGTTGCGGGTTCAGTTGTGGGCACAGGTGATTCATCAAGAGTCCACATGGGCACTGCCCCGGGCGCCTATCTTGTCGACGTGAAGGTCCTCACCGATACCGGCGGCACCAATTCACAAGCCTCCCTCAACGGCATTCAATGGATCATCGACAATGTGAACACCGACTGGAACAACAATGCCTCAAGCAGGGGAATTCAAGTTGCTTCGATGTCGTTTGGCTCCGCCTCGTCGCCCCTCAACCCTGGGGACCAAGGTGACAATGGAACCGGAGCCGAAGCGCGATTGGTCAACGACGCAGTCAACGCATCGATTGTCTGCGTCGTCGCCATGGGCAACGACGGTACCAACAGAGTGCCATCTCCGGCAAGTGCAGACTCTGCAATTTCAGTCGGAGCGGCGACCGACCGTGGAACAATTAATCGAACCAATGACAACGTTGCGGATTATTCCAACACGGGTCCTCGACTGAGCGACAATGATAACGATGACTGGGATGAACTGAAGCCCGACATTACGGCGTATGGTTCTGGAATTATGTCAGCCACCGCCCAAACGGGGTCTTCATTCCCAGGCCAGCCAGGGCGTCCACTTGCCTCAAATGAATACGATGAAAAGGACGGCACAAGCATGGCTACCCCAATTGCTTCGGGAATCGTAGCAGCAATGCTGCAAGCTGAACCCTCACTCTCGCCACAGGAAGTGAAGGATATATTGCGGAATTCTTCCGAACAACGAGGAAGCGTTTCGGAGCCATCGGTTTCTGACCGTTGGAATTCAGATTGGGGCTTCGGGCTCATCGATGCCTCTTGTGCCATTGACACCGTTCTTGAACGCTCATGTACACCGCTTGAAGGCGGTGGAATCATCACGCCACCTCCAACAGGAAACGGCACCGGAGATCACGTCACGATGGAGGCTCCAAACAACGGCACATGGTGGATTGAAGGTGATAGGTCGCGTGTCTCCGGCACTACAATCAACGGCGATGATGCCGACTACGATGCTGTTCAAGTTCGTCTTGAGCAACATCTCGAATCTGGTACTGTTCGGGAACTCCAAGGATGGGTTGATGCTGGCGGCACCGTTGAAAACTGGTACCTCGATGTGTTTGTGAAATCCGACTGGATCCGTGGCGACGAAGAATACGTGCTTATCCTCACTCGTGCCATCAGCGACGATGGTGATGAATCTTCAATTGCAGCTCGCTACATCAATCTCGCTCGTATGGCGGTCACCCTCGCTGGTCCATCAGTTGGTACCTCGCTTGAGGGGTCGGTGGAATTTACCGGGACTGCTGAAGGGCTTGAGCCTGACCGCCTTGAATTCAAAGTGGACAGTGGAGAATGGAACCTCGGACAAGAACTCGAGTTTATGGAAGTGGGAAGTCAAGATTGGTCCTTCACATGGAACTCAAACACCGTTGAGGATGGTTCACATCGCTTGAGCTTCAGAATGGTCAATGAGAGTGGCGTGGTTACCGATACAATCCGCCGCACATACACCGTTGACAACATGCCTGCAGCCCCCGATTTTACCTATCAAGGTTCAGTTGAAATTATGGATCAAGGCCTGCCGGTTTACTCCGCGGTCGCCGGAACGGTGCTTGAAATCGACTTTACGATTGCCAATGTCGGTGATTTGGATGCT
Source organism: Candidatus Poseidoniales archaeon (assembly GCA_003602645.1). Lineage (GTDB taxonomy): Archaea > Thermoplasmatota > Poseidoniia > Poseidoniales > Poseidoniaceae > MGIIa-L1. The sequence continues at coordinate 70,602 of QQSI01000010.1, read as the reverse complement.
ACCGATGTGTACGTGCGTCTGGACGCCGAGGGATCGAACTCGGAAACATATCCCTCCGAAACCAGTATTTCAATCCTAAACGAAGGTGAAAGCCAACAGGTGACACTGTATTGGTGGGCCACAGAAGCTGGGCAACAAGAGGTGTCGATCATCATTGACCCGACCAGCCAACATGCGGATCCAACGCCGGAGGACAACGTCTACACCTTCACATTCGAAGTCGAAGAACGTCCTGTGGAAGCGATGCTTCGCTTCTTGCCAGGAGCCGTGACGACCAGCCCTAACATTCCTGTGCCGGAAGAACCCTTCACGGTTCGGTTGCGAATCGATAACCTTGGTCAATCTGATGCTCTTGATTTGGATATGAGGCTCGAGCGTTGGTCGGAAGACGGATGGATTCAGGTTGGCGAACAAGACATCATGGTGGTTCCGGGTTCCGACACAAGTTCAGGCTATGCTTCGGTTTCATTCCAAGCATTGCCCATTGAAACGACCGGTGCAATCGAATTCAAAGCGGTCTTACTCGGCAACGGAGTCGAGGCAGCATTTAGCGAGCATCGATTTATGCTCGTGGTTGACGATGTATCCTTGGGCTCTCAAGTGAGCATCGATCTTTCTGATGGTGAGGTACCTGTCGATTTCATTGGTCTTGAGGACGGGGCACTGTTGTTCACCACCGTCGATGGCGAACTCCACGCCAGAAGCATCACTTCCTCAATGTCAATTCAAACAGACATCTTGCTCGAAGATATGTGGGGTGGAGAACTTGCTGTGCTTGAGCGAGAGGATGGAGCAATCCATGCAGCTTGGACGCGCAAGAGCGTGAGTGCTGACGGATACACGCTGACCAACATTGGAATGACCTCGCTCTCAAAGGTTGAAATGATCACACCTGTTCACTATCAAATGCCTCCAGTCAAACTGTCTGAAGGCTCGTATTGGGGCCTCGCCCTCACAGAATACGACGATACGGTCGTCCTTGCTGGTTACCACCGCGACATAGCAACAGGGGGTTCTTGGCAGGACGTAACCTCAATTTTCACACTTGTTTCGATGAATCCGGACAGCCCCACAAGTTGGGGCAATCCAATCAATGTCCTCTCAAACATCGATATTCGCCAATCAAAGGGTGACTCACTCGCTGTAGCCTACGGTTCCGAAAATCTGCACATCTTATACCAAGAGATGCGAGATGATGTCACTGGAATCGATCGTGTAGGCTTGATGTACTCACATGGGGACCCAACGATTTCCTCTTGGAATTTCCAATCCTCGATCGGCGACGATACCTCTGGTGCTCAATTGATTGTGACGCAACTGGAAGACGATGACGTGCTCACTGCCGCTTGGATTGAAGGCCGGGGGCGAGATGCTCAAGTTGCCTACGCTGTGACCGACAACGCTTGGAGCATCGACGAGGCTTCAAGAATCGATGCACCAGGAGTGATGAATCTTGAATTGCATGAAGCACCACAGGGCATTCAAATCATGTATGATGAAATCAACACTTATGGTCCAACAACAAGGTACGGTTTGCTCACTGACTCGGACCAACAGCCAATTTCAGGGATGTCTGCATTGATGACACAGGGCTTCCTTGAAGGCTTTGCAGGCATGGAATACGATGGTATTGTGATGCTCTCTACAGCTTCAGGCTCCCTCAAACTTCGTACGCTTGCCTCCTTGTCTGCAGACGATAATCCAATTGTGGACGATCGTTCATTCATCGATGCCTTACTTGCTCCACTGCCTGGTTCTCAACAGATGCAAATCACCATTTTGTCAGTGGTAGGGCTTACCATGGTTTTGTTCCTCACGGCTGTTGTGGTGTCAATTCGCAAAGGAAGAAAGGAAGAACAGAAAGCGATGGTTGCAACTGCCATTGTTGATGAAACAGATGAAACAATTGAATTGATGATTCAACCCGAAGATGACCAAGGACCGCTTCTGGCCATCGACACCGAACAAGATGACTTGGTCGTGACTGATTCAACGGCTGTCGCGGTGATGGAAGATGACGAGCCAAGCCTTGCGGATAGCCTCGAAGCCAAAGCAGAATCTGGAGAAGGCAATGCTCGCCTCAACAGACGAATGAAGCGAAAGCAGCAACGGGAGTTCGCAGAAATCACAGAGAAACTCCAAACTGCACCTGCACCTGCCGTGAATTTACCACTTCCTTCACCATCAGAATTACCAGCGCTCCCAGCAAATGGAGAACTCCCACCACTCCCGCTGCCGGGGCCCGGAGGCCTTCCTCCGTTGGATGGTTTGCCTCCACTGCCTGGAATTGCCCCACCTCAGCGTGATGTGGTATGCCCTGGCTGCAACGCGAAATTTGTCGTGAAAGACATGACGTTGAGAAAGGTAACCTGCCCGATTTGTTCGAGTACGGTCTCTTGTTGAGGTGATCTCATGTGCGGAATTTTTGGTTATATTGGCCCACATCAAGCGGCACCCTTGCTCTTAGAGGGGTTACGCCGTCTAGAGTATAGGGGCTATGATTCAACCGGGATTGCTGTCAAAAATGGCACGATCAACATCCACAAGAAAGTCGGGAAAGTTCAGGACTTACATACGGTTTTACCCTCCAACATCCCAGGAACAGTAGGTATCGCCCACACTCGATGGGCCACACATGGAGGCGTGACGGATGAGAACGCCCATCCACACGAATCTGCGGAAGGAAAGGTCGTGATTGTTCACAACGGAATCATCGAGAATGCTCGAATGTTGAGAACATCCCTCTCCGTGCAGGGTGTAGCCTTGTCGAGTGAGACGGATTCTGAAGCCCTTGCCCACATCATTGAGCGCGAACTTTCGGTCGACAATAACCCCGAAGAAGCGGTTCGACGCGCCCTGCGCCAAGCGCGTGGAACATGGGGGATTTGTGCTCTCTTCAAGGACCATGATACCATTGTTTGCGCACGCAATGGCTCCCCTTTGATCATTGGTCAAGGTGTTGATGAAATGTTCATTTCAAGCGATCCACATGCGCTGACGGCTCACACCCAACAGGTGATTTACCTCGAAGATGGTGATCTTGCTACCCTGACCGCAACCTCGGTAAAATTGTCCACCCTGAAAGGCGGAAAAAGCCAAACAAAAAGCAGCATTCTTGAATCAGAATGGGGCGAATCCGAACTCGGAGAATTCCCGCATTTCATGCTCAAAGAAATCTATGAGCAACCTGATGCCATACGCCATTGCATCAGCGGTCGCTTGGACCGTACGAAGGGCAGCGGGAGACTTGGAGGATTGAAACTCAATCCCTCCGACTTGGCAAAAGTGCCGCATGTGCGCTTGCTTGGTTGCGGGACATCGTACAACGCCGCAGAGATTGGTCAATTGCTGATTGAGAAATTGGCTCGCATTCCAGCCATGGCTCACATTTCAAGTGAATTTAGGCACAACGATCCTGTCATTAACCCAAGCGCCCTTCACTTTGCTGTCACACAATCGGGTGAAACAGCGGACACACTTTCGGCCATCAAAGAAATCCAACTCAAAGGAGGAAATGTGCACGGTGTTGTCAATGTCGTTGGCTCCTCTATTGCACGACTTTGCGGTCAAGGTGTCTACATTCACTCTGGACCAGAGCAAGCCGTTGCTTCAACCAAGGCATTCTCCAATATGGTTGCGGCGTTGTCGATGTTCGCTCTTCAAGTTGGCCGTTCGCGCAACATCAGCAAAGAACGTGGTGTGGAATTGATTCAGGGCCTTCAACAGGTGCCACACTTGGTCGAAGAGTACCTCGCCAATCAGGGACCAATCCAAGAGGCAGTTGACCTCGTTAAGGGCGCCAAAAGCGTGCTGTTCCTTGGCCGAGGGATTTCAGCCCCTGTTGCTCAAGAGGGTGCTTTGAAATTGATGGAGATTGCTTACATCCCGTGTTTGGCTTATCCAGCGGGAGAAATGAAACACGGTCCAATCGCATTGTTAGAAGAGGGGAGCCCAGTGATTTTCATTGCTCCAAATGACCACGTAAAAGCAAAGACCGTTTCTGCAATTCACGAATGTCGAGCGCGTGGTGCGAAGATCATTCTCATTCACGAAGAAGGGGACGAGATTGCTCAGGAAGGCGATGTGTGTATTTCGATTCCACCGGTACACAACCTTGTTTCACCTTTATTGACGGTCGTTCCTTTGCAGCTGATCGCTTACCACGCAGCACTCGCCCTCGGTTGTGATGTCGATCGGCCAAGAAATTTGGCGAAATCAGTCACTGTTGAATGAAGCGTTCACAGGATGGTGAATCGTTGCTCGTTTTCCTTCCAGTTGAAGGGTTTGTAACCTAAGCTGTGCCTCGTGTGGCGCATCTTGACAATGCCCAGTTTTCTCTTGACATCATCGCCAGAACGTTCCATTACAAGGTGCAATACTCCATCAGAGAGATAATCTTCGACACCGTATTCACCGAATTGCTTGTGGTCTTCCCCAGTCATTTCACAGATGAAGAATGATGTCAAGCCGAGCCTTCGTACCGCTTCGAAAAGACGGAAAATTTCATCGCGAGGGTTTTCCATTTTCGTGAGGGTAAAGAACGCGCCGAGTGAATCAAAAACGAGAAGTTCGAAACCAATCGCTTCTCGATACGATGTCAGTTGTTTGATGAGTTGTCCCATCCAATCAACACGATCGCTCATCCCTTGCTTGTCGAGTTCGACGCGCAAGTCGGAAAGATCGATAATTGCGATTCTGTTGCGCACTCGAGCATCATCAACGTTCATGCCCATGTTTGCCATGTGGGAGCGCAACGAATCCTTACCTTGTTCAAGGGTGACGTAGATTCCACTCGTTTCACCATAAAGCACGGCGTTGTAGAGCATTGAGAAGGTCAAACTCGACTTCATTGCACCTGAGGCACCAGCGACAATACAAATGTGACCTTCTGGGACGCCACCTTGCATATTTTCATCCAATCCTTCAATGTGGGTAGGGATTCTTTCAACGTCGCTCATGCCGGCACCGTTTGCTGGAACACGGGTCGATTCTTCAACCTCTCCCTCAAATTCGTTCATTTCAATCATGGCTTAAACATGGAAAGTGTAAATGAGATAGGACGCTTGGTAGGGTTGAATCACATGGTCTCTTTTTGGCTAGCTTCACAATCGCCGCGTCGAGCAAGCATGGTCGAAGGCCTGTTTTCCTCGGTTCGGTGTGAGGGCATTGATGGGGTGGATGAAACCCCGACAGTGCGTGGTTCAATTGCTGACAAAGTCACTTCCATCTGTCAACAAAAAGCGGCCGCTGTCCCTCACAATCATGGTCATGATGTGGTGATGGTGTGCGATACGGTTCTCGCAGATCCAGACGAGGTGAATGGTTTGCTTGGCAAACCGCGCGACGAGATTCATGCGGCTACAATGTTGCATCGGTTGTCGGGGCGGAGGCACCAAGTTTGGTCTGCTGCAGGCATTTTGTTGCATGGCCAATGGAAATTTTTTGTCGAACATGCTGTTGTTGAAATCGAACCATTGAGTGATGATGTGCTGGTTGAACTTGTGATCAATGAGTCTTGGAAAGGAAAAGCAGGCGGCTATGACCTCGCTGGGCCAATGGGGGCGTATGCATCACTGGTTGATGGGTCGGAATCTACAGTGCTTGGCATCCCGCAATCCGCCTTAGATGCGCTTGAATTAATCCAGTGACTTGTCTTGGATGTACCTGCCATAGAACATCGGTATTCTGTGCCAGGTGTCCAAACTCAGCATGGTTCGACGTAGGAAATCCACCGTGAGGAGGATGGATCCAATTACGATTGATGCAACCCAGATGATTTGTTCAGTGTTGGTTGGGCCCAAGTTCATCCAATTTTTGATGAACAAAATTTGAATGGAAACAAACCCAATCAAGAAGAACATCAAGAAAAGCGGGCTTGAACTCCGCTTGTGGATGTTGATGTGCAGGTGGTCCTCATGCAGGTACATGGAATAGCCCCAAATGGCCAGAAGGGCAGATGTGCTGAGAAAAGTGGCGTACCCGGGTGTTCCAGGTCGATCGATATAGTGTGAAGCATTGAAAGCGTGGAACGAACTAAACGGCAGCATCCAGAGAGCGGCAAAGATCAATCGATTATGGGCCATTCCCCCGTTGAATAAGGCCTTTTTCGCCACGGCAATTGGGTTGCACAGAATGAATGCCCACAAGAGCGCTAATCCGAGTGAATAATCACTCATCTGCACCAGTAGTGTGTGTGCGTTCGAATCCTCACGTCCGGCGAGGAATGAGAAAAGGATGTGAAGACAGAGGAATATTGCAAAAACAATCAATCGGGTTTGTAATTTCTCAGGAGGGATGATGTTCCAATTCAATCGGCGATTGAAGTGACTCACGATAATGACAACGGTAACAAGAATGTAGAGCATGACCATCACAGATCGCCCGAGTTCGAGCATCCCTGCGGTGTCTCTTAACAACCAACAGCTGATGATGATGGCGGCAAAAAAAGGAAACACAGCACCCGGGAGCAGTGACATGACACCAACTTCGTCCTTTTCTTTCGACATTTTAGATTCGGATACGAGGCGCCTTCCAGGCAGGCCTAGCAAGAGCACTCCCAAAGAAAGCAATACAATGCCTACAGTTGAAAATTCATCAATCATCTCTCGTGTTGCCATAAATGTCGACAAGGTGAGGAAGAATTGTCCACTGATGTTGAGGATGATGAATTGCCTCATTGTGGATTCGTGGAAGGGGACTGCGCCATGGATAAGGGGTAAAACATCAAATCCAATTCCCGCAATTAGGGCCATGAGCCAACCCAAGCATACCCAGGCCAGAATGATGTAGATCATTGAGGTGTAATCTGCGGATAGGACCTCAAAATATGCCGATTTTGTGGTGTAATGGTACACCATTGTCAAAATGAAAACGACCGTTGCGAGGCCTGACGCAAAAAACAAAGCAAGATAGGACCCTGTGGAGGTCGTCCTAAAACTTGCAAATTTGCTCATGGCCAATACTAGAGTCGAAAGGGTATAAGTTAGTTGCCGATTATCACGGCTTTATCAAAGCGCCTAATCCGAGTTCGTGGCTTTGGACATCGACAACAACATCGTTTCCGGGTATTAACAGGAGTTTGTCTTCCGCATCAAGGGCAAACACGCCAACACCAATATCGTCACTCATCTGTTTCAATTCCCTCCGACAGACGTTCTGATGCGTATCCATATGGACAAGAGGCCGTAAATCGACAATCACCGTATCGCCCTGGTTGACGCGTTTTGTGATTCCGCGCGTAGGGATGCGGTTCATCACATCGGGGGCAATGTAACGCAAAGCTCTGTTTGGAGTGACAGGTGTCGCTTTGTGCAGCGCACCTAAGTCGTGGAATGGTTCACCATCCGAAGTGACGGGTCCTTGCCATCCGAGTGGAATTTCTCTACGTGGTGGTTGCACGCCAACAGGCTCTGGAATTGGTTCGGCGAGTTGAGGCTTTTCAATCGGCTTTGGGGCGATTTGCTGCTGAGTGGCGGAAGGCATCATCGCGGGCTGTTGTGTTTCATTCCGCCTTCCATTCTGCCCGGCCTCGGGGTCTGGTAAACCAAAAAATTGCCAGAGACTTGCCATACACTCACCGTTCACAAATCAAGATCATCAAGCAATCCGGAGATGCTTGATGGCTGAGATGCTGGTGTGGTATCAGTAGTTACCGGTTGAATTGCAGCCGGTTGGCCTTGTTGGGCAGACAAGTATTGAGCGCCATAGTGGTTCCATTGTTCCATTGACCATCCTTCGGGGAGTCCAGTTGCAGGCAATGGTGGTCCGTTTTGCACGGGTGCAGGGGCAAGAGCAGCAGGTGCTGGCGTTGGTTCCGCTAAGGCAGCAAATGGGTCGTCCTTCGATGCTGGTGCTGTTGCGTAGGTCTGAGCCGGAGCAAACGCCTGTTCTAGGGTTGCGGCTGGCGGTGCATAGGCGGCCTGTGCATAGATGTCTTGCTGACTGGCAGGAGCGGTGTAGTCCATTGATTGCGGTACAGTTGCGTTGGTGGCAGGCGCAGGTGGCTCACCATCTGGCATGCTTGCGAAACTGGAGAAACTGTCCATTTCGGCATTGTCCTTCCTTCGTGTCAGCAGAAGGAACCCAGCGAGCAGAACAACAATGATCCCAAGCGCACCAATGATTGCGGTAGGTACGGTTCCAATTGTATTGCTTACAGATTCAATCCAATTGTCGGGTGGGCGCTCAGTGACCGTAAGTTGAATCGTATCGATGGAAGATTCACCATCATCATCAATCACTGTGAGTTGTACGGTCCATTGACCTGCTGGGAGATCCTCAATGGTGTACATTGGCCCCGTGAAGTCAACATCTCCGGTTTTTACTCCGTCCAAATCACCATCGATGTGGTCGCTGTCCCACTGGTAGATGAGGGTTAATTTGTCGCCGTCAGTCTCTCGAGAAGTCATTCCAGAGAGGGTGATGTTTTCACCTTCAATGAGCGATATGACACTGGTGGAATTGGTAATGGTGGCTGAAGGTGGTAGATTGAGCACGCTGACGTTGACCGATGCCAGTGCTTGAGCACCATCGTCATCCGTTACAGTTGCCGTGATTTGGCGAACCCCTCGTGTGGTCCATGCCGCAGTGATATCGATTCCAGTTTGGTCACAGTCGTTCACAGGGTTTCCGTCGCTGTTGCTGTCAACTGCTCCATCCATGTCCCAGCACACCACAAGCGTCTGCAGATCTGATGCGGTGTCATCAACGATAGCGGTGAACGATACATTTGCGTCTTCAAACACAGGAACATCCGAACCCAAGCCAGTGATCGTAGGTGGGACGTTTCGAATGTTGACTTTGGCCGTTTGAATCATCGATTGAGCACCATCGTCATCGTAGGCGACAACCGAGATGTTGTGCATGCCCGAAGCGGACCATGACACTGTTGCGGTTGACGCAGGTCCCCGGGTGGTTTCTGTCCAGTTCGCATCTCGATCGGATGGCGACCACTCAACGTTGATGTCATCTCGGTCGGACAATGTGTCGTCGGCACCGATTCGCAAGAGAGCAACTTGATCCTCATCCAGCGTCCACACACCATCATCAGCGCTCAAATTCGTTCCTCCGTACCACAATTCTGGTGCGGCAAGGGTTGGCGCTACGTTGAGGACATCCAGCGGTGCTTCAATTGTTGTAGTCGCTCCGTCATCGTCGGTTGCGACAGCAGTGATGATCATCGTGCCTTCTGCCATCGGCGTGAAGGTGCATGTAGGCTGAGTGAGTCCCTCTTCGCACGCCATGCCCGGCCAAGAAATACTGACTTGCTGTCCTGGAGGCGAGATGGTATCGATGTCACCGCTGTCGGTTGCATCGATGGTGACAGATGTTTCAACATCGATGCTTGGTACCAGAGACAAGTTGACGTATGGGTCTCGGTTGAGGACAGTGACATTGAACATCTTGATGTCGGTATCAAGTTCTTCATCCGTGACGATGAGTTTGACCGCCCATTCGCCATCATCCGTCCAGTTCCATTGAACCCAACAGTCTGGCGCTTCGAGGACATCGATCAAGCCTGGGCGTGATTCAACTTCAAACACACAGTCAACATCTCCGCCGTCTTCATCAAAACTTGCCGTGGCGTTGAGCGTGATGTTTTCAAAAGTGAGTTTGTTGTCGCCAATATCGACCATTGCGGTCGGCGCCCGGCCGATAAAGAGGTTGATTTGAGCGTCGTTGTTGCTTCTGTTTGCGTCCTCAGTGACCGTTTCATCAGGGTCGACGGTAAACGACAGCGTCTGATTGCCAATTGCTGAGTTTGCTGGGACGGTCCAGTTGACGTTGATCCTCGCTTCACTGTATGACGGAATCGCAGGAATTTCCTCTCGGATGGTCGTACCGTCTGGTGTCGTCACTTCCATTTGCGTTGCTGGAGAGGTCAATACTCCTCGGTTTTGAGCGGGAATTGAGAACCCAATCAAATCGCCTGGTAAAGCTCCGTAGCCCGTAACGCGGCTCAGGATTGAAGTTTCACCGTCGCGGGTTCGGCTGACGATAATTGAATCAGCTTGCGCTACCAAATCAACGCCTACGACAGACAAATCGATCACAATAGTGGTCGCCCCGATGATGTCTGTTGCAGGGTCCCATACGATGACACCGTTGCTGGTGAAATCATCGCTGGAGGGTGTGGTGTCCACTTGGTTAGAGACGTTCAATTGGTAGGTGATTTCTCCACTGCCATCGGTGGTTGGACTTGCTAAATCATTGTTGATCTCATACCTGACTTGCAAATTCTTGTTGGTTTGTGGTGTAGCGCTTGGTGAGGTCAAATAACTTGCAGTCAGCGTTTGCTCAGCGTCTGGGAGGGTTGCCAAAAATTGCATATCGACGTCAATCTCCACGTTGCGGGTTCCGGGTGTAGAGCTTGCTGAAACGCCGTAGGAGTCTGTTGGATTGTATTCCTTGAGCAACCAGTCGATGGTGAAACCAGCAGCGTTTGACACTGAAATCCATGAATTATAACGCACAGCAGGGCAGTACCAATTGTAGCCTTGTGAGACTCCGGTTTCGTTCACTTCGTTAATTTTGTAGGAATCACCGCACCCGGTGTACTGGATGTTATCCGTCCCATCAGTAGGGGTTCCCTTTGCGGTGATTTGCCAACTGTTGTTTTCTGCACCAGCCGTGTCAAATTCACTTGGGTCGAAGTAATCGGATGTACCTGTGACTCCCGTACCGGATTGGAAAGGCATGTACCATTGATCTCCAAGATGGAGAGGGAAATCGTACTTTTCTTTGGGTGGGTCGTAAAAGGTGTCAAAGGTAATCTCAGCAATATCTTGTTCCAAAAAACCAAGGTTGAATGGTCTGAACTTGACATCAAGCGTGAATTCGCTGTTGATCACGGCAAGGTCACGAACTCGAACAAGGTCTTCGCTGTCATACCCGATGTTCAACCGTCCTGAGACGCCTTCAAGTGTTGCACCGCTGTTGCCAGAGGTAAACTCTCCACTGATATCCAGTTTGTAAGCGAGGGTCTGAACGCCATCAACTGTGGTGAACAAGATATCCGCTACGGTGTAGGTCGTTTCTCCAGTGAGGGTGTTTAATGATGCAGAAACGTTGGCTTGAGCGATGAGTTGTGCCACATCGAATTTTGTGTCGTAAACCCACTCGTCGCCAATGCGCCAAGTTGGCACATCGATGTCCTTGTCCCATCCTTCTGCATGGGATGCATTGTGATCCTCCTCTAGGAAATGAGGCGATGTGACATAGGCTCCAAAGGGGGTTGCGAACATCAAAAAAATTAATCCGAAAACAATCGGTCGGAGTTGACCCATGACTCACCGAGTCGGTACTCCTACTTGAGTTCGGTGCCAGTTTGGGAAAAAGTTGCGTTTTGAGACCCTTGAGCGGCAAGGTACTGATGGCCGTAATGACCCCATTGCTCCATCGTCCATCCTTCAGGGAGGCCTGCCTCTGGCATTGGCGGGCCTGCTTCTTCGCTTTCCATTTCAGGCACAGGTGCTGGAGGTGCCTCGAATGAATGATCGATTTGCTGTGTAGGTAGTTCCACACTCTCTTTGATGAAATTGCTCATTGGTGGCGGACTTGAAGGGCGTCTTGCTTGTGCTTGTTCAATCATAGTTGGGGTATCAAATGCATCGTCGAGCATGCCTTCCTCAGAACCAGCCCAAGGGGATTCAGAAGGTCCTTTTCGCCCACGGGTCAGAAGGGCCAACAACATCAGAATCCCGATGAGAAGGCCAAATTGTGCAATCGAATTCGCCTCTTCGCCTATGAGTCCGGCACTGATTTGTTCGATTGAGTTTCGCTCTGGTGGTGCGACATCGATCACCATTGTCGCTTGGCCCGGCCGTTCCGGATTCTCATCCCATGCCATGGCTTTGACACGTACCATGCCAGAGGTGCGGAAGATGTGCTGGACAGTGGTACCAACCAAATCAGCGTCGTTGTCTTTGATGCCGTCTCCGTTGCTGTCAACAGTAATGTCAAGGTCCCAGACAATGGTCAACGTGTCTATGTCGTTCGCTGAATCGATGGTTTGGCCGGCGCTCATCACACAAGTTTGGTAAGCCATGCATGCAAGGTTTTGCAACCTCACGATTGGAGGCATGTTGAGCACTTCCACGGTGAGGACCTCGCTGGTTTGTGCACCATCGTCATCTGTAACGTGGTAGATGATCGTATGAGTGCCACTGCGATTCCACACATAGGTCAATTCATCACCCTTGATGTCACAATCATCGTCTGCACCACCGAAATCATCGCTGTCAATACCGGGGTCGACATCCCAGCATTTCACAAGCGTTGCTCGATCGCTTGGTGTGTCGGTTGAGTTACCAGTGATGGTGATGGATTGGCCTTCCGCAATGGGAAGAATGGAGACCAGAGGTTCAATCACTGGCGGTACGTTGCGAACATTGACCCAGCGTTCATTCACCGCGCTCGAGACGCCGTCGCTATCGGTCACTTCCAAACGGATGGTGTGCAACCCTGAGGTGGACCACATCATTGGGAAGTTGGACACTCGTCCCGAATAAGTGTACATCAGCGAGGGTTCTTGTCCGTCTGGCCACCATGTGTGGGTCAATGTTTCAAGATCATCGATTGAATCGAGCGCTTGTCCACGCACATTGACAATCTCATCTTCATCCAGTTGCCAAATTTGCTGTTCATCGCTTTCCAAAAAGGCGTCATCAATCAGCAAGGCAATGCTCGTACCGTGGGGTGCGATGTTGGTGAATTGAATGTCGATGGTCGCCATGGTTGTCGAGGAATCATCATCGGTCCCAACAGCAGTAAAGGTATGAATCCCCTCTGTGGGAGCTGTCGTGGTGCATACGCGGGTGTAGTAGCCTTCTTGGCACAAAGCGTCGGGCCAAAACACATCGACCACACCGGGCCAGATGTCTTCAGAATCCGAATCGTTAGCGTACGCATAGAGCGTGATTGGATGTTCGACCTTTGCCTCACTTCGTGCGCTCTTGATCTCAATTTTTGGCGCCCTGTTACCAATCGATGCAAGGAGAGTGGCCGTTGTTTCATCACGCTCTTCATCGAGAACCGTTACCTGCACGGGGTAATCGCCATCATCCATCCAAGTCCAATTGACACTACAGTCCTCGGAAGGAATGGTGATGTAATCCCAGGTACGAGTGCCATCATCATACGGAATTTCAAATTCACAGGTGATGTTTCCACCGTCTTCATCAAAACTGTTCGCAGCATTCAGGGTCACCTCCTCCAGCGTGAGTGCGGTTGCGTTTTCAACAATCGGTGTGGGAAGCCTGCCAACGAACATGGCTAACTGAGCGATATCGTTGTCCTCGTTGACATCAGCAGCGTTGACATCGTTCGGGTCAGCGTTCCATGTGATTGGGAGCACTCCAATCGATTGATCTTCTGGTACAGTCCAACTGAAATTCACTTTGTGTGCGGAGTAACTTGCCAAGGGAGGGAGCACGTAAGCGGTTGTTTGCCCGTCAGGCCCGGTCACGTCGAGTGTTGAGGTTGCCGAGGTGGTGATGCCTCTGTTTTGTACCCCAACCTCGACCAGTAATTCATCACCCGGAAGGACATTCCACCCAGAAAGCGAATTCAATTCCGTTAGGACTCCGCTTCGGTTTCGAAGCACCTTGGCAAGGTCTTCACTGGCGATTAAATCCAATCCGACAATGAATTCATCAAGCGTCACTGTGGTGACGCCAACCGTTGTTGTTGGCGATTGACTTGAAGGATCGATCCGGGCGACAATGCCATGGCTCGCCCAATCAAGTAGGGTTGCGGATGGATCCTTTGCATCACCCACTTGAAGCGTAAAGTAGGCTGTACCGTTGCTTGCTGTTGAGGCGTATTGAAGTGAACCAGTGGTTTCGTGTCGCAATTCAATTCCAATGTTGTCAATGTTAGAGAAACATGATGTTGAGGCGTTGACCCACACCCCTATTGGCGAGTTTAGAGCAGTGATTCGATTTTCGAGGTCTACGTTGAGGCACACATCGCGTGTTCCTGGGTTGCTGTATTCGTCAACTCCACTCGCACCAACCGGAATATAGCGTTTGAGCCGGAAATCAATGGTAAGGCCAATGTCATCTTCTGTATGGAGCCACGCATAGTTCGAAACTTCGGGGCAATACCACCTGTAGCCAGTTGACACACCATCGCTGTTGACTGACTGAAGTTCATACGAAGCATTGCATCCACCATAGCCAATCGTTTGGCCGTAGGCGTTGTTTGGTTTGCCAACGCTTTCCACTTCCCAAGTGGTGCTGTTGGTGTCGCTTACTGGGGGTGGGAACGGAGTGATGTAATCGCTTGATCCCGACCATTGGGCAAATGAGGTGGTTGTGGTTGTCCACTGTTCATCAAGGCGCAATGGGAAGTCGTAGGTTTCAGAGGCTGGACTGTAACTTGTTGTGATGGTAATGTCACCAAGAATCTGAGTCAGGCTTGAGATTCCATACGGGACGAAGCGAATGTACATGTCAAGTTCGCTTCGAAGGCTGGCTAAATCGCTGACTCGGAGGTATTCTGTTTGGCTGTATGTGATGTAGACGTTACCATCATAGCCTTCAAGGGAAACTCCGGATTTATCGAAGTTTGCAGATGAGCGAAGGGTATAGGCGAGCACCGACATGTTATCGACGGACTGTTCAGTGATGCCGAGAACCTCCATTGTGGTGTCGCCATAAATCTCTCCAACTGTGGCTTGAACGCCAGTGTTGGTCACGAGCAATGTTGGGTCAAAGATGCCGGAGTAAATCCATTTGTCCCCAACTCGCCATGTGGGCACATCGCTCACACCAGGGTCTTGGCTGCCTGAAAAAAGGGGTGCAGTCGGACTTTCAAGACTGCTTTGGAACAGTGGAGTTTGCACGCTCGAGAACAACAAGAAGACCAGCAAAAATGCCGGAATGGCTCGCGTCACGCTCGGGCGCATGCTACGCCACACGCTCAATAGAACATCAACACTTCTCCTGTTGGAGAATGACTGTGTTTAGAATCAATATTCCAGCAAGTCTGCCAATTCGTCCTTAATGATTTCAACAGCTTCGAGGATTTCGTCCTTGTGTCGAGCACCGGTGATCACCATCTTGCCGCTGCCGAAAATCAAGCAGACGACCTTGGGGTAGTCAAGGCGGTAAATGAGACCTGGGAATTGCTCTGGCTCATACTCGACCTTGTCGAATGGTAGGTGGAAGGTCAGGTTGTTCAGGTTCAATTTACGGGGCACACCGGCTTGTGGTTCTCCAGTGAATTTGTCGTTCCCAGGGTAGTCTTCAGGGTAGTGGAGGGCGTAGGTTGCAACCATGTTTTGGACTTCAATTTCGACCTGGTCGAGGTTCCAAGTTTCGATGCCTGCAGCCCTTAGATCGTTGATCATGCGCTCGATTCCTGTGTGAATGTTGTCTTCGTTCTTTCCACCGGTGCACACTGCACGGCCTGAACGGAACATGAGGATAGCAAGCTTTGGCTCGGTCACTCGGTAGACGACACCAGGAAATTGTTCTGGCTCGTATTCGCAATTCAATTGAATTGCGATATCTGGTAGGTCTAGTTCCTCAGCAACTCGGGTGCTGGCAACCACGTTCACGACGGTTAGACGTTCTTCATCAGTAGTCATATTCAGAGCGAATGCCAACCAGTATATAAAGAAAAGGCAGAGTCCGTAACATCGGTTTTCCTAAAAACCCCTTCAATCGGGATGGATTTGAGGTGACCAAAAAGGTTCGCAGTGTGGCGTTTCAAGGCGCATCCCTTCGTTTCCAAATTTTGAAACGAGAGCCTTCCCGCCAGCGGTCTTGATTGCTTCGCTTGTGATGTCGGGGTTGCGGGTAAGTGCGACCATACAACCGCCCCCTCCAGCACCCGTGAGTTTTGCTCCAAGAGAAGAAGGGGCTGCGGCCCGAACCAGGTCGTCCAACTCATGACAGGAAACGCCCAAACCTCTGAGCATCACATGATTTTCTGTCATGGCCCTCCCAACCGCTTCATAATCGCCGTTTTTCAGGGCTTCAATGCCCCTCCGAGCAATCAGGCCGATGGTCTCGATTTCCTTCATTCGTTCAGGCTCGTCCTGAATTGCTTTGCTAACTTTGGCGACCTGATCGGCTGTTGGGGCATGTACGCCAGTGTTCCCAATGACGAGGTAGACTTCTTCTCCACCTTTTGGAACGCCAAGTTCGTGCAGTTCCCAAGTGCGTTTTCCATCGTCCATGTCCAATTGACGTTGATACAGATATTCATTGTCGGACTCGATTTGTTCGCTGAGTAAGATCACGCCACCATGAGCGCAAGTTGAGGCGTCCATAGGCGATGCTCGACCACCTTGGGCAGCTGCTTCAACTGCATGACCAATGATTGAACACTCGTCGAGATCCAACGCATCATTACCAAAGAGGTGAAGTTCTTTTTTGTGGTACATGGTCGTGCGGATTCCTGAGTTCAAACCAGTATAGGCATCCGTGTCCTCGATTTCACTCGAATACCCCTCAGTCCAAACAGGACCCTGTTCTGATTCGATGACCCAACGGCCTCGCGCTGCTCTAAGGGCTGCTGAAGCGGCCACACTCAACGCAGCAGATGAGCCAAGCCCCGATGCACGTGGGATGTTTCCGTGTATTTCAATCGAAAGCGCAGGAGCACCATCTTTAGTCGGCCACAACAGCTTACGTAAGGTGCTGAGATGAGGGTGCTTTCTTGGATTAAACTTGTTGCCCTCAAGGGTCCATTCCTCAGCCTCAATAGGTTGAATGCTGACATGAATTCGCTGTTCCAGAGCCACTGCGACAGCAGGTTGACCAAAGACAACAGCATGCTCTCCAAACAGGATGCATTTTCCCGGAGCACTCGCTTCGATGTTCAATTCACAAGCCCCCTCATCAGGACCATGTGCCCGCGCTTCATATCCCTTGTTGAAATCACAGTGACATTGATGGTATTTTTACGGTGCATTCAAGGATTGGTTTTCTCTGGAGGTGGTTGGGGGAGCCTTTGCTCCCACGGTGATGCTAGATGGAACATCCTCTCTCAATGTCATACGGCCCCGTACCCGGATGGCTGCTGTTGCTCGTTCTTGGAACGGTTTCGATCGGTTTTTTCCTCTATCAAGTCATCAAAGCAACTCGCTTGGTAATGGTTGGGGCACCAGACGACCGTTTCGACAACTGGGGCGCTCGAATCAAAGAGGTCATCACTGGATGGCTCGGGCAGAAGCGGGTTTTGGAAGACAAAATTGCTGGCGGCATCCACGTCCTCATGTTTTGGGGCTTCCTTATGCTTTCAACCGACATGTTTGATTTGGCTACTGCGAACTGGTTTTCTCACAACCTCCTACCCGATTTGGTCCGAGGTCCTTGGAACTTAATCGTTGAAACCGGGTACACAATCGCACTGATTGGATGTGTTGCAGCCTTGTTGCGCCGGGTCGTGTTCACTCCGGAGAAGCTCAAAGGAAAGTCTCAGTTAGAAGGCAACTTCATTCTCTTGCTCATCATGACCATCACCCTCACATCCTTCGTGGTCGAGGCAGGCGAAACCGGCGTGTCTTCGACTTGGGAGCCAATCGGTGCTTGGGTCGCAAGTGCCTTAGAACCCAGCACATTCCTCGTTGTTGCCTCCTATTGGATGCACATGCTTGCCATTTCGACCTTCCTTTTCCTGATCCCTCTTTCAAAGCACATGCACCTTGTCATGGCCTTCCCGAATGTGTTTTTCCATGACATGAGGCCAATGGCAACCATGGAGCCGCTGGCCCGTGGCGAAGATGGTAAGGCAGTCCTGCTTGACGATTTGGACATTGAGTCGTTTGGAACAGTCAATTACACTGACTTGACATGGCGTAATCTCATCGACGGCTGGGCGTGCACATCGTGCGCTCGATGCCAGGATGTCTGCCCGGCGTATGCAAGCGGTAAAGCCCTCAACCCGATGCAAATCATCCATGATGTGCGCCATTATGCAAATGAGAACTCCACTGCGCTCATGGCTGGCGAAACCCCTGAACAAGACATCATCGCCCGATTTGGAGAAGACGCAATTTGGGCCTGCACCACTTGCCATGCTTGCGTAGAGGCTTGCCCGATCTACATCGATCACGTCCCCAAGCTCACCGATGCTCGACGTCACTTGATGATGGAACGAATGGAATTCGACGAAAGCGTTGAAGACACCATCATGCCTTTGATGGCCACCATTGAGAACCTTGAATCCGATTCAAATCCTTACGGACTCCCGGCCCACGAACGTGGCGATTGGGCAGAAGGTCTCGATGTGAAGGTTGCTGAGCCTGCAGAGTACATTTACTTCGCTGGGTGTGCAGCATCGTTTGATGAGCGCAACAAAAAGGTGGCACGCGACACCATTAGCGTCATGAAAGAAGCCGGCCTTGATGTCGGTATTCTTGGCATGCAAGAGGGTTGCAGCGGTGACTCAGCACGCCGAGCTGGAAACGAGTACTTGTTCCAAATGCTCGCCGAAACGAACCTTGCAACGTTCGAAGAAATCGGCGTCAAGAAGATTGTTGCCTCATGCCCACATTGCTTCCACACCCTCGGAAAAGAGTACAAAGATTACGGCGGAGAAGACATCGAAGTGATGCACCATTCACAACTGATCAACCACCTTCAGCAAGAAGGAAAACTCCCTGATCCAAAGCATGATCCATCTGTGACCTTCCATGACCCGTGTTACTTGGGTCGAATTGGTGGGGAACTGGATGCTCCACGAAACGCCATCGGTGGTGTGGATGTCGAGATTGAACGCCATGGAAAACAATCCTTCTGTTGTGGAGCAGGAGGTGCTCAAATGTGGATGGAGGAAGATGCAGACCAACGCGTGAACGTCATTCGAGCTAAAGAAATAGCAGAAACCGGCGCAGAGACCGTTGCGGTTGGCTGTCCGTTCTGTTCTACAATGGTCAGCGATGGACTCACAGCAATCGATTCAGAAATGGAAGTCAAGGACATCGCAGAGATTGTTTGGGAGCAAATCAAGGCCAATGACGCGGCGATTGAAGCAAAGAAAGCAGCAACCGCAGAAGCTGAAGCTTGACGCTCGGAGGTGGCTGATTGCGCCCATCCATCGACCAAGCCTCATTGATGGCGTGGTTTGCAGAACATCAACGCAACTTGCCTTGGCGGAACACAAGCGATCCTTGGGCCATTCTTCTCTCGGAAATTCTCTTGCAGCAAACTCAAGTGAGCCGCGGCATCGTTTTCTGGCAGCGCCTCTACTCAAGGTACCCAACCGTTGAGGAGATGGCGTCATCCACCGAAGAGGAAGTCCTGCATCTATGGCAAGGTGCAGGGTATTACAGTCGGGCAAGACGTTTGTTCCAATTGTCAAAGCGCGTGTGCGAGAATTCCGAAAATGGGGGCTTCGAAGGTGTCCTCCCAACCGATTCAAAGACGCTCCAAACCCTTCCCGGTATAGGCCCCTACACGGCCGCAGCAGTGGCAAGCATCGCCCATGGTGAAGCCGTTGCCTGTGTTGATGGGAACATCCGTAGAGTGATGGCGCGCCAAACTGCGGACGAGAACCCAAGTCCGAATTTGGTCCAAGATTGGGCAGACCGATCGCTATGGAAAGCAGATGCTGGTAATTGGAACCAAGCCTTGATGGAACTTGGTGCAACCTTGTGCATGCCTAAGCGACCTAACTGTGCCCAGTGCCCCATTCAATCTTCGTGCCTAGGTATGGCTGAGCCAATTCGATACCCAGCACCTAAAGTTCGCTCGAAAAAGCGTGTTGATTTGATGTGCATCCTACGACTTGACACGAACGGTTTACCAGAACTCGTTCAACGAGGTTCAACAGGTATCCTTGAAGGCATGTGGGGGCCGGAAATGGGCGAGTCGCTTGATGTCGCTGCTCTCTCCTACCTTGGTGAAGTGCACCATGTTCTGTCCCACAGAGACATGCACATACGGGTGTGGAAAGGTACAGTGGAAACGGGTGTTGATCCGAAAAGCGTCCCGCTTTCGTCCTTGGACATGAAAATCCTCCGACTTGGTGGTGTGTTCGATGCATGAGCGGAGACTCAATGTGTTGAACCGATTAAGCACCAAGCGTTGCTTCATCTTGGCGTGCTTCGGCAAGATCGTGGTCAAACGATGCTAACATCAAGACGACGCTCAAGAAAAACAGGTATTCGGCGGGCGCAGCGATATCAATCGAAGATTGGGCGAGGTTCATCACTTCGGTGCCCCCCGTCAGTCCCTGCTCGATGACCAACCGCCGAGCGGATTGAGCGAGTGAGAGGTTCATCACAAGGTAAGACATCCCTCCTACGGCCAACCAAACTCGTCGTTTTGAATAGCCAGTTCCTGGTTTATGTGACCTTGAGGCATGCATGCTGTACGACCAAACATAGGCACCGACAAACGTAATCGATGCAAAAACAACGTGAATCACAAGATGCTCGTGCATGCTAAACCAAGACAACAAAATGGTTGAGATGCCCGTGATGACCCCGCTTAATTGAGCGATTGTTCTCAGCCGTGTGTTGGTTGTAAGGTGAAGTGCATAGGGGAGCCTTACGGCAAGACAGCACAGCATCAATCCAGTTGCGCTCAAACCGCACCTGAACACGATTCGTTCCAAACCGGGGAAATCGGATTCTGATATGAAAAACGGGATGGCTCTTGCGTTGCCTGAAAGAGCGTGGATCGACATCGAAGCAGCGCATGTGAACAGCATGGTCATCCACGCAGTGCGCAACAATAAGCGGTCATCGACCTCCACACCGTTGAGGGTGAGTCCATTTTTTCCGGAGAATTGAATCACTGGAACTCCCTTACCGTATCATGGATGCAATCGTCAAAAGAACGCCATTCGATACCGAGCACCTCGGTTGCTTTCTGTGAGGATAAATTGGAATCCCCCTTGAAGTAACCCTTGACGGCTTTCCTTGTCATACGACGAGGTGCGCCAAACAGGCCCATCAACCAGTCTTGAAACACAACGATGAACATGAGGGGTACGGGGATTGCTCGTTTTGGGGATTTGGTTTTTGGATAGAGTTCTCGAATGCGCTTGCATACAGCGGCAATTGTGGAATTGCTGTGCGGTGCGAGAATGAATCGCCCTTCTGCTTCTTCAATTTCGTACGCTTTTCGATGCGCAAGAGCCACATCCTCCACGTGAACAAAGGCCATTGGAATCTTTGGTGCTGCTGGAAAAACACCTTTCATGGCGTCATCAAACCACTCCACGCTTGGCGTCGGGCGTGCAAACCCTCCCCCCAATACGCCGCCTGGATTTACGATTCGAACATCCAGCGACATCTCTTCAGCTAAAACCCAAGCCAATTGTTCAGATTCCGTTTTTGCGATGACGTAGGGGGAACTTCGGTCAGTTTGCCAGTCGTTCTCGGTCTTCAGCCTCCCCTTTGGAGTCGAGCCGACAGCGGCGATGCTGGAAGTGTAGACGATGCGCTGAATTCCACAAGCCTTTGCTGCAGAAAACAGGTGCTGGGTGCCAAGATTGGCCGTATCGATAATGGTTGTTGCCTCCCCACTTGTGGCGTAAACTGTTGCTGTGTGGAACAAACCATCGCACCCCTTGAGGTGCTCTTCCCAAACATCAGCATCCAAAACATCGCCCTCGACCAGTTCAAGCCGTTCAGCGATTCCCAAATCGGTGGCGTGTTGACGAACATGATCGACCTTCATTGGGTCGTTCAAATCTCGAACAGAACCCCTGACTGTGTACCCATGGGCAAGAAGGTCGCGAACGATGTGGTTGCCAATGTGGCCGTTCACCCCCGTGACAAAAATCGTCTGCCCGTTCGCAGAATTCTCCTCGCTCATGGAATTGCGAAACGCCCAACCATCTTAACCTTCAAGTGAGGATGGGCGCACCCCAACATGAATCCCATGCCCATCCGCCTGCATGACACCCGCCGTCGAACTAAGGTCGATTTTACGACCATGGAACCCGGAAAGGTGTCGATGTATGTTTGTGGCGTAACGGTCTATGACCGATGTCACCTTGGGCATGCTAGATGTTACCTTGCGTTTGATTTGATTCACCGTTGGCTCGAATCCTCGGGTTTTGACGTTCATTATGTCCAAAACTTCACCGACATTGATGACAAAATCATTGTGAGGGCCAATGAATTGGATGGGGATTGGAAAGCACTGGTGGACGCCAACATCGAGGCCTACTACGAAGACATGGACGCACTCAACATCCTTCGGGCTGACGATTACCCTCGCTGCACTGAATACGTCGATGACATGATTCGAATCATAGAAGATCTCATCGACAAAGAACATGCTTACCACGCCAATGATGGCGTCTATTTCCACATTGACTCTGCACCAGAAAAGTACGGTGCACTGACCGGACAAAACATCGAAGCAGTCCGCTCAGGTGCTGGTGGCCGCGTGGACCTCACAGGATCTGGGAAGCGAGACCACAAGGATTTCGCATTGTGGAAAGCAGCGAAACCGGGTGAACCAACATGGGACTCACCTTGGGGCCCCGGGCGACCTGGATGGCACATCGAATGCACAGCGATGAGTATGGATCACTTCGGCGCTCAATTTGACATTCACGGTGGTGGCCATGACTTACGATTCCCTCATCATGAGGCAGAAATTTTCCAAGGCGAGTGCCACACTGGGTGCTCACCAGTTGTCCATCACTGGCTTCACAATGGGTTTGTGAACATCGATGGAGAAAAGATGAGTAAATCACTTGGGAATTTCTGGACAATACGCGACATCCTACAACAAGTCGATGCAATGGTCTTGCGGTTTGCATTGGTGAACGCCCATTACCGATCACCAATCGACATGAATGAGACGTTGCTCAAAAACGCAGAACGCAATTACAACAAAGTGCTTGAGACCTATGTGACAGCACTCAAGAATCGAACTACGGAAAAGCCAGTTGAATTGCCACAAGCAGACATTACTTCCTCTCTCCCTCTTTCGAAATCCCTCGGATTGTTAGAGAAAATGGGTGAAGGTTTCGCCAAAGCAATGGACGATGATTTCAACAGCCGTGAAGCGGTTGCAAAGGTGCTTGGAGCAGTGCGAGAGATGACCAAAACAATGTCAAGTGATCTAGACGCCGCAGACGCAGATGCGTTTGCTCACTATGCAGTGGACTGGCTTGAGGAAAGCGCTGGCGCTGTGCTTGGCGTTCTGCCTTCTCGAGAAATGGCCCTTGCAGAACCCGAAGAGGACCCTCGAAAGGCCGCTATTGCTGAACAAGTGGAAGATCTACTTCTTCAGCGTGCGGAAGCACGCGGGGCAAAGGACTGGCCAAGGGCAGACAAGATACGCGATCAACTCGGTGAGCTTGGTGTCATCGTGACCGATACAGCCTCTGGTCCCACTTGGGACCTCGCTTGATGCTCATTCGGCTTCATCTGCAGCAGAATTCATCGCATTCATAGGCGGTGGCGCTGGAATGAAAATTGGGTCTGTCGATGGAGTTTCAAGTTCATCTTCGTCCCAAATTTTCTCGATCCGAGCTTCCTCGCTCAGGTTCAATTCATCGCCACCCGTTTTGCTGATCAAGAACAAACCAAGGCCCATCAAGACAATGATTCCAACCATTGCAAGCAGTGCTTTCTGCTTGATGTCTTCCGAATCTGACGCACCGGAATCAATCGATGAAGAACCGTCATCACCAGAATTTGGATTGACGATGCAAGGTGGAAGGCTTCCATCCTCACACAACACGATGGAAGTACCGTCGCCGTTGTCCACATTGTTTTGCTCTCCACCGTTGTTTGTTGTGCCATCGTTTGTGCCAGAACCATCGTTGCCTCCGTCGCTGTTTCCACCCGTGTTGCCTCCGGTGTTATCGCTGCTTCCAGTGTTGTCCTCAGTGTCTGTTCCAAGAATCACATCAGCATTAATTCGGTCACCGTCAGCGTCCATTTCGATGTCATAGTAGCCGTACAGTTGACTGAGATCAACATGCGTGTTTCCGTGAGCACTACGATTGATGACATCGAAGTATCGCTCATCACCAGTCGTGAAAATTGGATCGACGGTCATGTTTTTCAAACGGTTCTGGTTGTCTTTGTAATCGCCGTCAAACGAACTCCCCAGCCAAGTGTTGATTTCAGCATCCGACATACCAGATACATCGTTCCAATGCGCTTTGATGTCCTCAAAATTATTTTGCATTGCCATGGTCATTCCTTCTTGGATGGAGGCCCAGGTTTGACTTCCATCAGTTTCGGTCAATGATGTCACGTCGACTGCCTTGTTGACGCCTCCACCACTGATCGGTTCCCAATCGTCTTGGTTGATTGCGGTCATGATATCAACGTCCCCGAACACGGCTTTGCCTTGGACCACAGTCAATCGCACATCGGCATCGATGGATTCAATCAAGTTTCGATAAGGGTCTTCATGGAAGGTGTCCATGACCACGATGTCAGCGTACATCCCTGGCTTCAATTGGCCAACAAAAGAGTCCCATTTTGCTGCTCTTGCAGGGTTGCTGGTGACCATTTTAGCCATGTCGTAATCCGAAAAATAGGAATCCATCACGTCTCTGTTCCAAAGATCAGCAACCTTCAGTTCGTGGAGGTTGTTCTTTGAGCCACTTGGACCCCAATCTGGCGCAATTGAGATTGGAACGCCTGCTGCATCAGCGGCACGAACATTGGTTGTGTTTCCGTAGAGCAAGAGGTTGGAGATTGGAGACCACACCAAATCTGAACCGACTGTGGCCATCTTGTCGAATTGAGCGCGGTCAAGGGCAGTCCCGTGAATCACAACGGTCTCATCCATAATGAGGCCCTTGTTCCAAAGCGCATCAAATTCTGCCTTACTGCTGCTGTCCACGCCTTCTGCAAGGTGAACAAACCAACCGTTGAGGGAGCCAGATTGGTTTTGAGAGATCAAGTGACTTCCAGTGTAGTCCGAATCCGCCGCACCACATACGGCGCAAGTCGTGATACCATCTTGTCCGAAATTATACAACTCAATGTTCCTCGAAAGCATGCTGTCCCAAGCGTCAGTGTTTGAACCGGGTGATCCTTGGACGGCTGTCACGCCACCAGAGACCGCTTGAACTTCTGCATACTTCATTTGCTCACTTGCCATGTCCCATCGGTTGTAGGATTGCACGTTTGTTTTCATCCATGTGATGCTTGGACCGTAGTCCCAGTTGTTGCCCCATTGGTACCTGTTGGTGTACCCTCCTTCGTCCGAGCGTTGGTTTTCATTCAAGTGGACCTCAAAATCCCACAGTGGAATATGGTTGTAATGCATGTGATTGTGTAAATCAATCAGGCCAGGGTAAATCGTGCCGTTGGTCTCAATGACAGGGACATTGGTCAAATCCACATTGGTTGGAATGGACAAATCGGATGACCACACGCCCTCGATTTTACCATCCCGAATCAGCACGTTTCCATTGTTAAACACACTGTCTTGGTTTTCCATGGTCACGACGCGTCCTTTGAGAAGGTATGCGTCCGAACTCTGATCTTGGACCTTGTAACATTTGACGATGTTGACCGCAGAGTTGGATGCAGGATCTTCCGGTCCAAATCCAGGTGTAGGTGTGACTTCAATGAGCGTGCCCGATGAATCCTCTACGATTGAATTGCCCCAAAACGCAAACTGTGGAGAGACGCTCATTGTGTCCATGACCGAGCCTGAGGTGTCTGAAACCGATACGGTTTCACCATCGAAATAATCCAACATGAGTCCTGAGTCGGCACTGAAGATGACGATTCGTCCATCGGCAGGAACTGTTGTGTTCCATGCAAGTTGGCAAGGTGCACTCCCAGAGGTGATGCTCAAGATCCAATCTGAAACGTCGACTCCGGTGGAACCCGTGTTCCACAGTTCAATGAATTGGTCGGAATATTTTCCATATTCGCCATCCCCGTTCCAATCGACTGCGCCATAGATGTTCTGTGTGGTGTCATTGGAGACAAGGTTGTTCGGGCTGATGAAGACCTCAGAGACCACGACCGTCGATTCACGGCCCAGAGTTGGTGTTGAATCGTTGCTTGCTCCCACGGTGAGGAGGGGGACGAGCATGATGAGGAGGACGAGGCCGCTTGCAAACTGCTTCAGGCGCATGATGGTCGCTTGAGCACCAAGCACATGAAGCCGTCGCACGATAAATCTCCCATGGTATTGAAGAACCTCCTTCCCTGACGCCTCTTTATGGCAGCTGTGAACCTAACTGAACCCGAATTTGCCGACGTTGTCGACAACAATGAGATTGTCTTGCTTGATTTTTGGGCAGAGTGGTGTGGACCCTGCAAGGCGTACGGTCCTGTGTATGAGCGAGTCTCCGAAGATTTTCCAGACGTTGTGTTTGGTAAAATCGACACGGAAGCAGAACCTCAACTCGCACAGGCATTCAACATTCGTTCAATCCCAACTACGATCGCTTTCAAGGAAGGCATCGGTGTTTTCATGCAGCCTGGCGCCCTTCCAGAAGATGCTCTGCGCGATCTTGTAACAAAACTTGGCGGCCTGGACATGGACGAAGTTCGAGCGGAGCTTGAGGCCCAAAAGGCGGAAGAGGATTCTGCTGAATAACCACACACCGGCAGGTTGCTAACCCATTTTTCCATCTTCTGTCGACGAGATGAGCGCCAACCTGGTGTTATCCAAGGAACCAATGTGTTCAAAAATCACTCATGGCAGGGATAGCCATGCACCTGCGCACATTGTTCCTCGTTTCAGTGATGATGAGCGCCAGTCTTTCTGGTTGCTTCGGCGAGCAAAAAATCGATGACGGTGGCCTCATAGCCCCCTACGATGTCTATCCAGAACCATGGGACCGAACCGAAATGGTCTATGATGATACAGATGTCTTTGCACGGGTGACCATCAACGGTTCCTATGGAATTGACCAGGTTCGTTCCGTCTTTGTTCCGGTCCCAAGCATCACAGCGGCAGACGGTGGGGCAGGCCTTACGGGAGGTGCGGAAGTTCACCTTGGTTTGTGGCTGCCAGTCATCGAGGGTTGCGATTGGGAATCAGGGAATGTATCTGAGGAATGTCAGGTGCCGGTGATTGCTGAGGTCGGTCCTTACTACAACGACGGGGACGTCGATGCTCTTACTCCAGCCGATCGATTGGGACGTATGCTGATTGAGAACTATGTTCCACACGGCTACGGTGTGGCCCAGGTATCGGTGTTCGGCACAGGTGATTCAAACCATTGCATGGACCTGATGGGAACCGATGAACAACGAGGCATTGATGCTGCGGTGACCTGGCTTGGTACCCAAGGTTGGTCCAATGGAAAAGTTGGCTTGATTGGGAAATCGTATGACGGTTCGACCCCATGGCAAGCAGCAACATTCGGCAACCCTCACTTGGCCACAATTGTTCCAATGTCAGGTCTGATTGGCGTTCACGAATTGATGTGGCGCAACGGCAGCATGGAAGCACGGGGCATGATCATGCACAATGGCGTCTATGGCTCGTTTGGCATTGATGGCGACGGAGGCGATGCCGAAAACCTCTGCGAAGGCTACATTCAAGGCTACGCGAATGGGCCTGCAGCCTACCTGTCTGGTGGCATGGTCGACTACGCTGGCAATGATTACTGGACCTCTCGCTCTTTCCTCGGACGCGTTGTCGAGAATTACAACGGATCGGTGTACATCATTCAAGGAATGCAAGATTGGAACGTCGATCCCCACATGGCGTTCCCTACTCATCAAATCGTCGAGGACGCCGGACTCGAAGTCAAAACGCTTGCAGGTCAATGGGCACATGATTATCCAGACCGACGCTCAGGCCACGAATCGCTTCCATCTGGCGAGGGTGCCGAAGCGTACCCGTACACGCTGCGTTGGGATTGGGCGGATGAAATGCTCTACTGGTTTGATTGGTACCTGCGAGATGAGGGGCGAGCCCCTACA
The DNA here is from genome assembly GCA_003602645.1 of Candidatus Poseidoniales archaeon. Lineage (GTDB taxonomy): Archaea > Thermoplasmatota > Poseidoniia > Poseidoniales > Poseidoniaceae > MGIIa-L1. The sequence goes on along the minus strand of QQSI01000010.1, from coordinate 42,761 downwards.
CTTGGAGTTGAAATGCAAGACAACCAAGGTGGATGGAGATTCGAAGCAACCTACCCGGCCGATGACACCGAATACCTCATTGTCAATGCTGCTGAACTCAATCCGAGCAGCGCAGGTATGGTCACAACCACTGAAACAATCACACTGACTTACGGGCCATTTGAACAAGACACCTACATTGCAGGCATGCCTTCATTCCACATTGCCGTTACGCCACACACCACGAACGGTGCTCATGCCTTCTTGGACATGACCGATTCCTCAGGAATGCACCTTGGACACGCCGTGATGGACTTCAGGTTCGCAGACGGTGGCCGAGATGGCACCGAATTGATGCCTGCTTTCTCGACCGTCACAGGCAAAATGGAATTCATGCCAATGGATGTGTTCATTGAAGCTGGTGAATCAATCACCATCACCATGACTCAAACAGGACGTGATTATGTTCCTTCACCAGGTGCTGCCGGTGGCTACAGCGTGAACTGGGCCAGTTCAGAATTGACCCTCCCTATCGTGTACCGTACCTGTGAAGATTTGTTCCAAGCACCGCTTCACCAATACGGTGACGAAAGCGGTCGACTCTGTTGATCACTTGAACATCGTCAGGATGTCTTTGAACAGGCTTTGCGCATGGCCATCGCTGCGTTCAACCAACCGTCTCACAATCAACTCTGGCGTTGAGCGAGCAAGGTAATCTCGTTTTGGCGTGCGGTCAACCATCAGTTCCAGATCAGCATCCAGACCTGTTGCCTCAATGCCATCGACGCGTAAATCCTTGCGCCCAGTTGCCTCTAATATTGCGGGGGCAAGGTGGGTCACCAGCATCATCGTTGTGTCCTTTTGCGCTTCCGCAGCCAACAGCATTCCAGCAATAATTCGAGCGCCAGCACCCGGCTCGGTGATCGCTTCTAATTCATCTGCGAGGATTAGTTTTGGAGTCGGGTCGCTGACCACATTGGCCAATTCCACCAACGTTTGCTCTAGAGCACCTGCGCTTTGGGTACCTCCTGCCTTCGCTAGGATGTGCAAAGCCTCCACTTGACCAACCCTAGCACGATCTGCAGGTACAGGCAGGCCCATGTGAGCAAGGATGCTTGTGTGTGCGAGCAATTCGAGCAACGTCGTCTTACCACCGGAGTTCGCTCCGGTCAACAACGCAAGCGTTTGTTGATCTTCTGTCTCTGCACAGCGACCTAATCCGTATGTCACTGCGTCAGCCTCGACGCCCAAGAGGAGGTGCCGTCCTTGTTCGATATGGATGCCGTGGTCTGCGAGTTCAGGCATGGTGCATTGATGATCAAGCGCCCATCTTGCAACAGCGACCCACTGGTCTAGTTCGACCAATGTCCGTACTGCAGCTTCACATTTTGGCTGAAGCGGGCCGAGGTTTTTTGCCAGCGTCAACATGCGTTCAGTTTCTCCTGTGGCTAACTTTGCGCCCAAGGCAGTGTCCAGTTCATCGATGACCTTACGGTCGATTTTGGCCGGCCAATCTTTCGTGAAAATTGAGTATGGAACACGTACACCCGTTCCTATCAATTCTTCTGAAAGACGCTGTTTGGCAGCCTCCATCGCATCGGTAATGACGTCGCTCGTTGCTTGTTGCAATTTTCGCTGAAATGCAGCACCATCGGAAAGCGCTTCAAGCAATTCGCTTCCGCTTAGATTCATTTTGGCGTTGTTCATTGCCTCAGCCACTTCCTCGTTCACTTCAGCTTCGAGTGATTTTCCAATTTTCCACAATCTGTCTTTCACATCAGCGATGGTATCAAGATCACCTTGCTCATCGATGTTTCCAAGCCATTCAGGCAAGGGTTCCAAACCTGCAACGGTCTGGTGAATCTCAGCAAGAAATTCATGACCATCGTGACCTCTTCGTGCGTCTTCGACAAGGGCGACAAGGGCTGTAAGTGGACGTTGGTTGGTGCGGAACCAGTCAATGGTTCGCTCGGGGATCACCATTTCCGGGGCAGGATTCGCCCCGAGTACCACCCAACCGTCCGGGGCATCTGCGGGAGCTCCGCTTCCGATCCATGTCACGAGTTTGAACACCGTGTAATCTTTCCATGTCTCTCCCTCACCAGGTTGTATGACGCGGCATGATTTCTTGAGATGGTCCATTGGACGGGTGGTGACCACAACCCGTTCGTAGCGCTCAGTGCTGTGTCTTGTTTGACCTAGGCCTTTCAAAATGGACGCCAAGTGTTCCATGCGTTCAGGGTCATCACGGGCAAAGGACATCGCTGATGTGGACATTTTTCTTCGCTCGGTAGGGTCTTGAACTGGCATAAGCAATTGCATGCGCTGCCGGGTTGCAGGTGCAGAAGCATAGCCCTGAATATGGTTGAGAATTTCCTTATGCAACCGTTCTGCCTCCTTTGTGGCGAGAAATGAACCGGAATCTCCAGCCACCATTCGAGCTAAAGAAAGGGCGCGCTTTGGGGACACACCATCAATTTCAGCAACCCTTGCGATGTCACCACAACGCAATGAGGCTAAGGCTAATTGCTCATCACCAAAATGATCGGTGATTTTCTTGGCCAATCGTTCCCCTACCCCGGGCAATGCACTCAGAACCATGCCCTTCATCGATTGTCAAGGGCTTTTGAGGATATTGCTCAAAAAGTGTGATTCGATGGTGAAATCGAGGCGTCTGTGTTTGCCCTTAGGCTTCAGGCAGTTCCAATTCGACGGCAAACAACGGGTCTGGGTCAGTTGAATCATGATAAGCCACAACCACTCCACCGTCGTTGAGAATCGCAAGAGAAGCGAAGTCGAAGCGAATATCATTGCCTGCGCCAGATGTAGAGTCGAGGTCACCTTGTCCGATGTAAGTCATGGTGTCTGGAACCAGACTTTCGCTGTACCCTCGTACATGGAACACAGTGTCCACATCTGGTCCTTCGCTGCTTTGATAGCGCACATTGAGAATAAACAAGTCCAACTCCCCGTTTGCTTGGAATTCCCATTCTTCAATTTGTGTTGCCATGGCTCCCATTTCGTAGGATTGATTGGTCCAAGTTTGGGCGCCATCAAGCGACATGTAATGGGTGAATGTCGTGCCGGTATTGGATACGCAATGAAGAGCGCCAGTGCGGTCGATCTGGCAATACTCGGATGGGAACTGGACGGCAAGTTCGTTCCATGAGAGTGAGGTGTCCATGAAGGCAGCGTTCCCGTTGTCGAAGTAACTCGGGAACAGCAGTCCTCCGCTTGGAACCGGGAAGGCCCTCATTTCCTTGTGCGGCTTATTGACGTCCCAGTAGGCAGGCAGATCCGCTGAGGTGAAATCCAAATCCAGTTCGATTGCAGGCTCTCCTCCATCTCGACCTGGGAATTGGAAGGGGTAGTAATTGAGTCCATCAACGCTGATCTGCCCCCCTGCGTTTTGTGTTTGGTGCCAGAAATTAGAGACCACAACGCTTGCCCATTCTCCATTTCCGAGCGATGAACTGACAGGTCCAATGACTTCAACTTGCCACGAGCGATCGTAGAACGGCTCTGTGATTCGGTTGTAGCACCAACTCCACTCGTCTTCTGATTCGTCGTAAAGGATGGCGTAAAATTTGTCGAGTTTCAAATCTCCTCCGACGTAGGGGAACCAAGACATTGAGATGATGTCCCCATTGGTGGCTTGGACAATGCTTCCTTCGCCTAATCCCTCTTGGCCTTCGTTGGTTGGCACGAAGGTTCGGCATTGTGAATCGGGAATGAAACCGGGGATGTAGGTGTCCCAAGTGTGGGCTCTGTCCATTGAGTAAACGGGGTATTCCCCACCGATGTTGAGGATTTGTCCTTCGATTGATGTGGCAATGTAATGCTCACAGCAGTTGCCTCCCTTTGATTTGTCAAAGACCGCCCATGAGGTGTTTGTTGTTTGGTTGGTTGCCAAATCCACGGTCATGAACATCCGTGCATCTTCGTGAGGCGCGGAATCAATAAGGGCGTATGTGGTCCAGATTGGCTCTTGGTTGGTCTCATTGACTATGGTTTCACCACCGCCAAAACAGCCTGCGAGGACCATAGAGGACATCAGCAGAACACTCAGGATTGCTCGACGCATGGAAGGTGGTCATTGTGGTTCAATTTGAAGGCGTCGCTCGGCAAGCCTCTCGCCTAAATGACGTCGCTCAAGGTTTTATGCAGCGTTTCAAGTCCTGCAAGTGTGGTTGTGCCAAACCAAGTCAAGGCCTCCCCATCAATGCATGTTGAGTGCGCTCCTTGGCCGCCTAACTTTCGCATTTCAGCTGCGATTGCCTCGCCTTCCTCAAGGGCGAAGTCATGCGGTTCACTCGAGAGAAGCAACCACTCCACATTGTGTTCAATCAGGGCCTCTGGTGTGACGACAGGGTATCCATTTCCCCCCTCAACCAATGCCGGCACCTCTAATCCGAGGGTTGTCAGTAATCCACCGGCGTATTTCCCCGGTCCAACAGACATTAACGGTTCATGCCAAATCATCGGGGCTACCCTCACGCTTTGCAGTGGATTCTTTTTCATCCATCGCAACTTGGATTCGATGGAAGATGCCCATTTTTCGGCGCTCTCTTTCCGGTCAATCGCCTCGCCGAGTTGGCGCAACATTTCGGGGACTTCAGCAGGATGTTTGACAGAAGAAACAAACACATTGATCCCCGCGTCGACAAATTCATCATGAATCTTTTTGGGATTTTCTTCTTGGTCAAGCACCACAAGTTCAGGATTGAGGGCCATGATTTTCTTGACATTGGGAGTTTTTGTCCCACCCACGACTTGAACCTGTTCGACGGCATCTTTCGGATGTATGCACCATGGTGTGCGTCCAACGATTTCCTCCGTGGTGCAACCCAACTCAAACAATGTTAAGGTCAGGCTTGGAACCAACGAGACAATCCTCATTTGGAGTTCGCCCCTTACGAGACCGCAAACCAAACGGTGATTCCATCGACTTCGAACGAATCTGCTTCGGTGGGTGCGGGAAGATCGGTTGGGTGGAAGGCGGCAGCAGCACATCGAGTTTCGTTGACAATCCATTGTTGGTCTTCATCAAACAATTCTGGAGCGTCTTTCATCCAAATTTCGAGATCAATGGTCGCTTCAATTTCCATGTTGAGCGTTTTCCGCTTTGCTTGAATTCGACGGGTGATGTCTCGAGCCAATCCCTTGGAAAGAAGGGCTGGTGTATCGTTCATGTCCAAAACGAGGCTGATGTGGCTGGCCTCATCCCCTTGCCCGATTTGAACGGTTGATGCAGCAAACCCTTCACGCTCAGCCCGTTTTAGTTCGACATCGGACATCTCGATTTGAATGCCCATGATTTCACATGTTCCTGCCTCGATAGCAGCCAGAAGAGCCTCTGGGTCTTGGCTGGCTTTGATTTCATTGGCCACATCGTTGACATTTGCTCTTGCCTTTGGCGCCAGCGCTCTGAAGTTTGGCGCCAATTCAATGCGTTGGAAGCGGTCCAAGTCTTGCTCTACTTCAATGGCTTCAACATTTAATTCCTCAGCAAGAATGTCGTGGAAGTCAGCAAGATCAGGTCCGGCGACAATCCACCCTTGGGCGCATGGTAAGCGTTGACGTCGTCCAGCTTCAACACGGATTCGGCGACCGACTTCAGCCAGCTCACGAACAAGCGCCATCGAGGCTTCAAGGTCAAGGTCTTGAGGTGGTAAATCCGCAGTAGCTGCAGCGGCATCAAGGTCCCATGAATCTGCGGTTGCTCCTTCGAGGGTACCAGGGACTCCTAACGGCCATGATGCCTGATGGACAGTTTCTCCAGTGAGGTTTCGATGGATGATGTCAACCATGAAAGGACTCACAGGTGCCATGAGTTTGCACACGGTGGTCAGCACTTCGTGTAGCGTGTGTTGGCAGGCGAGTTTATCGGTCGATTCTGCATCATCCCAGAGCCGTCGGCGGCTGCGGCGTACATACCAGTTCGACAAGTCATTCACGACAAACTCTTCTAAATCGCGGCAGGCCTTGTGGAAATTCCATCCGACAAAATCCGTATGGTAATTCGTTGCTGTTGAGGCCAAGCGGGAGAGAATCCATCGGTCCAAGGTCGGTCGTTGTTCCACTGGCACTGGATTGTGTTCGGGATCAAACCCGTCCAATGCAGCATAATCTGCGTGGAACTTGTAGATGTTCCACAGNGTTAAGAACATCTTCGCGTAAGTTTCTCGAACGCCATTTGAATCAAATTTCAGAGGGTTCCATGGTGCTCCTGCGGTCACCATGTACCACCGGGTTGCATCCGCACCTTCTCGGTTGAAATGGTCCCANGGGTCNACGATGTTCCCNTTTGATTTTGACATTTTCTTGCCTTCAGCATCNAGGATCAANCCGAGGCTCAAGCATCGCTTGTAGGCGGGTTTGTCAAACACGGTCGTGGACACGGCCAAGAGGGTGTAGAACCACCCTCGCGTCTGGTCCACGCCTTCACAGATGTAATCCACAGGAGAAGAGGCCTCGAAGGTCGTTCCACCATCGAAGGGATGGTGCCATTGAGCGAATGGAGCGCATCCAGAATCAAACCAGCAATCCATAACAAAGGGTTCTCTGTGCATTGGTTTTCCTTGTTCATCAACAAGGGTGAATGCATCAACGACAGGCCGATGCAAATCGACATCATCAGGGCAGGGTGGATTTTCGATGCCAGCAGCAACCGCTTTTGCCACTTCAGATTGCAATTCAGAAATCGAACCAACGCACTTCATTTCGCCGTTCGCTCCCCGCCATACGGGGAGTGGTGTACCCCAGTAGCGTTCACGAGAAATTGCCCAATCCTTGACATTTCGTAACCATTCGCCAAATCGCCCTTCACCAACCCAATCCGGAGCCCATTCAACGCCATCATTGAACTCTAACAGCCGTTCCTTGACCGCAGTCATCCTCACGAACCATGAGTCCATGGCGTAGTACAACAACGGGTGGTCGGTTCGCCAACAGTGAGGGTAATCGTGGAGGTAGGCTTTTTCTCTGTAAAGAAGCCCGCTTGAGGGTCCCTTGCCGTTGCTCCCACCTTGTGCTGAAAGCAAATCGATCACAGTTTGATCGCAATCCTTGACGTAGCGCCCATCGAGTTGAGGATGGGTGCCTTCAACGAAGGCTCCATCCATGCCCACAGTGTGGTGAGCAGGCAGTCCGGCTGCCATACCTAGGTTGTAATCGTCTTCACCATACATGACGGCAGTGTGGACGACGCCAGTACCGTCGGTTGTCGTCACCCAGTCGGCTTCCAATACGGTCCAAGCGGTTGTGGAATCGTTACGAGGTACTGCATCTGGGAACAACGGTTCATACGCCAGTCCAACCAGTGATTTACCCTGCACTTCTTCGATAATTTCGACGTTATGGCGGAGGACTTCTTTCATCAAATCCTTTGCCAAGATCACCACCTCGCCCACCTCTGCACCACCTGCGCCGGTCCAATTTTCAGCTTGCTCGGTCACACGTGCGCGTACATAGGTCACATCTGGCCCAACCGCCAAACCAACGTTGCCGGGAAGGGTCCAAGGAGTGGTGGTCCAGGCGAGGATGCTTGCATCTTCGTCAACGAGTTTGAATTTGACATACACAGACGGTTCCTCAACTTCTTTGTAGCCAAGTGCCACTTCATGACTGGAATAAGAGGTCCCAGTTTGCGGGCAATAAGGCAAAACTTTGTGGCCTCGATACAAAAGTCCTTTGTCGAACATCTGCTTCAATGCCCACCAGCATGATTCAACATAATTGTTGTCGAGGGTAACGTAAGGGTTGTCCAAATCGACCCAGTAGGCCATTCGCTCAGTCATTTCTCTCCATGCTGATTCATAGGTCCATACCGATTCTCTGCATGCTTGATTGAAATTGTCCATTCCAAAGGCTTCAATGGCTTCGTTTGACATCAAGTCCATTCGCTTCTGCACTTCGATTTCGACAGGTAAACCGTGGGTGTCCCAACCACCTTTGCGTTGCACCTGGAATCCTTCCATTGTCTTCCACCGGCACACAAGATCCTTGTAGGCTCTGGCAACAACGTGGTGGATTCCTGGTTTGCCGTTCGCCGTAGGAGGCCCTTCAAGAAAAATGAAAGGAGCACCATTGCTTCTCGAATCAATGGAGGCCTGGAAGGCGTTTTCTTGTTTCCAAGCCTCGAGCAGAGCCGTCTCAAGTGCAACTGCGTCGAGTTCGCCTGCAGCCTGGGGTTGAGCCATGCTTCGCCGAGCGGCGGTATTGTCTTGAACCTCACCCTTGGTATCGCACCATAAAAGATACATTTCTTCGTCCAAGTTCTTTGCAGAATCACCTTTCTACTCTCCATTTATCGAAATCTGATGGGGTATGTTTGAAGTTCTTGAACGCATAGGCAAAAGCATGGCGGGTGCCTCTGGGCTGAAAACTGCGTTGTTTCTTGGGCTGTTGATGGTCCTTGGTGGTCCGTTGAACACCATGATGCTCGACCATCCTGCATCGGCCCCAACACCGGTTCTCGAAGAGATGAATGTGGCATCTGCGATCGCAGGTGAAAACGCTTCATTCCTCCTACCAGGTAACAACTTGGCGTCGACTTCATTCACTGTCGACGTGCCGAGCGATGCACCTGTGACGAACATCCACCTCGACATACAACCCTCTGTTCAACCCACACAGACTGGCTTCGTGTGGGATGACAATACGGCTTGGACCGCACCTACGGCAGTCCACAACGGCACTTACGGTTCTGATGGTAATCTTACCGGGGACGGAGGAGGAACCCTGTGGGATTTCAATTCAGGTCTTCAAGGATGGACGGTATCCTCTTCGACTTATGTGAGCCGATACACAGGTTCCGGCGCTGGTTCGGGCTCGACCGGATGTGGATACAACGGCAGCGCCGGAGGTTCAATCAAAACCCAAGCTCAAAGCACTCCAGAACACGCAACTTCACCGATTGTCAACCTCGCTGGTTTGAGCACGATTCCACTCCATACGTGGATTCGACAGGGTTCCTCAAGTTGTGGTGAAGAAGCGGACTCCGGGGAAGATCTCAAGGTGCAATACAAAACCACATCTGGCACTTGGACCACGCTCCATACATGGCCAGGATCGACCGCTGGTGGTGCGCCGACCCAGTGGATGGGAACCCTTCCTGCCGCAGCACTCCATGCAAACACCCAAATCAGATTTGAGCAAGTACGCGGTTCAGGAACATGTTGTGATTTTTGGTTCATCGACGACGTTCATCTCGCATTGCCGCCATCAGCAGATTGGACAAGCCCAACCATTGGATTCTCCCAGAGCAACCATCAAACGGTGAACGCTGGCCCATGGGCGCCTCTTTACATCAACGCTGAAGTCCCTGCGGGTGCTTACCTCAACTGGACCGTGCTCGACGCATCAACAGGTGAGCCAATCGATGGCATGTCGGGCAGTGACGGTGGTGTGATTCCTGTGAACGCATTGGATTGGCAAATGTACACTTCACTGCAAGTACAATTGATGTTCAAACCATCCCCAAGCGGAGAAATGGCTACGGTGTATTCCATCAGCGGTGACGGGCAGTACTCCGTCACTTCAACACACAACGGCGCTTTCCACGGTTGGATCAGTGAAACTGGTGGCGTGAATTTCATAGAAGGGATGGATGTGTATGTAGGTGAGGTGAATGATTCCTTCACTTCACCATGGTTCACGCCTTCAGCAGCGCTTTCACAAGTCACCATCGACGCAACCGTATCTCTTGCGCAGGCCCAAATCCGAACCCCAGGGAATATGCTCTGGACCAACATCACCTTGCCTTACAGCTTCAACCTTGTTGGTCATGAAGGTACCTTTGGCATGCACCAAGTTCAATTCATCTCAGCTTCAAACAACTCCTCTGATATGTGGGAAATTTCAGCATTTGAGACCAGTTCTCTCGGTGGATTGCAACCGACAAGCCCCTCCCTCGATTTCGGCCAAGATGGCCTCGTCGAATGGGGTGGAAGCGATGCAAGAGTTGGTTCATGGGGTTGGCAAGATCGTTTTGAGAACGGTGAAACTTCAATTGATGCAAATCCGGGTATTTCCGGAAGCTCATCGGCTAAGGCTTGGGTTCCAGTGGCCGATCTCACGTCGTTCGCTTTCACTGCATTGTCCAGTCAAGGAACCCTTGACGGCGTAACGCTCCGTATTGGAAACGATCAGATCGCTTCTTGGGACATCAACGGTTCAACATCCCTTGCCCTCAATGCCACCCAACTCGAATCAATGAGCACCGTTTTAGCCAGCCTTACATCCACTGTGGGGGCACTTGGTACATCTTTTGCAGAAGTGACATTTGAGGTGATTGGTACAGGGAACGTGACGCTCGGAGGTCTTGGGGTTCCATACAGCGTTTCAACTTCGGTCGATGCAGGTTCAGATTCCTCTTTCGTTTTGGCGTTGAACGCTGCACGCTACGGACTTTCACCAAGCAATGGCTTGCACCAAATAACCCTCCCATTTGCCTCAGATACACCCGGCGGGATCCGAGTTTCAGTCGAAGGACTGAACAGCTCTTCCGCTGTTCAAACGGTCAGTTCCCAGATGCTTATCGACGAACCGGTCTTGGCTCCAAGTCAGCACTGGCAGACAATGAACACCACATACAATGTCTATGGTTCACAAGCTTCGATGGCCCGTCTGGAAGTCAGCGATGGAACCACCACAGGGGTCTGGTTGTTGCCATTTGCAGGTGGTTCGGTCGGCCTTGGTGCTTCAGATTCCATTGAACTTCATCCTGAACACGCATTGGTGGTTGTCGAAAGTGGCGTTCAAATCACCACCAGCATCACCTTCCGCATCGAACCAAGTTGGGATGATGCAGAAGTCATGAGCGTTCGTTCTAGGTTGGTCCTCTCCAACAGCGTCATTTCGATTCCGTCGATTCATGTGTGGGGGGCCATCGGAGGACAAGGCTACGAAAATGACCTTGAAATCAAAGAGGTCGTGTTCACCGATGTTGGAGCATCTCGAACCCTCAATTCAGCCGATTACTATCTCAAAGCAGGCATTGATATCGACCTCTCAGTGCGTGTTGGTTTTGAGGGCCTTGACACGACTGACGCTTTCGCAGATGGCGATGCGATGTTATCGCTGTACCGCGGAGAAACGATGGTGGCAAACACCACGATGCTCGATGAGAATTACTGGAATTATTCTGATGTGGTACCGTTCACCTTTGGAACCTTGACATGGCGAATTGAATTGACTTCACTCAACGGTTCGGGCTTGACAGAGGATGCCATCTTTGAACGGACCTTCCACGTGGACTCTGTCAATCCACAGGTGCTCTCGACCTCGATGGATCTCTACGATCACCGTACTCCCTCGATCACTCAGACCATCCAAATCCAAATCACAGACCAGCCAGTGCTTCCGACCAATGTACAGGCTATGGTATGGCGCGAATGGATTGATGATGTCAATTCCAACCAATGGCCAGATCCCGGTGAATACCAGGGCCTTGGCTTGTATGTGCCCAATGATTTGACATCGTTGATTGGCCAGTACACACTGCTTCTCGATGACACCGGTGGTAGCCTCGGGCAAAAGGTGGCAGTGTACATTTCAGGCACCGATGATGCGGGCCAGGCACTCGAGAAAGGTGGGTCCAACGAAAGTGGCGAGCACCTGTTCATGTACCAACTTGCGATTGACGGTGCTCCGACCGTCGCCTCAGGTGCATTTGCTTACGAAACAGGACGCGAACCTTGGTTGCACCCTCAGACGCCTTACACCATCAATGTCGACATCACAGAGCCAAACGGTGGCTCCGATCTCACCGATGTCTTTGTGGAATTGGCCTCAAACCAGGGCAGCGACACTTTGCCAATACAATGGGATTTCTCAACCGGCAATTGCACCACCACGAGCCCTCACCTGATCGTCAATGATTGCACCATGTTTGGAGCGAACGGGCCAGCAGACCCTTACGAAAGGGACATCACACTGAACATTGAATTCATGCTCGCTTGGACCACTCCCGATTTGGGAGAGACTCGCAGAGAACCCGGCGTTCGCGTGATTGATCGGGCTGGTCAAGAAGTGTTCAAGGCGTTCCCAGAACACCGATGGCGGTTCTCAGCAGCGATGGAAATCCCTGAAGAATCCGTCAGTCTGATCCTCTCCCAAGGCTCATTGCTTGGCGATGGTGCTAGACTTGCCCCGAACAGCCCGCTCGAAGTTGCTGGTGGTGTTGTGTTCAGCCGAACCAATGCTGTACCGGTCTTCGAATGTGAAGTCAATGTGTTGTTTGCCGGTACAACTTACGCTGCGACAACCTATGAAGGCGTCTGGTCGATGGAACTCCGAGCACCCTCACAGTCAGGCACTCTGCCACTCACATGGAGTGTTGGATGTTTGCAAGGTCAAGGCGTTGATGCAACCGACAAAGAAACTTCAGTTCGATGGATTGTCATCGATGGAACCGGTCCTGAGCCTGTCGAAGTACTGAATCCGAGACCAACAGCTATCCTTGCTGCAGATGTTCACGAAGTTCGAGTCATGCTCTCCGAAGAAGGAGGACTCGAGGTGGATTCCCTTGAATTGATCTGGTGGGTCGAAGAAAAAGCAACCGGCGACCGACTTCGTAACGGTGTGGAGCCATTGACGTTGGTCGGTACAGAAATTTCAGGTTTGAGATTGGAAGTCTTCGGTACCATTGACTTGAGCGTGGTCACGGCAGAGATGCTTGAGAACCGGTTGGAACTGCATGTTGTTGTCGCAGGTCGAGACTTAGCAGACAATGAAGTCCTGGGAATCGGGGCAACACCTGCTGGAACGCCCGTTGGTGTTTGGGAAATGGAATGGCTCAAGCCACAGTTCGAAATGGAGCAGGGATCTGTCGAGTACTCACGTGTGATCATTGAGGTTGGTCAAACATCGATTGTCACAGCTTATGTGAAAAACACCGGCACCCTCGATGGTAGCGTTGATGTTGTCTTCACCATCGTAAACGCAGATGGCAACCGCTCCACCTTAAGGCGGACTTCAGCAGAAGTTCAGCAAGGAAGTGAAGTGCCTGTTCAAGTGGATTGGAATCCAGAATCACCCGGTCTTCAATGGATTGAAGTCACGCTTGAAAATGACCAAACCTTGAGCGGACCATCCATTGACGTTCGACCAACACGAGCAGAATCCTTGTCTGAGCGTGTCTTTGGCAATGTCAATCCCATTATTGGAAGCGTTGCTGCCTTGTTGTTTGTCTCGATCATCATCACTGGCCTCCTCTATGCTGCGAGGATGACCCGACGGAAGGGTTCGAAAGCTGAATACGATTGGGATGAGTATTCCTCTGAGTTAGAAGACGATGAATATGAAGATGAAGTCGCTCATCTCGAAGCAACTGCAGCCGGAGCAATCGCAAGCACTGCGGACACTGACACCAACACAGATTCAGAAGAAACCGATTGGGTTCGGGGTTCGGATGGTTACTGGTGGTATCACGATAAAGCCGCCAACGAATGGTGGTACAAAGATTCAGAAGGGAACATCGTACGGCACGATTAAGACGGGCGTTGAGTTCAATGAACCGGACAATTGCATTGCTTCAAGTCGACTCCACAGTGGGTGATCTAAGCGGTAATGCAAGCCGTCTTGAATCACTTGCTGGGCTTGCTGCAACCAACGGTGCTGCCCTTGCATTGAGCACGGAACTTGCCATCTGTGGCTACCCGCCTCGAGATTTGCTTCTCCAAGCAGAATTTGTCGCCCTCGCTCAGGCAAAGGCTTGCGAACTCAACGTGTCCATGCCAGTGCTCGTCGGAACCCCTCTGTCCCCCGACAACGACAAACAATTGCCCAGCAACGGCGTGGTGCGATGTGGCCCCTCGACAACATCTGAGCATTCAAACAGAATTGTTGCCAGAAAGCAACTCCTTCCCACCTACGATGTCTTTGATGAAGCGCGTTATTTCAAGCCAGATAACCGGTCGGGAATTGCTCGGACCATTGCGGGGTTGGATCTCGGTGTGACGATTTGCGAAGACGCTTGGCAGGCAGCAGGCATGACACCATCCGCATACGCAGCCGACCCAATCGAATCCCTCGCAGAATGGGGCCGCCAAGGCGTAAGCCTTGATGCAACGGTGAACCTCTCTGCATCCCCTTACCACGCTGATAAATTAGCAGATCGCATTCATGTTTGCCGAACAGCTGCTTCGGTGCTTGGTCATCCATTCCTGATGGCGAATCAAGTGGGCGGAAACGATGACCTCCTGTTCGATGGAAACTCCCTTGCCGCCTGGCCTGATGGACGGGTGGTCATTGCCCCTGCTTGGAAGGAAGGTGTGCTCATGATTGACCTCGACGATCCCGATGCTTGCGTTTGGATTGCTTCAACCTCAGACGATGCTTTGGATGTCGGCAATGATGGTCTTCGGCAAGTTGCTCCTCATGAAGACGGCAGAGAACACGAGCGAGAAATTCTCGATGACTTGGCGGATGCTGTGGTGACTGGCTTGAGCGATTATTGCCGGAAGTCTGGCATCACCTCGATTGTTCTGGGCCTTTCTGGTGGGATTGATTCCGCTGTCGCAGCGTGTGTTGCAGCAGCAGCGGTCGGGCCGCACAACGTGACTGGTTTGGCCTTACCATCTCGCCATTCTTCGCAACATTCCATCGATGATGCCGCTCATACTGCTCAAGCGCTTGGGTTGGTGTTTGAAACCATTCCAATTGACGGCATGCATGTGGCGGTTGAAGCATCCATTGGTTCGATGCTTGATGCGGGTGCAGCGGTTGCCGGTGAGAACCTGCAAGCGAGGTTGCGTGGATTAACGGTCATGGCTCACGCCAACGCACAAGGTAAAATGGCCATTGCTACAGGAAATAAATCTGAATTGGCTCAAGGGTATTGTACCCTTTACGGAGACATGGCTGGCGGTTATACGCCTCTTGGCGACCTCTACAAAATGCAGGTCTATGGCTTGGCAGAAGTCTTCAATCGACGTGCGAGCGAAGGCGGCCGAACACCCCCGGTCAACGCTTCCACACTGACAAAACCCCCATCTGCTGAACTTGCACCCGATCAAATTGATGAAGATTCACTGCCGCCATATCCCGAACTTGATGCAATTCTGAGTGCGCACATCGAAGAAGGCCTGGATGGAGCAAGCATTACCGAACGTGGGCATGATCCTGCTGTCGTTCTCGATGTCCTCACAAGGCTTGAGCGCAACGAACACAAGCGCTGGCAAATGTCACCTGCACCTCGCGTTTCAAGCAGAGCCTTCGGCCAAGGGTGGCGCAGACCGCTTGCTTCACGCCATGATTGGCGCCGCTCCTGATGTCGGAATGACTCAAAAACAGGACCTGCTGCCCCAAGCATGGAGCAGGCGATTGTGAACATTGCGGGATACCGTTTTGTTGACTTGCCCGACCGTGATTCCCTTCGCCAACCCATGATCGATGCATGTGCATCATCTCGATTGAAAGGGACCATTCTTCTGGCTCACGAAGGGATTAATTTTTTCTTGGCAGGTGACGAACAAGGCATCGAAGCTTTCCTGTCTTTTCTCGACAAGGATGTCCGGTTCCTCGATATCCCGCTCAAACGATCTCACACCACCTACCAACCGTTCAATCGTATGAATGTGAGGTTAAAGCAAGAAATCATTTCCATTGGAATGGACGAAGTCAAACCAGCAGAATTTACTGGAGATACGATTGCCCCAACAGAGTTCAAACAATGGCTCGATGAAGGAAAAACCGTTACTGTCCTCGATACCCGCAACGATTACGAGATTCGATTAGGAACGTTCGAGAACGCTGTGGATCTTGACATCACCAGTTTTCGAGCTTTCCCTGGCGCCATTGAAGCCTTGCCGGAAGACATCAAAGACACGCCAGTGGTGATGTTTTGCACGGGAGGNATTCGATGTGAGAAAGCTAGTGTCGTCATGATTGAAGCTGGCTTCAAAGATGTTCGTCAACTTGAGGGTGGAATCCTTGGTTATTTCGAACAAGTCGGGGGAGCACATTGGAACGGCGATTGTTTTGTCTTTGATCATCGTGTGGCATTGACTCCCGAACTCGAGGAATCAGATGCAGTGCAGTGCTTTGCATGCAGACAACCTCTCTCAGTGGAGGAGCAAGCCTCTCCAGATTATGTGGTGGAAGTGTCCTGCCCTTACTGCATTCACCTTAGGTGATTATGCCGGCCAAATCAACCAATCACCGTTTAGACTTCCGTGGCTGAATGCTTGCCATTCATGACCTGTTGTTCCATCGTTGGCAATGAAAAACACATGATGTTCTGACACCACAAGCCCTCCATACGTCCCTGCGTTAGAGTTGTTGTTGAGACCCGACCACGGATCGTGAACCATCTGTGGTGCATTTGTGGCATCCAACACCCAAAGGCATGAACCCGTTTCTACGCCTTCGATTTGACCACTGGCGATCATAAACAGAACCTCACCCGATGTTGCAAAACCACGAATAAGAGCGCTGGCTGAACCCGCACGCAGGTCCGTTTCAGTTTGGGTTCCAGATGCAGAGCCATCCGTGGAGCACACCTCCTGAGCAATCGATGGTGCGACGCAATCGAACCACAAGCGGCCCTGATGCACAACGCCACCAGCCAAATCACCAGGGGCCAGAATCGTTTCAGAAAGCAGGGAGGTTGTGGCCTCAGTCAGGTGATGGCTCCACACTTGAGGGTCGACACCCGAGGTGAGGGCATCAAACACGATCACATCACCAAGCAGGTGCAACCCAAGGTGCTCCCCAACGTATTCAGTTGGATTCCCTGTTCCAGAGTGACTCATGGCCGTCAACCAAAGGTGCGATGAATCGTGATTCAAACGAACCAATTGT
Organism: Candidatus Poseidoniales archaeon; assembly: GCA_003602645.1. Classification (GTDB taxonomy): domain Archaea; phylum Thermoplasmatota; class Poseidoniia; order Poseidoniales; family Poseidoniaceae; genus MGIIa-L1. Next base: position 25,976 of record QQSI01000010.1, on the reverse strand, counting down.
CGCCCTTGACCGTTGTCTGCGACCGCTACGAGTCCTCCTGAGACTCCGACAGAGGCGCTCGGGGTTGAATCTCCCTGCGCCAAATCCCAACTTCGCAACATTCCGTTCTCATTCAAGGCGTATGGTTCAATTCCAGCAGATGATTTCGCACTGAACCACAACCATCCTTCTTCGACAGTCAGAAATGAAGACTGGTACGAGGTGAGGTTGGTAATCATCGCTCGTTCGTTCGCCCCCAATCCTAGGTCGAGGCTTGGATGGTCAAACGCATTGATGGTTGAACTTCCGTTGGTCCACAAGAGTGCATCGATTCCATTGAGCATCACCACACCGTCAAGCCACGCTACAGATTGGACCGGACCATTGACGTTGGTGTTCACCAGACCGTTGAGTCGCTGGGTTCCAGTCGCCGTACCGTCGGTGATCCAAAGGTGCCGACCATTCACGCCATCGTCAGCATCGAAGACAACGGCTTCGGTGCCGTTGTTGTTCAAGGGTATGAATCCAGTGTATCGCCCGGGAAGGGAGTCGCCTGTGGGGTTCAAATCGACCAACATCGATGCTGTTCCAGTGCTGTTTTTCGACCACAATTCACACCCGTGAGAGCCGTCGCTGCCAGCCGTAATCAAGACAGATGATTGGGGCATCCATGCCAGTTGGTCGCAACCAGAGTTAACACCGTTTGTTATCCCGGGAGTGAAATCTCCAACAGGCCCCGAGTTGAGCGGTTGGCTGCACAAATTGAGGCTGCTGTGGACTTCATCTGCATGGAGTATTCCATCAAAGGCTTGGCCCTCACCCATGCCGTCATCGATTCCAAAATTGATGCTAATGCCGTTTGAACAGACGCTTGCCAGGGGTGTCCGTTGTTCCACAAGCGCTGGAGCTCCGTTAACACCGCTCGCCCCGTTGGTGCCTTGACCACCGTTTGCACCTGTTGGACCAATGGCGCCATTGCAAAGCAATTGAACCTCCAATACCTCGTCAGAATCGAGATTTCCATTGGCATTTTCGTCAACACCGGTTGAAATGGCCGAACCACCGGAGGGACAGGTTTCATTTCCAAATGGTAAGGGTTCAGTGCTTACCCAACTCGATGGTCCCGTTGCTCCAACGATGGAAACGCCATTGCTACCACGTTCACCGTGGCAAAGGTTCGTGGTTGAGGTGACTTCCTCGCCATCCAGATACTGATTGAGGTTGTGATCGACGCCGATAAGGATCAGCGAGCCACCTTCAGTGCACAGTCCATCTGCATCCCGTCCTTCGGTGCGAACGAGCAATTCATTGGGTTCTGTTGTCCGCTCAGCATCTTCCGTCCATGTTGCCACGGTGTAAGCAGCATAACTGGAGCCAGCAAGGGCAAGCAGAAGCATGAGGACTTGGAGCACAGCAAGTGCGCTCATTTTTCGGACTGGACTGTCGCTTTGTGGGGTGGTTGTCTCTTGCCTTACCGTTAGAGGAGGCACCGCTTTTGAGGGGGCATCGGTTGCAGGTTCGCCTGCGATAAGTCTGGGGCCTTCCAGTTGGTCGGGGGTTGACATGTGATTGGAAAATGACCTCAATGGTATCAAATCCTTCGGTTGGAGCGAAATTTACGGGGTTATTGCGATTTAGACGAACTTCATTTGTGATTTTTGAAGGGGTGAGTTCATGAGCGTCCTTTGCGTGCGTCACTCATGGAGTTGCCACCTCGCCTCTCAGCCCAACTGAATGGAGATGAAGGTCCAACTCGGCAAAAAGCCGCACGCTTGGTCGTTGACCTTGCCATCACTGCTGACGCAAGCGGGTTCATTGAAGTGGACCACGCACATGTTTCAGGTGTATCTGTCATTACAGGCGGCCACGGACTTCGCCGTTTCCTAGCGGACCTCTCGAGTTCAGGCGACGGAACAGTGGTGATTCCTACCACTTTGAACTCAGCCGGTTGCGACAAAGAAAAGATGGAGGAGATGGACATCGAATGGCCAGACTTCCTTGAACAACAATTCGAAATCGTGCAAGCCTACGATGCCCTCGGCCTCGAGGCGACGCTTTCGTGTACACCTTACGACCGTGGTATCGAGCAAGAAGAAGGGGTGGCCTCTTGGGCTGAATCAAATGCAGTGTGTTTCTCGAACACATGGACATCATTGATCACGAACCGTGAGTCTGGTCTATCCGCACTTGCCACAGCATTAACAGGCTTCGCTCCAAAATGGGGCCTTCATTTGGAATCAAACAGAACACCAAACATTCGTGTTCAGGTCGAATGTGAACTGCATACACTCGCAGATTGGTCGATTCTTGGTGATTGGATTGGCAAGCAAGTGCTCCCAGGATGGAAACTTCCTTGGGGCCCAATGCCGTTTATCCAAGGGTTACCTGAACAAGCAAGCTTTGCCCGGAAAAAAGCGCTCACTGCTGCTGCAGCAAATTATGGAACACCTATGCTCTGGGCAGAAGGTTTGTCGCAAGATCCCCCATTGAAGCAAGACGAGGATGGAGCATGGTGCGCACCTGAAGGAGGTTGGCAAGGTGAACTCACCTTCACCGCAGAGGACCTCGCATCCCGTTACGCTGATCTCGCTCCTCAGGGGCAAGTTGATCTGGTGGTGATTGGATGCCCACAAGCAAGTTTGGAAGAGATCAGAATCACGGCTTCAACCGTTCGATCCCATGCCGAAATGGGCTCCAAAATCCCTGATCAACGCCTTTGGGTGTTCACAAGCGGCGCCAACTATGACCTTGCTGTTGCCGATGGGAGCATCGAATTGCTCGAGCAAGCTGGTGCAGTTATTTTGAAGGACACCTGTCCAGAAGTGACCCCATACAACCGAAGTAAATACAATCACCTGCTGACCAACTCACTCAAAGCAGAGCACTACCTCACAAGCGGCTTGAATCGCCTGCCAACAAGCGTCCTTCCCATTCATGAGTGTGTTGCCCACGCCTTTGATCCTGAACTCTCTTCAGGCGAACGCCCGCAACTGACTGCAAAAGCACAACCCCAACATGCAAGCAATAAGACGCCACAAACTGGATTGGTGACCCTCAAAGGAGAAGGTTTGCTAAGTCAAAAGGAGTTCTCAGTTCGCGGCCGGGCGATGGTCACGGATGTGCCCATCACGTACCTTGGTTATGTGAACCGGGACACAGGTGTTGTGGAAGAAGTCGGCCACCCACTGGATGGGCGGGCTATTGAAAACACGATTTTGATCTATCCAAAGGGCTCAGGTTCGACGGTTGCGCCGTATGTGTTGATGGGGTTACTCTACACCGGTAAAGGGCCTAAAGCCATCGTAAACAGCGATGTGTGTCCACTCACCCTGCCAGCATGTTCTTTGCTTCATCTCCCCTACGGTCACGCCTTTGATCAGGACCCATGCATGAACATCAATGACGGTGACATGGTTGAAATGACCTCTTTGGATGGTGTGGTCCACATCAAGGTCCTTGAACGTGCGAGTTGAAGGTATGGCATTGCAAATTCTTGTCACAGGTGGCGCTGGGTTCCTCGGTTCGTCTTTGTGTGAGGCTTTGATTGCAGATGGGCATCGAGTGGTTGCCTTAGACTCCTTGTTCCGAGGTTCGCTTGACAACATCGCCTCCCTTGAATCCCATTCAGATTTTTTCTTTGTCCAAGGTGATGTGAGAAGCGTTGAGGCACTGGATGCCTGTGTTGAAATGTTGGGTGGTCTCGACCTCATCTATCACTTGGCTGCAATTAATGGGACCAAGTGGTTTCATGAAGCGGCTCATTCTGTGATTGATGTCAACATCAATGGAACCTTGAGGACCCTTGAATTAGCCATGGCTCATGAGGCTAGGTACGTGCTGGCATCATCTCCAGAGGCGTTTGGTGAGGCGGAAATTCAACCGATTCAGAATGGAAACCCGATGTCGTTCACCGATCCACAGGCACATCAACGCCACTCTTACGGTGCGAGCAAGTACCTCAATGAAGTCGCAGCACAACACGCTGCACGCGACGGTTTAGATGTCCGAATTGTACGCCCATTCAATGCCTATGGTCCTCGTTTGAACGGGGGAGCGTATGGGCAGGTTGTGGCGATGTTCTTTGAGGCCATTCTCACCTCCAAACCAATTCAGATTCACAATCAGGGCACCCAAACGCGCTCCTTTACGTGGATTGACGACATCATCGATGGATTCCTCAAAGCAGGACTTACGGCAGATGAACCTCCCAAACATTTGAGCAGTGTGGCGTTCAACATTGGCTCTACAGAGGAAGTCAGCATCAAAGAATTGCATGAAAAAATCTACCGAATTGTCCAAAGCGATTCAAATTGGACCTCTGCTTTACCTAAGGTTGAGTTCACTCCTGGGTATCATGGTGACGCCCAACGACGGCTACCAGATCCATCATTGAGTGAGGCGTTGCTTGACTGGAAGCCAACGACGAGCCTTGACGAAGGGCTGGCGTTGATGTGGGCTCATTTGCGCGATCGTCAGCGATTGTAGTGCTTTAGCACCTTTTCACCCCAGCCGCTTGGGGCTGGAGATAAACGATCATGGCCGTGCTGACAAAGCACATCAAGGCCTTCAGGTGGTAATGTTTGTTCCGTCGTCCACAATGCCTTCACTCGAAGCACTGCCAATCGGGCCACAGCATCCGGAAGCGGACGATCTTCTATGAATTCGACCTCGATGGCGGCCACAGCCTCATTGATGAGCAATGGTTCATCTTCATGATGGGTGAAGGCGGTCATGTTCCATTCACTCTCATCGCTTGGCAGTGGTGCCGCAGTTTCATCGACGGCTTTGACTGTGGACAGATCAGCTGGCATAAGGTGAAGCATGGCTCGCTTTGTCGCCCTCAGGTTATGCAATGTGTCCCTGTATTTCCCGTCCCGATTGCAACTAAAGGAGGCAATCAGCAACGGGGGCCCGGTTGAAACAGCCATGACCGAAGTGTACGGTGCGAGATTGAAATGGCCGTTTTCATCTTGGGTTGAAGCCACGATCAAAGGCCGTGGAGAGAGGATGCCTGACAGCCATCCTGCCCGGACGGCGTGGTCAAGTTCGTCAGCATCCAGTCTGCGAGCATCGCTCAATGAGTGCGTTGGTGCGGGTGTGAACCATGCATCGAGTTTACCGTTTCCAAGTTCTTCTATGGCGTGCTCATTGAATGCGATGTAACTGCGCCATGCATCGAGTTCGGAATCTTCTCCACGTTCAATCTTCCGAGCAATCGATGCTTCTGCATAGGCATTGCATTTTTTCAAATAATCAACAATGACGCCTTTTTCATCCATTTATTCCTCTCCATTTGCTGTGCTTTCTCGACCGCCTTTGCGCTCGTACTCTGCGCGAGTTGAGTGGTACCTTGCCGGTGTCCCAATCCACACTTCGTTTTTTGGAAGGTTCCGTGTGAGGGTTGCTCCAGCTCCGAGAACTGAATTTTCACCGATGCTCACGCCAGCCACCACTGTGGCTCCCCCGCCAACGACTGCCCCGGAAGCCACTCGAACGGGCAACCATTTTGTTGAATCCTTTGAAGGTGGATAGAGGTCGTTGAGAAGCGTTGCATTTGGTCCAATGAAGACATTATGGCCAAGGATCGATCCATCAGCAATGTAAGCCCCACCTTGGATTCGGCACCCATCGCCGAGTTTCACGTTTCTTCCGATGTGTGCAAGTGCCCCGATTGAGCACTTACGGCCAACCGTCAGCCCTTCTCCGAGGTGACAAGGGCTCCACGCAACGCTTTCCGCGCCAACGTCGATTCTTTCGTTCATGGCCTCACGCTCATTCGGTCAAACCGAGTTCACGCATCAACATCGAGACGTGCCCTTTCGCTTTGACGTTGTATCGAAGCCATTCGAAGGTTCCCTCCGGGCCTATGACAAATGTAGATCGGGCGCAGCCCATGTACTCTTTTCCGTAGTTCTTCTTCATCCGCCAGGTCCCAAAGGCCTCATGGAGTGCGCCTTCGGAATCAAGCAGGAGGGGAAAATTGAGGTCTTGCTTCTGAATGAATTTCTCGTGGGAAGCCGCAGAATCTTTTGAAACGCCGAGGACAACATAACCTTCGTCGACGAGTCGATTCATTGAGTCTCGGAAATCACATGCTTGGGTGGTGCATCCAGGCGTAGAATCTCTTGGATAGAAATACAGAATGACCGTTTTTCCCTCTGCCATGTAGGTTTCGAGGTCGTGTTGTTGGCCGGCAGAATCTTGGACAGCGAACCTTGGGGATTCCGACCCAACAGTGTGTGAAATGGCTTCGTTCATGGCTTGGGCACCTGCCGGTACATCAAGAAGGGTTGCTTTTCCCAATTTGGTGGGTTTTTGCCATGTTCTGGAGGTTTTCGGGCGATTCAATCAATCGCAGTAAGTCATTTATGCGTTTTGCATAGATATTAATTCACATATGGTAAAACACATGACGGCGACCGATTCTTTCAATAACCGGCAGGTAAACCAAGAGGTATGGTCGCATCGCGTATGTCTCGACGTTCTCGTCGGTACTTCAAGCGCATTCAGCGTGTGACGACCAAGTTTGAATTGCAAGCCGTAGCCAGCTCGATTCAAACCGATCTGGACAAAAGGAACGTGTCTTATGATGAGGCCCTCACCCTAGGGAACTTGATTCAACACCGTGCCGATCAACTGCCCGGAGACACCATTGTCTATGCGATTTCAGACCGTGATGCCTACCGGCGAACCCTCGAATTGTACCTCCGTGATGCCTTGCTCACACGCACGGAACAACTGCTCCTCTGGGAGGAGCGCCGTCGGTTAGGGATTTCAGAGCAAGAACACGATCGCCTTCTTCACCAATTGCTGCTGCAATGGAAGTCACAAGGCAAGCGAGTCACCATTGACCGCTTCGAAAAACCGGGAGGGGAAGCCTCTGCGTGACAATCGCTCTTCATCAACGAAGCTTGCTTTGGCGTTGGTCCTTCTTTTCTTGGTCCCAATGGCCACTCCTCTGATTGGGAGCAGCAGCGCTCAAACCTCGGGCAGAGCTGCGCCTGACTTTGGCGTCACCCTGCTGACGTTCAGCGGAGCCGGATCGATTGACCGCGGGGTTGGAATTTACCTCGAACCAGCAGAACACGATGTGCGGGTTGTTGTTCGCAACACCGGCGATTTGAGCGGGAGTGCGTCCTTACAACTCGTTCACAAAGGTTCGCCCACATCCGGCGAATACATCGTAACGACCATCGCTCTTGGGACCATTCCTGCGCTCACCACTTCCAATCCAATCGTGATTCCTTGGACAGCGACCACCGGTGACGCCCAAACCCTCTTTGCACGCGTTTCGGGCGCGGGCGACAGCAACCCCGGCAACAACGAGCAGCGCAAGGATTTCGATGTCAAAAATAATCACAGCGGAATCACGACCGATGATAACCTCCCAGATATCTCGCCTGGCGAAACGGAAATTGGCATCACTCGAACCATGAAAACATTCAATGTTTCAGTTCGAAATGCTGGAGTCAAAACTATCTCAGCAGTGATGAATCTCACTGTGACCGATCCGAGCAATCCCTCGACCTCCTTCACATATTGGTCGAACACTCAGACGCTTCAAGCAGGCTCCCTCTTCTCTGCCTCGGGTGTTGAAAACCTGACCTATTCATTCGATTCCTCGACCTTCAGTGGCCTCTGGGAAATGACGTTCACGGTGACCTACAACGGTACAATGTGGAATTACAACGAAACTGTTGATTCATTCACGGCACGATTTTCCAACTACACAGCTTCCTTGTCTTCGCTAGGTGACCGTTCCATCGAACCGGGTCAAACCGGGACCCTCACCTTCCTGCTAAAAAACACAGGCAGTCTGATGGACTCATATCGCATTCAATCGATCAGCGCCTCGCCAATCAGTCGAAGTTGGGCCGACACCTCACTTGTCACGACATCCACCTCGACGATTGCTCCTGGGGCCACCACCTCGATCGCCATTGCCGTAACGGTTCCAGTCGACGAAAACAGGACCAACGCCACATCCATCACACTCACGCTCCTATCGCTCCAAGACGGATACACTTTGGTGACCACCGCTATTGTACAAGCTGGTGAATCCTACCTTGCGTCTATTGAAATGCCCGACACCACGACAATGCTCAAACCAGGCGTTTCTGCCTCAGTGATGGCCAACATCACCAATGAGGGGAACGTGGGCGGTGAATTCAGCTTTGATTGCGGTCTCTCTGTATCCGCAGTGAACTGGGTGTTGGATCTTCAAGGTGAGCCGTGCGATGAAGTTTCGATGTACATCAATCGTTCCCAAACCATCCAAGTTCCAATTGCTATCAAGGTTCCACCGATTAAGAGCCCGTTGGATCCAGGTGAATTTAATCTGGCAGGTCAACCGCTCCAAGTTTGGTTGCAGGTCCAGGCCACTGGTGGCGGCCTCCCGGTTCAAAATTCCTCGAACATCGAAGTGCTTCCAACGATTGTGGTTGACCCCGGGCTGCCTGTTGAAGAATTAACCTTGACCGCAGAAGATGTAATTGCAGCCAGAAACGGTCAAGGCCTCGAAGACATCTTATCGCTTGATGTCGAGGTCCGACACAATTTGTTTTCCAACATCGACGAAACACTCTCAGCTGATGTTGAGGTGTCAAGCATTTCTTTCCTTGCAGCAAACACTGGCGGCTTCACCGAAGCCGAACGTTGGTCCGCCTCAGTCTCTCCGCCAAGTCTGACCGGCCTTCGTCCAGGTGATACACAACCCGCAATCCTCGCCATTCAAGGTCCCGATGATGATTATCCCCTGGCGGGCACACTCACCCTCTCAGTTACGGTGACGCCCACCCTCGGTGGCGTACACACTGGAAGCGGCGTTGGCGCTAGTTCAGTTACACGAAACTTATCGATCATCATCCCGACTGTCTATGGTGCGGACATCCTAGAAGACGGCCCGGTTGACGTCATGGTCGGTGTTCAAACTCCTGTGGCGTTCCAACTGGCAAACACCGGGAACGACCTCACTTCTTACCGATTGCGAGTTGCAGATGTACCAAGCGACTGGATTGTTGAATTCAATGGAACCACTGACACCATCGACAACCTCTCTGCAGATGTTGCTGACCATCCAGATGTCGGAGGTGCTCACAAGTCCATTGTCGAGATGCTGATCACAACCGATCCTTTTGTTCCAGCAGATTCGATTATCCCACTCACCCTTACGGTTGAACACCGGGACACAGGTGTGATCATTACCGAACACGTTCTGCCGATTCGGGTTGGTGAAATTCGCAACGGCACGCTTTTCCCACTGACTCAAACCCTCGCGCTGGCACCTACAGATGTGGGTGAATTCAAAACCATCAAAATCACAAACACTGGTAACGCTCCAACGACATTCTATGTCTGGCTTGACAACAGCGAAGCAGGCGACGTCATGTTTGAACTTGATTCGAATCCGTCGATGCTCATTGCTCCAAATTACGAGGACATCATCAAGGTGAGGGCGACACCAACTTCATCAGCCAGCGCTGACCAAAATTATGTCACCACGGTTTGGGTCGAAGATTCCAGCGGCGCAGTCAACATGTCTGCGAACATTACGGCCAACATCACTAAGAGTTCCGATATTCAAGTCGAAGGTCCACAGGTCGTCGCGGTCACGCCGGGTGAAATGACGATGGTTGAGTTCAATGTGACCAACATAGGTAACCTCCAAGAGTCAGTGATTGTCAAGCCTACGGTTGAAGGGGAGTGGTCAACCGATGTTACTGAAATTGGCATGACGCTATCGATCAATCAAACCATTGCAGGGCAGGTTGTTGTCAGTGTTCCGAGCCTCGGTGGCGAAACAACGCTCCTCGATGGTTCAGTGCACAACTTGACGATTTCAGTGTATGATGCTGAATCTTCAGCGTTCAAGAGCAGTCTGGTGATTCAGTTGAGGGTCGGTGCGTTGTTTACATTGGAAGCAGAAGACTGGCCTACAGAAATGGAGTTTTATCGTCAAGGCACACGAACATGGGAGGTGTCCTTGCTCAACACTGGGAACCGAGATGTTGAGGTTGATGTTGGTTATGTGATCAATGCTCCAGGGCTCACCATCCAATCGACAGATTGGGCGATGGTCGCAGGTGCCCCAACCTCGCTCACATTGCCCATCGGTGTCCCTGTGACTCATATTTTCAGCGTCGAGGCTTTGAATTTCGAACCAGATCTTTCGATAACTGCTGACTTCAAGATCATCTACCAGCCAAGCGATGCAACGGTCGAAGGAAACGCCTCATTTGCAACGCAACTCAAGATGTCTCGATTCTTCAGCACTGGCGAAATCGTACTCCGCCCGGAAGTTGGCGACCCTCCATTGGACATCGACCTGACGTATTCTCATATTCCAAATGGACAAGCATTGAGCGCTGCCTACGAACTTGAGTTGTGCGGCGCAACCCGCATGTTGGACTTCAGTTCCTTGAACCTGAATGAAGCAGATTACCCATGGTCATTCACAGTCATCCTCCCTGATGCCAACAACACAGAAATCACTTTGCCGCTTGAATCCTCTTCTTGTGCCTCTGGTACCCAGGGTGAGGCAGCCAGAATTTCTCTGCCAGAACGCAGTGCTTGGGACACAACGAATCCGATCAAGATCCGAGTCCAAACCCCCGTTCGTCCAAACATTCTCTCCGGAGACGGATGGGACTTAGAATTCCGTTTGTACCATCCAACTGAGAACGCCGGTTACACGAATTTCGACGAAGAAACCTTCAGTTTCGCGTTAGATGTTTTCGCCGATCCATTGGTCGAAGCAATGGATCTGGTAAGTATAGCTGAGGGTGATGAACACGTTCTTGAGCTGACCGTGCTGAACGCTGGTACGGCAACTGCAATTGGTATTGATGTGGCGCTTGTGTGTTCCGACGCCTTGATTCTCAATGTTCCAGTTAATCCGAGTGGTGGGCCAATGATTGGTCTGCTTGGACCGGGCGAATCGGTTGACCTCACATGGACCATCCAACCGAATGCCATTGATTGGTGGATTCAATCCGAATCTTCAACCTGTACGGCAACCGTCGATGCGGTGTACATGGCAAAGAACGTTGTAGGTAATGACGTTCGCACCATTGAACTCGATGTCGAATCTTCGTCCCCAGGCGTCTCGACCAGTTTTATTGCCCTCATCATATGCTTCCTCACATCGTTTATTTTGCTGCGCCTGACTGGCCAAAATGAGAAATTCCGCCTTCTTTCGGTTTACTCTGGTGTGCTTGGCTTTGGTTTCGCATTCCACGTTCTCGACGTACCATTCTGGGGACTTTCCGTGCTTCTTCTCGCAGCCCTTTGGATTTGGCGAATGAGTTGGGCCAGCGCTGAAGAGTTCAAACTCATTCACGAAGATTACCAAAGAGCTCGCCGTGGTGTTTCCACCCTTTACGCTGATCATTTCGATGCTCTCCGTGACAGCAGAAGACAACTCAGCGTTATTCTCGCGGTGCCAGTGTTAGGATTCTTGGTGGTTGTCCTCGGGCTCCCCCCACAAATATACAACGATCAAAACAACCTTGTTTCACTGGTTGTTTATGTGACAATTGTCATGCTTGGTGTTTGGATGATTATCCTTCGCGCTGACCGTGCGTACGGCAACCTCTACGGTCGTTTGACGGACATCGAAGTCAAGGCAACTCGCATCGAACGCGACCTTGGCGACCCGGCACGCCTGTTCAACGAACTGGCAAATGACGGCTTGGATTTGGACGAGATCTTTGGCGAACTTTCCGGGACTGCAACCGTTGGTACCATCATTTCAGGTGAGGCTTCTACAGAGGAGGTGAACGACGATGTCTAAGCAAGAGATTGACGTCATCGACGACCCTGATATGCTGCTTGATGAAGTCGATGCGGCACTCGAAGCTCCAAATAATGAATTGGACCAATCTGTAGCAACCATCGCTGAGATGTCCGAAGGTGAAGTTGAGGAAGCCCGGGCTGCGATTGCTGCAAGCAAAGATTCTGCAGACCGACTCATCTCCGCTTCAAGAGAACTCGAATCCCTTGTCTTTGGAGTCATTCAAGACGAAGGCAATTCGTTAGCAGGAACGGAAGTTGACATCGCAGATGCTAAACAATTCCTCAACACGCACAACCTCCGAAAGGCCCGCAAATCGGTCAAGAAAGCCGAACAATCACTTGCACTGCTTGAGGAAGATGTTCTCCACTTACGAAGAAACATCGCCATGCTTCACCGACTTCTCAGCGAGAAAAAGATCAACGAGGAAGAGGTCGAAACCATCCTTTTGCGTTTGCGCTCTGCAACTGGTGCAGCAGAAATTGGTGATGTAGCCATTGCGGCAGGCGAAGTTGAACACCTTGTGGACGACCTTATTGGCGGAAACACATCCACTCTCAACCCCTTCTTATTCCGTCATTTCTGGCTCGGTCTCGACACTCGATGGCCCGCTGGTGGCGATGAAGGCGTGTTGATCGTACGAATCATCAACGATGGCCCAGTTGCTATGCCAAACATGCGACTCGCCCCTCCTGTGCCTGAAGGCTGGACCTGCGTTCCATCTTCGGTTGACCTTCCAATCATCGCCCCTGGGGGCAATCTACCGTTGCGGTTTGAAGTCAAGGCGAACCGAAGGTACGGAGCGGATGAAATTCCGTTGTCAAGAAAACTCGCCATTGCCACCTCCTACGAAATGCGCACTGGTGAAATCACAGCCACTATTCGTGCTCAAAATCGGTCTATGGAGCCGCTACAAGACATCGTGCTTTCGCCATGGATACCACCCGGTTTTACAACACCTAAGGTTCCGTTCATCAATCGTCTCGCACCAGACGAAGTCGCTCTTATTCGCATGCCTTTGCGCATTAATATCGGTTCAGGAGGCAACGCCTGAACCCTTCCAATTCCACCCTATGTGGGGGATACAAAAAAAAACAAAAAAATGGTGAAAAATATGAAAGAAAATACGAACGAAAACAGCGATAACCTCGCTGCAATTGGTATTGGTGCAATGATTGTCTTCATTGCCCTGATTCTTGTTGCGGCGGTTGCAGCAGCAGTTATTATTCAAACTGCAGAACAATTGCAACAAAACGCACAGACAACAGGTGAAGAAACAACAGATTTGTTGGCCTCTAAGGTCTTCATCAAGAGCATTGTGACAACTGGTGCTGCAGATCCTGCAACATCCATCTTTGTTACATTTGAACTCGCACCTGGCTCTGATTCAATCACAGCTGCAAACGTCATGTGGGCAATTGAGTGTGGAGCAAACTCAAACTCAGGCGATTTCACAACCGCTAGCCAAGTCGGCACAGCCGGAAACGCAGTGACCCTCAACACAGGTTCAACCTACAGCATCACGCTCAACTTGGCTGGTGCTACCAACTGCCCACCAACAGCAAACACCGCAAATGAATTCATGATCCAATCCGGATCCGGTGGATTCACATACGAACTGCTTAGCTACGGCGGTAGTGTCGACAGAGGAGTGGTGGTTGTATGAAGGCAAACACTCGCAACCAAGAATTCCAAGATGACAAGGTCGCTGCCATCGGTATCGGCGCTATGATCGTCTTCATCGCTTTGATCCTCGTTGCTGCAGTCGCAGCAGCTGTGATCATCCAAACTGCTGAAGCGCTTCAACAGAACGCTCAGCAAACTGGCGACGACACCGCAGACAACATGGCTGGAAAGGTCATGATTAATGCAGCATACGTCGACGGAAACACTGGCTACAAGCTCTATGTGCGTCTCGCACCTGGCAGCGAGCCAGCACCAACCAACTCCATCACCTACCAATTGATGTGCCCAGGTACATTGCCAGTTGAAGGTGCAGTTGGAAACGTCGTTCTGATGGACGGAACTGGCGGAGCAGTTGCTACCATGCAACCCTCGACCGGTTACACAATGATCATCTCCGGTACGGCTGCTGGAGGCCTAGATTGTACCGCTGCCACCGTTGGCGGCGGCAACACAGTCCAAGCCTACATCCACGTCGGCTCGGGAGGAACCACCTTTGAAACCCTTAGTTTGGGTTCCACAACTGCTGGGTCCAAGGTTGTTTGATGCTTTCTAAGGGCTCTGCTTGAAAAAGCGCCCTTAGAGGAGGAATTATCATGGCATGGCCATTTGGCAACAGTGCAAATGAGGACATTGATGAAGACGCGGCTCTCACAGAAGATCGGCTCAAAATTATGGCAAACATCGCCATAGAGCAAGTCCCTCTCCCCGAGGAGGGTGAACTTGGTGAGGAAGACGCGTGGACCATCTCTCCTGGTCCAACCAAAGCACGCCTCAACAGCATCGGCAGTGTGCCCAGCGTTGCAGCAAGCCTCGCTCCAGCACCTGCTTCTCCTGTGAACGCCACAGTTGACACCTCAGGACTCGAACGCATGATCAGCAGTCGTCTCGACATGGTCGAGGATGTGCTCCGAAATGTCGAAGTTCGTCTTGAAGCGCCACTCGCAGCATCCGCAGCGGAAGGCGAGGCGTCCGAAGGCGATGATGACCCAACTGCGCTTGATGGAGACATGATTGTCACCGCAAGCGGAGAAGTGATCTCCGTCACAGGCAACGATCGACTGAAGGAAGTTGATGAAGCACCCTTGGTGGAACTGTACGAAGCGCAAGCGCTCGCTGCAAATCCATTCTTGCACGCTCCGTCACATGGCGCGACCACTGCTGGGAACAGCGTGGGTGCGCCGACAGTTTCTGCCCTCCTGCTAGACAACATGTCAGGCATGGCGGCAGTCAGCTTCACTCAGAAGGCCATGGCTTCAGGTATGCTGACCGACGAAGAAGGTCGGTCCGTTTTGGCAATTGTCCAACTAGCAGCACCCGGTGAAGCCGAGGCTGCACTTGATGACCATTTGCCACACAAAGATTTGCTCACGTTCTCATCACTCGTCAGTTCTTGGCGAAGTGTGAGTTCTCTCCGAGGTGGAGCCTGAAATGGCTGGCTCGGTAGGTATTGGTGGCCTCATTATTGGGGTTTCGTTATTGGTCGTGTTTTCCATGGCCGTTCAAACGATCGGAAATCAGTTTGAATCCTCGATGGATTCGATTGAAGCCGCTGCCGAGCCCCTACCAAGCTTCACCGTTGATTCGAGTGACATCTGGCTTTTCGCCCTTGAAGACATCACCATCACGAACGGAGGATCAGACTACGTGAACGGAACCCTTGTTGCGTCCTCGTGTACAGGGTTTAGCGCAAGTTTCACAGTTGACAGCAATGGAGTCATCGACGCCGTGTCCATCACCAGCACCGGCGATTGTTCGACATCCACTCCCGTCATCTCTTTTGGAACACCCGCTCAGACACCTACACTCACTGCAACACTTACACCCGTTATGAAGACCTATATCTTCGCCGTGATCACCAACGACGGTGCAGTCACCCTCCCTACTGAGGATGTTTGGTTGTTCCTCGATGGAAAAGACCCGCAAACCCTCTCAGCATCAAACCCCGTTGGCTTGTCCAGCGAGTATTGGTATTCTGGAGAAACACTTGACTTGCGTTGGGAATTATCACCCACAAACCATGCCCGCCTCGCCTTCACCTATGGCGGTACAACGGTGGGTACTACGCTCTGAGGACTGGCTATGGCAGACGGTGGCGCATCAACATTCATCATGCTCATCACGGGCTTGTTGATTTCAAGTTCTGTGAGTGCATTGCTCATCACAGAATGGTCAGCAATGGCTAGAACGGCTCAAAAAAATCAGCAGGGCATCACCTTCACGGGTGAACTCGGATTGGATTTTGCCGGCGACCCAATGATGGTGGATGTTGACACCAGCGGTTCGACACCGTCCATCACCTTCTATTTGCAAAACACCGGGATCCACCCACTTGATGAGCAACTCATCGCCGTGCTCGTGAACGGGCAAGCTCCAACCAACACCACTGCCACAATTACCGGGCCAACGTGGGACTCGAACGAACTTGCTGAAATTGTGGTTGAGGATTCCTCATACGGTACCGCTCCATTTGCAGCAGGAGACGATGTCAAATTGTACGCCATCGTCACCTCTGAAGTTGTGGGTGGTATGTCATCAAGTGCATCAATGAATGTCGAGGTGAGGCTCTCTTGAAGGAAGATCCATTCCTAACGGCTCACAAGCCGATAGAAGACGGTTTTCCCTTCGATCTGGAAACGGATTCCCTGGGCGATTCGATGGGATTACGGTTACCAAACCGTTCCCTCTATGTCCTCCAAGGAGGTGTGGGTGGCGGTAAATCACTGATTTCACAACGACTTGCCTATGGTATGGTCGAAAACGGCGTGAAAGTCCTCGTCATCACAACCGAACTCACAACACGTGGCTGGATTGAACAAATGGAATCCATTGGATACGGCATTACCGATGCCATTCGTGAAGGTCAACTGATGGTCTTCTCTCGCTTTGGAACCATTGCAGAAGCCATCCCTGATGTCGGCCTTAACGAACTGCTTGAGTCCGAGGCAATCGCTCTCGCTGATGTTGTGATCATTGATGCAGCGAGTTCTCTTATGCCGGATTCGCTCGATGAATCTCAACGCTTTACCATGATGCAGCGGCTTCGGTCCATTTGTGCCGATGGGCGATCACTCATGTTGTGCGTCGATCCCGACGAAATGGACCACAAAATGATGCATACATTGCGTGCATCGGCAGAAATTGTTCTCGATCTCACCACTGCAATGATTGGTGGAGAAATTAAGAGAAACATTGTGGTAACGAGGTTTTTGAGGGCAGCAGGCCCAGTTCAAACCTCGGTTGGCTGGCGTGTTGAGCCAAGCATGGGCTTCATTGTCGATATCACGGCGGTCAGTTGAAGGAGGTATCATGAATGGCCGATGACCCTGTATTTGCAAAAGGTGACCTCAATGGGGTTATGGCAGCTCACAAGCACGTTGCAGATTGGGTGCGCGACTTTGAGGCCCGCTACGGGTCTCGTCCAATCTATTACGGCGAACTTGACCGAGATGCCAAAAAAGAGCGCCCTCTCAACCTCATTTACCTTGCAAAAGAACCTATTTTCATCCACATCTACGAACCGCCTGCAGATGAAGAGGGCGGTGGCCAAATTTTGTGGTTTGGCCTTGAGCCTCAACTCACTGAAGAGGAAGAAAACATTCGTAGAGAATTAACTGAAACGCTTCTCCAAGAAGCGCCGGCTGCTCCCTCATTCACAACAGATAATGAGTTTGAAAACATCCTCCGTCAGATGGTCGCTCGTTACACTGTCCTCGATACAGAAATTGGTGTCGCACCTCGTCGCCAAGGCCGTCTTTGGGAAATGCTGGGTTTGGAAGACCGTCGCCTCGTTGTTAATCAAGAGCAACGCACACGCTTAGAGTACATCGTGATTCGTGATCTCATACGAAACGGACCGCTTGAACCCCTTCTTTCTGACGAGATGTTGGAAGATATTCACTCAATTGGGCTAAAACACGTCCACATGGATCACAAGGTGTTTGGCATGGTCACATCGAACATTCGCTTTAGGGACCGAGAGATTCTTTCCCGTTTCCTTAGAGCAATGTCAGAGCGTATTGGGCGTCCTGTTTCGGATAACAAGCCAATCATTGATGGCGCATTGCTGGATGGCTCCCGTATCAACATCATTTTCTCTGATGACGTCTCCATGTTAGGCCCATCATTCACGATTCGTAAGTTTGCGGAAGAAACCATCTCCATCACACAACTCATTGCTTGGGGCACCATTTCATCGCAGGTTGCGGCTTACATCTGGATTTGCCTTGAGTACGGTATGTCGGTTCTTGTGTCAGGGGAAACTGCATCTGGAAAAACCACAACCCTCAACGCCATCCTTCCTTTCATTGACCACAACGTCAAAATTTACTCAGCAGAAGACACACCTGAAGTCAAGGTGCGCCACAAGATTTGGCAGCGCTTAGTGACCCGTTCCTCGAAGAACGAAGAGTCGCGAGTGGAAATGTTCGATTTGCTCAAGGCAGCATTGCGTAGCCGGCCTCGATACATCATCATCGGTGAGATCAGAGGTATCGAAGGTGCGACAGCATTCCAGGCCATGCAAACTGGACACCCGGTCATAGCGACGTTCCACGCATCGTCAATTGTGAAGATGATTCAACGGTTCACCGGTGATCCAATCAATGTTCCAATCCGTTTCTTCGATAACTTGAACTTCGCTATTTTCCAAGAAGTGGTCGAAGCGCCAGGTGGAGGAATCGCGCGGCGTGTTACGGGTATTGACGAGGTTATTGGATACAACAAACACAGTGACGGTGTGTTGACCCGTGGTATGTTCGAATGGGATCCTGTGAAGGATAAACACTACTTCCGTGGAATGTTCCAGAGCCATTTGCTTGAAAACAAAATTGCAGCAATGGCCGGTTTTGCTAACAAGCGTGACATCTATGATGAGATGCTCAAGAGGGCAGAAGCACTTCAGCGAATGGTTGATCGAGACCTTACTCATTACGATGATGTGTTTGATTTACTTGGAATCTATTACAACAGCGGTTGGGAAAACTTTGACCGGGCCATTGATTCATGGAAGGGCATCAATCACGAGTGAGGGATGATGGATGCAGCGAATGTCGATGTGGCAAATCGCTTTACGGCGTCTTGAAATGCCCATTTTGAATTTCCTTGCATACTTCGTCGGTGGTGCAGCTTTTGCTGGTTTTTTCTCCGCAGTTGTCATTATCCTCCTTACCGGTGGTATTTCAGAAGGGGCTTTGTTTTCCGGCTTCGCAGGGATTTTTCTTCTTGTGTTGCTTCCTACCCTCGCAGGGGGGGCAGCAATTGCCTTTCCCCTTCTCGATGTTCAACGCTCAGCAGCATTGATTGAGAAAGAAATGCACATGTTCATCACTCGAATGGGCATCCTGTCTTTGGGAGAAGTTGGTGCACAGTCTATTTTCGATATCCTGAAACAAATGCGAGATTATGGTGAGTTAGCAAGTGAAGTCCAACGAATTGAAACGCTTGTTGACAAGTGGCACACATCGCTTCCTGAAGCTTCACGAATTGTTGCCCAACAAAGTCCATCTCCATTGTGGGCGGATTTCCTCGACAGAATGGCGTTTTCCATTGAAGCAGGCCAACCAATTGATGAATTCATGCGTTCCGAACAGGAGACAATTGCTGAACAGTACACAACCTTGTACGATACGCGTCTTGAATCAGTGGACACCATGAAGGAAATCTACGTTTCTCTGGTGTCTGCTGGATTGTTTGGCCTTGTGATTGCTGGTATTCACTTGGTGCTGTTCGAAGTTGGATCTGCAAGTGATCTTCCAATCGAAGTGGCGAGTCGTCTGCGGTTTCTCTTGCTAGCAGGTTTGTTGTTTACCATTGTCCAGGTTGGGGGGGTCTATGCGTTTAATTCCACCATCCCTGAAGACCCAACCTTCGCCCGTGACGAAATGGACACTCCATTTCGAATTAACTTCCTTAGAGCCCTCATTGGTGCTTCTCTTCTGTCGATCATTCTCATTGCTATCACCGTGATTATCATCCTAGCTTCATGGCAGGAGGTCAGCAGCCAATGGGACCGGTATGGCTTACTGCTTTTTGCTGCTCCACTTTCTCCAATGCTCATTCCAGCATTTATGGTCGGCCGAGAAGAGGGTGCAGTTCTGCGCCGCGATGAAACTTATCCTGATTTTATCCGTGCGCTTGGAGGTACTGCACAAGCGCGATCTGCTGAGCCTTCCGCCACCATCAAAGCCCTTCGTGGCATTGATTTTGGTGTGTTAGATGATTCCATCGACCGTTTGGAAAAGCGACTTTCGACTCGGATTAACTCGGATCGTGCTTGGGATTATTTTACTGCAGATACCAACTCTGCAGTTATTTCTCGATACACACGAATTTACATTGAAGGGTCACAATCCTCTGGCCAGCCTGCAGGGACGGCGGAGATGGTTTCTCGTTCCGTTGGAAATTTACTTTCCCTTCGTCGACGCCGTGCCCTGTCTGCCAACACAATGCGCGGTGTGGCTCTCGGTTTACTGATTGCAACGGTAACCAGCCTCAACGTGACCATTGCAATTGTCTTGAAACTCGGAGATTCAATCGCAGGTGTTGCTGAAGGATTCGTCGATACGGATGTCTCAGCCCTCTCTCGATTTGGCTCAGATCTTGCTTTACCAATCATGGAAGATGCATCTGCGGTGGAGGAAAACATTCGTATGTTCAAGATTGTCGTGTCAATTTTGGTGTTGTTCCAAGTAGCGGCAGTTTCAATGATCTCAAACAGGTTACGTGGCGGCGGAAAAACCACTGCCCTCGGCCAAGCCATTCAATTGCTTTGGGTTGCTGGAATCACCTCATTCCTGACGTCTGTGGTTCTTGAAAGGGCTTCGGGAATCTTCGGTGTTTGATGATCTTCAGGCGAAGGACAATAACATGAATGGCGATGCCTACACATGCAAGCCATACCCCCTCCGCCGGGAACTTCCGCTCAAACCGCTCCTGCGCCTGTGTCGCCGTATCAACCACCACAAGGGTTCGATAAGGCCAAAATTTCCTATTCTTTCGAGCGCTGGTTGATGATTGGAATCATCCTCATTCTCGCTGCAACTCTGTTTTCAGAGGTTGTCACCATGTGGGGTCCTCCTGATGCACCGGGGGATGAAGCGACATTGGATGACATTTCGGAATACCTCTCAGATCTGGATGGTTACAACGACCTTGACCGAGTTGTCACCTCCATCGGTACAATGCTCCAAACGATTGGCTTAGGCATGATTGGTTATGCTTTGCTTCGTGAGGCCCATTCAGGTACCCATGAGCACACTGCATTGAGAGTGACCTCGATGATTCTGGGAATTCTTGTTGTGACCAACCTTGCAGCACGAAGCCTCAACTTGGTGTAATTATCGTTTTGCTTCCTGAGCAATTCGCTTTTTTGTTGCTGTCCATGAACAAATTGGACATTGCGTCAAATCATGGTTACGGGCGGGGCAATACTCACGTCCAAAGAAAATAATCTGCAAGTGGAGTTTATTCCATAATTCCTTGGGGAATATGGCTTTCAAGTCACGTTCCGTTCGCTCTACTGTCGTTCCGTTCGATAGCCCCCATCTTGCTGCTAAGCGGTGAATGTGGGTGTCTATTGGGAAGGCTGGTATGTCAAAGGCTTGGGCAAGCACAACACCTGCAGTCTTATGCCCAACGCCGGGCAATGCCTCAAGCGCTTCAAATGAATCAGGAATCACTCCATCGTGGCGTTCAACGAGCAATTCAGAAAGTCGACGGATGTTTTTGGCCTTGGTTGGAGCCAATCCCACTTGGCGTATGTCTTCGAGAATAGTTTGAACGGGGAGCTTCGACATCTGTTCTGGAGTGTTGGCTTTTGCGAACAATGCGGGGGTCACCTCATTGACTTTGAGATCGGTCGTTTGGGCACTCATCAAAACAGCTACGAGCAATTCGAAGGTGTTGGTGTGGTCAAGCGGGACCGGAGTTTCCGGATAGAGTTCCTCAAGCATTTCCACAATGCGTATTGCTTTGTCAGCGCGTTTCATGAGTGTTGCCTCCTGTAAGTGAGTAAAGCCTCGGGTACTTTGTAAGTGTAGGTGGATGCCTCAGCGTGACAAATGATGAGATGAGTGGTTTCCTCAAACTGAAATTCTTTGAATTTCGATTGCAAACCGTGGAGGGGCATGGATGCGTTCACCAATCCATTTGAATGGATTGAAAAGCCAGTTTGTACGTGATGTGAATGGCTGTGAAAGGAAAGCACTTCATCTCCTGCGTTCACCACGCCAAGCCCTTCAAAAAATTCAGTGAAGATCCTAGCGAGGTTGGTCCAAGGCGCGAGTGGGGTGCGTTCGGCCATCACACCGCCTCACTTTGCTTCCATTTTCACGGA
The DNA here is from genome assembly GCA_003602645.1 of Candidatus Poseidoniales archaeon. GTDB lineage: Archaea > Thermoplasmatota > Poseidoniia > Poseidoniales > Poseidoniaceae > MGIIa-L1. The sequence goes on along the minus strand of QQSI01000010.1, from coordinate 4,188 downwards.
GTATGCTTCTCCAGTCGCCCAGCCAAAGACCAAACCTGATGTTACAGAGAGGAGTGGAATACCGTTGCAAATCAGAGATTCCATTGGTTCGCTCGTAGGCTGGCCTGCGATGTACCAAACTAGGAATCCCAACAAGAGGCCAGGAAGAAGCATTGTAGCGCCCATAATCAGGGTGCGTAAGAGTCGCATGGCGCAAGGAAAAGGCGGCGAGTCAAGAAGGTGTGCATTCAAGCAGTTGGTTAAATCATGGCTAACAATTGCTCCGCAGTCAGGGTATTGAGCACATCATTGGCTTCCAACCAACCCTTGCGGGCAGCCATGACACCGTAACTGATGTCGGCAAGGCCTCGCAATGAATGGGCATCTGGGTTGATGATGACCGGGACGCCGAGCCCCTTTGCATGCTTGCACAACCGCCAATCAAGGTCCAATCGGTACGGGCTAGCGTTCAATTCGACCGCCTTTAAGCGCCCCTCATCGTTGTGTTCCGCCATGTGCTCTAACACGGCGAAAAGATCGACCTCATAGCCATCTCTGCCCTGGAGAATTCGCCCAGTGGGATGACCGAGAACCGTTGTTGCAGGGTGATCAATGCAGCGAATCAATTCTTCAGTGTTTTCGATTTCATCCCTCGCTCGCCACTTTGAGATGGCGTGAACCGAGGCTACAGTGTAATCCAAAGTATCCAGAACTTCATCGGGATGATCCAGTTTGCCTCCAGGTAGAATGTCTGATTCAACGCCATGGAACAGGCGGAAATCCACACCTTCATCGGCCCACGTGGCGTTGTATTGCTTGATCGTTTCACCTTGGGCGAGAAGGTCTTCAGCGCTTGCGCCATTGGCCACTTGTAGGGTGGGGGAATGGTCAGCTATTCCCAACCAGTTCCAACCCATTTTACGAGCTGTTTCAGCCATCTGTTCCAGACTTGCCTCGCCGTCAGAAAGGGTTGTGTGGTTGTGCCACGCTCCTTTGATTTCACTGGTTTGGATCAATTGGGGCAGTGCGCTTTGTTCTGCAGCCACAATCTCTCCAGTGTCTTCTCTCAATTCTGGAGTGACCCATTCAAGGTCAAGGTGGCGATAAATGGATTGCTCATCGATGGCGTCCAAGGAAAATTTTGCAGCAGCCATGCCCTTGAGTTCACCTGCTTTTACTTCAGGAATCAATCCAAATTCATTGAGTCTCAAGCCTCGATCGATGGCTCTTTGCCGCATGGCGATGTTGTGCTCTTTGCTCCCGGTGAAGTAAGCGAGCGTGAATGGGAAGACTTGCGGTGTCACCAATCGCACTTGGGCGTCTATGGTGCCCCCGCTTTCCAATTGCTCATAATCCTCGCCCCCGATGGCATCCAATACATTTGGGTCAATGTGGCCGACTGTGAAGCCTTCTTCAAACACCGACGTGTCGAGAATGAGACTGATTTTGGAGTCACCAGCACCTTTGACATCAGCGATTCCAGGAAGACTGAGGATTGCGGTGGCGACTGCGTCATGATGTTCATGTTCGACCGCTACAACCAAATCCAAATCCCCGATTGTTTCCTTTCGTCGCCTTGCGCTTCCTGCCAATTGAGCTTTGATGACGCCATCAATTTGAGCCACGCGTGTTTCAAACGCCTCCCCGTACATCAGGCCGACATCCAACCTTCGGCGCGCTCTAAAGCGTGCTAGAAGTTCAATTCCGTCCAACATTCGGGCTTGTGATTTGGCTCCGAATCCTTTCATTGGGGCGATTTTACCGGCTTCAGCAGCTTCTTTGAGGGATGCGACCGAGTCGACGCCAAGTTCTTGATTCATCAATTTGATTCGTTTTGGGCCAAGGCCAGGAATGCCAAGCATCTCAATCATTCCTTCTGGTGTTGAAGCGTGGAGCTCAATCCAATCAGATGGCCACCGGCCTTCAGCGATGACTTGTGTGAGTGCTGAGCCAAGTCCTTTGCCTATACCCTTCATTTCCAAGAGACGGCCTGTCGCGACCAGTTCTCCTAAATCTTCGGTCAACGAGCCGAGCATCCGACTGGCGTTTTGATAGGATCGAACACGGAAGACATTCGCTCCTTGTAGTTCCAAAAGAACTGCCACTTGGTGCAATGCTTTAGCGACTTGATTTCGCGAAAAATATGGTGGCCCACTCGGCCTCGCCTTAGGAAGAGAAAATCCGCCACCTGCCATGGTTTCACTGGGGCGCTGACCCTTGTCAAACATTCCCCTCCGAAGGTTTCCTTTGTCTGCACATTGAAGAACTCCGGCCTCTGCCCTAAACCATGGTCGAACCAACAACAATCGAGCACCTTGCAGAAGGCTTGTGCGGTTTTTCAGCCGTTTTGTTCACCTTTATCGCCACTTTTTCCCGCTCTCCTCCCGTTGAGCGTTTGGTGCAAAATCTGATTGCTGCGAGTTTGATTGCGGCCGCAGCCGTGTTGTGGTGGCTGTCGCTTTCCGGTGGCGAGTTGTGGGGTTCGAATTACCTGCCCAAGCCACTGTCATTGGTTTGCATTGTCATCGCTATTTCCGCCCGTATGAACATCAAAGGCGAGAACGTATCGTTTGGAGCGAATCCGCACACCATTGGGAAGGAAGACAAAGAAGATTGATCAAACAATCTCGCCTTTTGGTTGCGGACCATCTTCATCGCTGGTGTTGTTCTCGAGGGATTCTTTTGCCATTTTCTGGTCAATGAAGGTGCGCATATATTCAGGAAGTTCTCCGTTGACGAAAATCACGTCATTGATGGCCTCGAGTTTTTTCAGTGAATAGTAGATCTGCATGGCCGTCATTGGGGTTGAGGAACATCCGTTACAGCCTCCATCAAGCGAGAGCATGATGTTGCCATCGCTCGTATCGAGGACGGTGACAACTCCGTCATGCTCATCAAGGATTTCTTGGACAGGTCCAATCTCGGCAAGCACCTCCTCGGCTGTCATGGTCATGCCACCCCCTCAGGTTTCTCCTCTTTCAACGATTGCTTCATTCGTATGACGGCGCGAGTGCTTTCGGCTTTTCAGAAAACGAGCCAAAAAGGGCAATAGTACGGGTTTTACAAGGCGAACCACTTATGAGGGGTTCTTAGGTCGCCGAGGCACAGGTGTTCTGTTATGATGGAAAATATACCGATGATTGCCGCAGGAGCAGGTCTTCTTGGACTTGCGATTGCCTTTATGCTGTATCAACAAGTAAACAAAGTGAAAATTGACAACGATAAGGTTGCCAACATCACCGAAGAAATTCAAAAAGGTGCCATGGCGTTTCTTTTTGCAGAATACAGAGTGCTTGCCATTTTCGTGGTTGTTGTTGGAATTGCGCTTACGCAACTCAATGACATGAATACCGCTCTAGCCTTCTTCGGAGGTGCACTTGCATCTGTTGCTGCTGGATTCTCAGGAATGCGTGCTGCAACATCAGCCAACGGCCGTACCACTATGGCTGCAAAGAACGACGGCAAGGCAGGTGCGCTTTCAGTCTCCTACAACGGAGGAGCCGTCATGGGTCTTTCCGTCGGTGGACTCGGTCTGCTTGGTATCTCTCTTGTTGCATATTGGCTCGGAGCAGGCGATGCCAACCCTGACCTTTCCGCAGCTGCAGGATTCGGTATGGGTGCCTCATCCATTGCGCTCTTTGCTCGTGTTGGTGGTGGTATCTACACCAAGGCTGCTGACGTTGGTGCAGACCTCGTTGGTAAGGTTGAAGCAGGAATTCCAGAAGACGACCCTCGCAACCCTGGTGTGATCGCAGACAACGTTGGCGACAACGTTGGTGACGTTGCAGGAATGGGTGCTGACATCTTCGAATCCTTTGTGGGTTCAATCATCGCAGCCATGATCATCGCAAGTTCCGAGGATTTTGCAGGAACTTCCGACTACATCATGATGCCAATTATGCTTGGCCTGATTGGATATGTTGCCTCCATCATTGGTGTGTTCTCAATGTTCGTTCTCAAGAACGGCAAGGATGCAGCGGCTGCACTCCGTAACACGACCTTCATCGCAGCAATTCTGTTTTGGGCAGGAGGATACCTCTCAATCAGCCAAGGCCTTGTTGACGTTGATGTGGGCGTCATGCACTCCGTTGTGTTGGGCAGTGTTGTCGGAATCGCAATCGGTCTCATCACAGAATACTACACTGGAATCGAACCCGTCTTTGGAATCAAAACCAAAGCCATCCCTCACATCGGTGAAATGTCTAAGAC
>QQSI01000001.1:23210-35025 GCA_003602645.1 Candidatus Poseidoniales archaeon | reverse complement strand
CTGTGGAAGGTGTTGACAAATCGATGCGCTTCATCCCTTGCATGAACCAAGACTCGCCCTTTGCGATCCAAAATGATGGGTTCATGCCCGTTTCGATGAATGGTTTCCTCTCTTTTGGCTAAGGCTGCCAATTCGAATTTCCCTAAGACATCATGCTCTTTGAGCAACGCAGTGATGGTCGAAAGATGCGTTTCGCCTCCATCGATCAGCAGCAAATCCGGCCAAGAGTCTTGACGCTTTAACCAGCGTTCAACGACTTCCCTCATCATTCGTAAATCATCCATTGCATCGGTTTTGACCGTGTAGGTTCGATATTCCTTCTTTGCAGGCCGGCCATTTCTTAGCGTCACACTTGCACCAACCCGCTCATCACCAAGCAATTGCGCCATATCGAAGCAGACGATGTGATTGAGTTGCGGCATTCCAAGAACGGCAGCTGCATCGTTGGCAGCCCGTTGTTCCAATGAACCACTCGTGGCGTTGGCAAGTCGCGTCATCTGGATGTCGGCGTTTTGCCGAGCAAGGGTCAGTAAGGTCACCAAATCGCCTCGCAATGGCGTACGGACCTCAACCTTGGCGCCTCTTCTGCTGCACAACCACTCCTCCACACCGTCAAGAAGAGGGGTTGGGGTGAGCAACAAGCGAGGTGGGCGACGGTTGACGTAGTGTTCCGCTACGAATTGGGCTACCGTTTCACCAAGGTCACCACGGTGCACCATTGGCCAGACTTCTTGCCCTTTGACAACCCCTTGATCAGCGTGCATCACCACCACGGCAGCCATATCACCTTGGGCGACAATCCCGATGGCATCACAATCGCGATAGACTTTGCTTGAGACCACGTGTTGGCCTGTCGTTGCACGAACAGCACGGATGGTGTCTCGATGAGCAGCAGCTTGCTCGAAGTGCATGGCTTCTGCAGCTTCATCCATGTGAACTGCTAACTCTTCCAGCAGCGCAGCAGCATCGCCATTGAGGACGCGGCGGGCGGTGTTGACCCGTTCGCTGTATCCGGTCGCATCGATGCAAGGACCCGCACAAAGGCCGATGTGCATGGACAGGCATCCTTGTGGCAACAATTCCTTGCAGTCGCGTATACCAAATTGCCTTCTCAACAACTGCATCACTTGTTTTGCGGCGCCTGCGTTTGGAAAGGGGCCCCAGCGAAGGCTTCCTTTTGGTGGATGTCTGGTGTACATGATGCGGGGAATTTCTTCCTTCGTTAGCACCAAAAACGGGTAGGATTTGTCGTCCTTGAGCATTGAATTGTAGCGAGGTTTGTGCTGACGGATCAACTGCCGCTCGAGGATCAACGCCTCCTCGGGGGAATTGGTGACGATGCACTCAATGTCATCGGACCGTTTGACGAGTTCTGGAATCATTTGTCGGTCGGGACTTGATGCAAAATAGGAACGGATTCGTTCGTTCAACTTCGTTGCTTTTCCAACATAAAGCACACGACCTTGGCTTGTTTTGAACAGGTAGACCCCCGGTCGCTTGGGGAAATCCACCGAAGCGAGGGTGACAGGCATATTCTTTGGTTATCGCCGCCCCAAAAAAAGGAACCCCTTGGTGAGGACATCATGATGCATGGGTGGCGGTGGTTAGAAAGGAGTCTCGACGTGCGAAGCGGTATGGTTGGAAGCATTACTGCTCCTCAGGAGCGTATTTTACGCTGGTTAGGAGGTTTTTCGCCAACCATGGAAAAAGCATGGGACGTGACACGTCACCTCTCTTTGCCAGGAATCAGTGAAGCCTTGGGCGTTGTTCGCAGTGCCCTCAACGCACCACTCAATGGACTTGAATCGGACGGACTTGTCTTCAAACGAAAGGCCCACGTGATTGGTGGCGGCTCACGCCGAAGGCATGTCTACCACCTCACCGAACAGGGACGTGCGGTGTTAGAATCCCTAGGTGATCCCAAAAAACCCAAGAAAGCATCGCGTGGAAAATCCTATGGCTCGCTGCCTGTGCTTGGCGAAGTCCATGGCCGACAGCACCTTGCTGCAGAAGTCATTGAGAACATCAAGGGTCAGCATTGCATGATCTTAAGCGGGCTTCCAGGTATTGGAAAGACCACAGTGGGTGGCCTGGTCAGCGAACAATTGCTCGATTCGGGAACCAATGTTCGATGGGCCCAAGTTGGCGAGTTCACTGACCTTCACGCACTGTGTGAACAATGGGGCTTTGGCGGCCCACTGCCAAAAAACAACCAGGCATTGGCGGAATATGCAGCGCTCAAATGCAAAGGCGATGTCCTCGTGATTGACGATGCACACCTCATCCCAGACCGGCACATCGCCTCCATCCGTGCTTTTTGTCAACACCTTGACCAAGAGCAAGTCGCTCACATGTTGCTCATCGGGCGCGAACCGCTTTCCTTCCCGAAGCCGCTTCCGCGGATTGCCGTTCCTTCTCTTGAAGTGAAAGATGCTGCATTGCTGCTTGGCGAAACCATGGCGGAACCCGAACGCTTGCACATCGCTGAGAGCCTAGGCGGACACCCACTTGCCATTCTCTTGCATGAAGATGGGTCTCCACTGCCAGAGGCGGGGGCGGACGTGCAATCTTATGTGGAGAACGTCGTTCTTTCAACCCTTGACAATTCCACACGAAATGGCCTTGACCATATTGTGATGGTGCCCATGCCGATTGAAGCAACAAAAGCGTTTGATTCTGAGGTGGTTGGGACCCTTGATGAGTACGCTTTCCTCAGATGGACGGCCAATTTAGAAAAAATGGAAATCCAACATTTAGTCCGTAATGTACGGAGATCTGCTTTGGATGAGGACACAAAGCGTCAGCTTCACCGGTCCGCAGTTGAGCATTGGAAGGGGTTGGCAGAAACCGATGAGGAAAAAGTGATTTTGCTTTACCACCGAATTGCCAGCATGGATGAAGGCATCGACACTCAACTTGATGCTGAGATGGAACGGTTGCTTGAGTCGCATTCCGGGGCTTTTTCTGTGCTTCTTGAACAGGCCATCAAGGTCTCCTCAATGCCATCGCATTTGCATTATCTTGCGGGAAAGGTGGCCATTGAGCGGTGTGAAGTGGATCACGTGCGCCGACACATCGAATCTGTTGAAGACCCAGCAGAGCACCGTCACTTGTCGCTGGGATTGGCCATGCTTGAAGGTCGCATTCAAGACGCTGAAGAGATCATCGAAGCTGGATTGTTATCCACCAATCAAAAAGACGCCAACAGAATGGCCCTTGCAGCGGCATCCCGTCGACTTGACGATTGCGTCTTCGGTGAAAACGATGCTGAATTATCCAAGCAGGTCAAGCATTACCTCGCCAAAGTTACGATTCCAGAAAACGATCCAGAGGAGCGTTCGGTGACGCTGGTCGCATTGTCCATGATTCAGCACGCACTCGCCCTTCGAGAAGGTGATTTTGTCAAGGCTAGCCGGTTGCGCGAATCCCTTGCAGGCATCGGTGGCTTGACTCAACCTTTGCTTCAAGGCATGACCGCCAAAGCATTGTTGTTGGAAGCTGATACCGACCAAGACCTGAACTCAAGCATCGAACAGCTCGAGCAAGCCATTGAGCAACAAAACAGCTCTATTCGCGCCGATGCGCTGCGTTTGTCATTGGTGGAACACACCCTCGAGCGAAATTCGCTCAAGGCTTCTGAAGTGTTTGCGAAGATCGAAGAACCGCAATCCACCTCTGGCAGTGCGACGTTGCATCGATTGCACGCACGCTGGTGGACATGTAAGGCCAGGTTGCAGCCACAGATGCGTCGAATCGCTTTGAGAGAAGCCATCACTCAGCACCGAGCAGCAGGCTGTCCACGAGCGGCAAAAACCCTCGAATTACAGCTTCACTCGTTGCTGTGATCTCACAGTTCGGCACCGATCAATGTCTTGGTGTCGGCGATGCCTTCGATGACGCGAATCTCTTCCACAATGCAGCGCGTGAGTGTGTACTCGTCGTCGGCTTGAACACGGGCAATGAGATCGTATTCACCGAACAGCATCCAGCGGTCTGTGACAAATTCAATGCCATCGAGGGTGGCACGAACGTCATGTTCTCGTCCTGGTTGTGTTGTGATCAATACAAATCCTATTGCCATATCTCCACCTCAATATTCAACCGCAATCAGCGTCTGAGTTTCCTTTACACCGGAAATCTGTCGAAATTCCCGCATCAACATGGAAGTCAACTGCCCTGCGTTTTCAGAACTGACCCTCACAAGAAGGTCAAATTCACCATAGAGAGCGTGCACTTCCGCAATCGCTGTGTGCTCAGCGAGTGCCAGGTAGACCTCACGCTCGTGCGAGGGTAGGGTTTTGAACAGCACAAAAGCCTCAGGCATAACTCGCCCAACGCCACTCCAGCCTTATTGGTTGCGAACTAAAATCATAGGCATCGTCTCAGCAAAGAAGGACATGAAGCCGAACCCTTGAAGTGCGTTTGGCTAAACCTTGGCCTATGGACAGCGTCATGCATCGTCATTGGTCGGCCTTCGTGCTGGTTGGATTGTTACTCTGCATGCCCCTTGCAACGGTCATCCCCCCGGCGGATGAAGCATTCACCGAAGAGGAGATTCAAGCAGAGCATGCATCTGCGCGCGCCCAAACCACATGGTCAGGCACCGTCACCGTCACCACTTCGTACACTGTGGCGGTTTTTGATGAACTGATTGTCAGTGCCTGCACTCAGATTGAACTCGGTGCAGGAGCCCGAATTTATGTTGAAGGTCGGTTGACAGTCGAGGGGACAAACACATGCCCCGTTGTGATGTATTCCTTTGCAAGTTCGGATCACGAGGGCCTACAATTCAACAGCAGTTCGAACGGACGAGGCTCGGTCATTGACAATTTGACTATTGAGGATTCGATTTACGGCGTTACGATTTACGGAAGCAATCCAGTGTTTTCCAATCTGACCATCTTGAATCCTGATCGAGTCGGGGTCGATTTGTTCAGCAGCGCAGCACCAACCATTTACGACCTTTACATCGACCAAGCAGGCCGGATGGTTCCATTCCAGAACGACTGGCGCTACGGTCTTGGCCTCTCGATTGGTGCAGGTTCGACGCCAATTGTTGATGGGGCTTATTTCACCGACCATTTGACGCGTGCCATCAACATCTGGGGCGGTTCAGGCGGTCTTTTGCGCAACATCGTCATCGACAACATCAGTGGTTCAACCTGGTCGGTAGCCGCAGGCGTTTGGGTCGAGGACAGTCAACCTCTCCTCACCAACATCACCATCGATAAATCAGACAATGGAATTGTCATTCGACACGTCGACGATGGGGGCTACACACGGGCGGTTGTCAAGGACGCAACCATTTCCAATTCAATGTACAGAGGGGTCTATGTCGACAAATTGAACCACAGCAACTACAGCAATTATGAAACGGCAGATTTCACCAATCTAACGGTTCGAGGCACCGGTGGTTCAGGTGCAACCACACCGAACATTGGTTCTGCAGCCATTGATGTGAACGCAACGGGTGCCTGGTTCGAAAACACACTGGTTGAAGACTCAACAACCGTTGGTGTGCGGTTGTATTTTGTCGACAGTTCAACGACATTCCGTAACCTTACCGTCCTTGATTCAGGAGATCCCGGAGAGGGCCCACACGAAGCGGGCGTGGCGGTTCGTTCTTCCTTTTTCGCACCTCATTTTGACGGATTAACCGTTTCAGGTTCAGTCGGACCAGGCGTTGCATCAACCTCTGGCGGAGCCATGCAAGGTTCTGACTGGCACCTCCATAACAACACAAAGGATGGCCTCTTTATCGACAAAGCAACCGTGATTGTGGACGGGATGAACCTTGACTCGAATGGTGAATCGGGTGCCCACGTGTATGACTCAAGGTACGTGACGTTCGAAAACCTAAGCGCCACAGATAACGGCGCAGATCCAGCAACTGCATCAATCGGCGACCAAGCAGGTCTTTACTATGAAAAATCAAACGACATTGAAACATCGTCTGGCGACGTGGCCTGTTGGAACTGCACCGTCACTGGATCAAGTGGACCAGGCGTCTATGCTTTGAATTCAGTCGACCTTTGGATGCACGACCTCACCTTGTTCGACAACAACCCCACCATGTCGCCGCTCATCGTTGACAACGAAGGACTGACGCTCGGCCAACAAGGTGGGCGCGTTCACATTCATGGGGCAGACATCACCCATGAGGGCCCAGGGGTTCCTGCAATTTCGCTCGACCATGCTGCTGCAGATATCGATTCTATCGTCCTTTCAGGAAATCATAGCGGCATCGAATGGAATGCGGACAACAACGGAAACTATCCTTCCAGCCTCAGCAGAACTGAGTTATCTGGTGCTAACACCTGCCTAACCCTCATCGACCACATCGCTCTTTCAGGGTACGGTAACACGTTCTCCGCAGAGTGCTCAGGTACCATTCTTTTGCAAAACAGCCAAGTCAACTGGTCTTCGCTCACCGATGCCACCGGAAATCATGCTCTGCAACTCGACAGCACCTCAACCTTGCATTTGCATCAACCATCGGGAGTTGACCTCAGCCTCGCGACCATCGCATCCGGTGCTCACATCGATGTAGCCTGGGACATCACAGTTTGGGTTGTGAACACGGTAAACAACGGCATACCAAACGCCAATATCAACGCCAACTTCACCGCGTTTGAACCTTCTTTACAGGAAACGACCAACGATCTTGGTTATGTTGACTTACCAAATTTCGTTGGCCAACGCTGGACCAGCACTGGTGCATCGAGCCACAACACGGTCGAGATTGACTGTGGCTACGACAGCGTTTCGAACACCACCAACGCTGTCCTTGACCAGGACCGTTTCATCAATTGCGTTCTTCCACTGGAGAATCAACCGCCGTTCGTCATTTGGGACACACCGATGGACGCCATGATCTATCCTTCTCAAGGCGCCGTTTTGTTCAACGCCTCTCACTCTTGGGATTTGGACAACGATGCTCTTGTTTGGGCTTGGACCAGTGACCTCGATGGCATCATCGAAGATTCATGCCTCGTGAGTTGGGATGGCCCAAACAGCCCAGCTGATGGTGTCCCCTTTACGGCCAACGTCAACGACAATTGGTCCTGTGAACTCTCCGATGGCATTCATACGATCACATTGAGCGTTTGCGATGATGCCGCGCACTGCGTTGCTGAGCAGAGGACGATCGAACTGATCAACCAAGCACCAATCATCGTGCTCGATGTGGAACCAGCCCTCTCACCTTGGTCAGAATTGATTATTCCACGAACACAACATGTCGTGTTCAACATTTCAGGCACCTATGATCTTGAGAACGATCCTCTGGTGTGTTGGCTCGAACGCTCTTACATTTTCTCTGAGGTCGAAGCCACCACGTGCCCAAACGAGTTGTGGATGAATCTCACGATGGATGAAAGCGTTCCCTCAACGTTTGAGGTTGTGGTTTACGCCTTTGACAACATCAACCCTCCCTCTGAGTATCGAATTCCTGTTGAACTGTACAATGAGGTCCCAGAACCTGAATTTGAAGTCCATCGGGCAGAAAACAGCAGTGAAAGCCTTGTGGTGCTCGACGGAACAGCAACCGTCGATCCCGAGGGGGACACCCTCGAGGTTGAATGGTGGTCGAGTTTGGATGGACAACTCGCTTGGTCGAACGAAGCGAACGCCACGTATTGGGAAGGATACCTTTCGCGAGGCGTTCACTCCATCGAGATGCGAGTGGTCGATGATCGCCCCGAACACATCAACTCAACTCGCACCACATCCGTGCTTTTGACCGTGACCAATTCGTTGCCCAAAGCCAGCATCGAAACCCCTCTCGATACACAAACATACACCTCTTCTGAGACCATTTGGTTCTCTGCCAACGGGTCGGGTGACTTCGATGCGGCCTGCTCAACCTTCCCAATCAATGGCTCATGGCACTGTGCCGAACGCCAACCGTTCGCTGGCTCGGAGTACCTAGTCGTCGTTTGGTCGAGTGACCTCGATGGACGCCTGTCTCCGGAAGGTGAAGACTGGTTGATTTTTGATGGCCGTCTTTCCGCAGGCACACACCTCATTTCGCTTAGTTTGGACGATGGGATCAACGAACCAGTTGTGATTTCAAGAACTGTTGAAGTGTCTGCCTCAGCACCAATGTTGGACCTCGTTTCGCCGATTGATGGTGAGATCTTCCGCTCTTCAGACCCTATTTTCTGGAACGCTGTTCAATCCGTTGATTTCGATGGCGACAATTTCACACTCACCGTGCGCAGTGATTTACTTACAGAACCACTTCTGGATGCTGCTAACCCCGGTCAAACCCACATCAGCAATCTAAACGCTGGAATCCACACCATTGAAATTACACTCGAAGATGAAACAGGTTTGTCCTCTAGCACATTCATTACCATCACTGTGGGTCAATCGGACCCCGTTGCGGTCATGGTCACACCAACCAATAGGGACTCAATCGAAGCAGGTCAACCGGTATTACTGAGTGAAGAATCGACCGATGCAGACGACGACATGGTGGCGAGAGAATGGAGGCTGTGGGCGCCGGATGGAACCTACACAGTGCTTTCAACGATGAGCATTGATCAAGTCTATCTCGCTCCAGGTGAACAAAAACTATCGCTGTACATCCGGGACAGCAGAGGCGGTGATGATGAACGCTTTGCCAATGTCACTGTGCAATCAAGCCTGCCGCGCCTGACTAACTTGGTCTATTCGCCAACCTCCTTCACCGCAGGAGAATTGACCACATTCAGCGTATCGGTCGCTATGGAAGATTTAGACGGAACGACCAAAGATGTGCGGATGACGTTGAAACACGGTGTTCAAGTTTGGGAGACGAACCTCACTGACACTGACGGTGACGGCGTTTGGACTGCGAGCATTGAGGTGCTTGCTGAAGGTGCGGGCCGACCGAACCTCAAGGTCATTGCAACGGATGGTTTCGGTGACAATGCCAACGTCGAGGTGCTCAGTGTGACGCTGACCATCGAAGAACCCCCAACCGATAACCGACCATTGCTTCTCATCGGGGCTGTTGTGGCTTTCATTGTCGCTCTTACAGCTGGTGCAGTCGTGCTCCAACGGCGCAAGACTCGCCTAGCCGAATTGGATCTCATTGAATCCTGGGATGCTTTCGGCTCGGTCAAGGAAGTTGTCAAATTAGAGGATTCTACACCGCTTGAAGGGGGAGCTGTCGACGGTGCTTCGGAGGTTGAAGCAGAACAAGATGGCAGCGCTGAAGAGCCAAAGCCACTGACTGGCGCAGATCTCGATTGGGACAACGTATGACGGGTCAAAACGTGCGTCTTGTTCACCGTCGCGTCAGTTTGTATACGGATGAAGAGACGTTTGAAAGGCCTCGGTCTTTCTCATCCTCAAGCTCCAGTTGCTCGAGCAGTTCGATGTCAAAACCGGATGAAAACAATTGCTCAACCTCTTCATTAGGTAGGGAAAACGGTGGTCCTTGCATCTGCTCTTGTGGATAAGAAAAAGTGATCATCAGCCCCACAGAACCCGGTTGGCATAGGGTTCGTATTTGCTCAACATAGGCTGCTCGAACTGAGGATGGAAGAGCGACCAGCGCTGCACGATCGTACCATGAAGTGCACGTGGCCAAAGACGCTGGAAGCGAAAAAAAGTCTCCACAAATGATGGTGTTTGGTCCTGAATTCAACCGTTTAAATTGATCAACTGATTCAATTGTTGGGGGGCTGCCCGCCTCTTCAAAAAAAGCCTCGACGGCCTGCATGACCAATTCCACACCAATGACATCGTGTCCTCGCTGTGCAAGCCAATGCATATCGACGCTTTTCCCACACAAGGGCACAAGGACGTTACCACCCTGTTGTGCGTTGAGGGTTGGCCAGTGTTTTTCCAGCAGGTCATTGACGACGGACCGGTGAAACCCAATCTGTTGGTTGGACCAGCGTTGATGCCAGATGGTCATGAGCAATCAACTCAAGCTTGCTCAGGAAGGTCGCCATTGATCGAATCTGGGTTCGAATCACGACCACCCCATGGAGTGCGCGTTCGATGGAGGCCAACTCGTCGAGCGAAGAGGAATTTGAAATTCTTCCAACCGTCGCCCCATGTGTGAATCTCTGCTTCACCAACCCGAGGTCTATATGGCACTGAAATTTCAACGGCCTTGTCCTTTCCTAGCACCCGACGCGCTAGAATCTTCATCTCTTCAGAGAGGGGCATACCGTCGTTGGTTGGACGCATTGCTTCATTGTCGAAAATCGACTTCCTGAACACCCACATGCCCGATTGAGAATCTTTGATTCCGTAACCAAACAGCAAGCGGGCGGTGAATGAAAGCGCCCAGTTTCCAAAGCCGTGAATGCCGGGCATAGAACCTTCTTCAGCAAGTGAAAGCCGGTCACAAGTGATGAAATCAAGGTCGTCGTCAAGCAAGCGCTTGACCAACGTAGGGACGAGTTCTGCTGGGTAGGTGCAATCTGCATCCATGGTGACGATGATGTCGTTCTTGGCCACATCAAAACCTGTCCGATAGGCTCGTCCGTACCCTTTGCGGTCTTCAAGATGGACGCGGATTTTCTTTTCCAATCCAATCTCACGGGTGCGGTCGCTGGAGTTTCCATCGACGATCATAATTTCGAGGTCTTTGCACCATCCACGAGGGATTGCGTCGATGGTTAGACCCAAGGCCTCCTCTTCATTTCGAGTTGGAAGAATCACCGTAACGGTGACAGGGAGTTTTTCGCCCATGGTTTGTGCGACCATCACAACCCCCTTGAAAGCATTGGAACGAGAATTTGATTCTTATGGGTCTTCAATACGGTGACATTGAAACCGAAGCACAGTTTCGTTGCGTTATGCACATCGCCATGGTGTCCGGTGAATACCCCCCTCGATGGGGTGGTATTGGCTCTGTTGTGTTCCATCTTGCAGGTCACCTCGCTGCTCGTGGGCACCGGGTGAGCATCATCACTCGAACACACAAAGATAGGGCTCCATCTCAACAAGGCGTTTCGGTGATTGAAGTGCCTTGGTTGAAAGCCCCGATGGCGTTCACCCGTTCCTATGGAAAGCATGCCTTGCTCGCTCTCAAGCATCTCCACAGCCGAGAGCCGGTTGATGCCATACATGTTCATCTTCCTTTGGCATCGTTTACTCGAAAGGAACTGAGGTATATGGAAGATCATATTGCACCAGTGTGCTCATCACTTCATGGCTCATGGTTGGGGGAGAAGCAAGGTGTCATCCGGGCAGCTAAGGCGAAAGAGTCCGCTACTTGGAGAAACCCAAACGACCTCGCCATAAGGCTGACTGGGAAGTATTATTCGAAGTATGAAAGAGCAGGAATACTCGAATCAAGCGTTTGTGTTGCTAATTCCAAATCGACGCTTTCAGAGTTTGAAAATTGGTATGAACCATCGAATGATTTCAGATGTGAAGTCGTGCTGTGGGGCTGCGATCATAAGGTGTTCAGGCCACCAAATCAAGACGATGAAGAAGAACAATTGAGTCATGAGGCATTACGTAAAAATTACGACTGTGACGATGAATTAGCTTTGAGTTATATGCCTGAAACCAAAACTCCAATGATTTTGGCGGTCGGAAGATTAGTTGCTCGAAAGGGTTACATGACCTTAATCAGGGCATTACCCAAGATTCTAGAGAGTCATCCTGGCGCTCGACTTGTCGTTGTGGGAAGGGGCCACATGAAGAAGAGTCTTCTCAAAAATGCCCGAAAATTAGGCGTGGAACATGCTTTATTTATTCGGAGCAGCATGTCTTTTGATGACTTAGCACAACATTTCCGGTCTGCGGATTTAGTCGTCTACCCTTCATACTACGAAGGTCAAGGCTTGATTCCATTGGAATC
>QQSI01000001.1:7251-23110 GCA_003602645.1 Candidatus Poseidoniales archaeon | reverse complement strand
ATCGATGACGATTGCGATGATGTCGTAGGCTCATCCACCAACGATCGAAACGGTTGTATTGACACAGATGGTGACGGTTGGTCGGACCCTGAAACGGGTTGGCTTGCACAAAATGGTGCCGATGCGTTCTATCTTGAACCGACTCAATGGCTCGACAGTGACAACGATAACTACGGTGATAATCTGGACGGCTTCGAAGGCGATCATTGTCCATTCCGTCGCGGATATTCCACCATGGACCGCTTTGGTTGCCTCGACTCGGACGGTGACGGCTATTCGGATGATGACCCGGGTGGCCTTGACGGTGTAACCGCTTGGTTTGCCCACCCGATTGGCCTGGGCGACGCATTCCCAATGGATGAAACCCAATGGAACGACACCGATGCAGATGGATATGGCGACAATTGGGCGGAAGAATCGTGGAACACAACACGTCTTGGTTGGGGCATTGGCTCTTATCTTTTCAACGCCTCAACGCCGGATGCCTGCCCGTTCATCACCGGAACATCAAGCAGTGACCGTTACGGTTGCACTGATTCGGATGGTGACTCTTATTCAGACGGTGATGTGAATTGGACAGTGGCCAACGGTTCAGATGCGTTCCCATTCGAAGATTCCCAATGGCGCGACCGTGATCATGACGGCTGGGGCGACAATCAGAGCGAAGGAGCGAACCTCATCGATGATTTCCCAGACAACCCAACGCAATGGCTTGATACCGATGAAGACGGCTGGGGCGACAATCAAACGTACGGAGCCTCACAGGTTGACGATTTCCCATTCGTTCCGTCTCAATACCGAGATACGGATGGCGATGGGTTTGGTGACAATCTTGAGGGATACGAAGGAGATGTGTGCGTCTTTTCATCGCCTGAAGAGGTTGAATCAGGTTGGATATCTTACATCGATCGACTCGGCTGCAGAGACACCGATATGGATGGTTACTCCAATCCAACCAACGATTGGATTTCCCACCCTGCAGGGTTTGCAGACGCCTTCCCTGAGGATGAAAGCCAGTGGTACGACACCGATGATGATGGCTATGGAGACAACATCGAGTATTTTGACGGACAAACGCTTCGAGACGCCTACCGTGGGGATGGTTGCCGAACCACAGAAGGGTCCTCGACCTTCGATCGATGGGGCTGTCCGGACAGTGACCAAGACGGATGGTCGGATCCAACAAGCGCTTGGCTTGCCAGTCCGGGTGGCCGGGGCGACGCTTGGCCAATGGACCCCTCACAATGGCATGATCTCGATGGTGATGGCCGTGGAGATAATCCGCGTGGAACCACCGCAGATGTGTGCCCAGACCAAGCAGGAACATCTGTCGGACCTTCTTCGGGAGGCGACCGCTGGGGCTGTGCTGACACCGATGGTGATGGCTGGTCGGACCTCGGTGACGCCTTTATTCACGAACCAACCCAATGGCGAGATTCCGATGGTGATGGATACGGGGACAACGAAGATGGAAACCAAGGCGATGCTTGCCCCGAAACCCGGGGCACCTCAATGCTTGACAGGTTAGGATGCCGAGACACTGATGGCGATGGTTGGTCTGACCCAACCTCCTCTTGGGAGGCCCACCCTGCGGGCCCCGCAGATGCCTTCCCAACTGAAGCTCTGCAATGGCGAGACCTCGATGGTGACGGATTTGGAGATGTACCATTGGGTGCCTTCAGAGATGATTGTCCAGAACAGGCAGGCACATCCACAAGGGACCTCCAGGGATGTGTGGATTCGAACAACGATGGTTGGTCAAACGAGTATGGCGAATTTGCAGCAGCCGTTGCAATTCTTGGTGAAAGCCCTGAAGCCTCGTGGCTGACCTACCTCGTGATTGGACTTGGCTTCATCGCCGGAGCAGCAGCAGCCCTCATTGTTCGTTCTGGTCGAGATGATGCCGACCTCGAAGATGCATTGTTCGAAGAAAAACAATCACGATCGCTTGAAGAAATGGGTCAACCTCTGGCTCAAGACGGGATGATTCCATTGCAGGATTTACCTCCGCTTCCAGTTCCAATGCCAGTCGCCGAGGAGGTGAATGAAGGTGCTTAGTGAGCGTGGTCGAGGCATTGCATTGATGCTCGTGTTCTGCTTGAGCATGGCAGCTCCTGTTGGATTCACGGGGGCTGCAAGCGCTGAAGAAACTGCAGTGGACGAGGCCTTAGAAGCAGAGGGTCTCAATTTAATCGCCTTGCGCAATGACACACTGGATCTGAATCAAGATGGAGAACCAGACGCTATTCGAGTGGTGGTGATCATGAACACAACAAAGGAATTCACCAACATCGAACTTCGGTTGTATGGTGTGCACAAAGACCGAGAAGTTCACGATTCCCAAACCATGTCCTTTTCGGGACAATCCAACGCGAGCATCGTCTATGATGCTTGGGCCAAAGGCGAACACGCTCTTCGCCTTGAACTGGTCAACCAAGACGGTGAAATCATCACCACCATTCAGTTGCCAACCTACGTGCTCCAACCTGCTTTGAAAACACCCGAAATCACGCTCGATCTTGAAGCACCTAGCTGGATTGAAACGGGGGATCAATGCACCATTGAGCGAATCTTTGCAGACCAAACCGGTCCACGGTATTCAGCCGCTGGTGTTAGAACGTTCTCAGGAGCACCATTCACAGTGCTCGACAACCAAACATCACTCAATTGTTCTGATTGGCCAGCGGGTGAGTATACGCTCAAGGAAGCCTACCGTAACGATCTCGGCCAAACCGCTGAATCTTGGTTAAACCTCACCATCAACAACCGCCCAGCCCCTGCCTTTTCCTTCGATGTCAAGGGCAATGGAAATTCCACTGATGAGGCGTGCCTAATCACCATGATTCCGAACATGGCAGGTGTTGATTTTTCCTCTTTTGACAAGATCTGGTCCGTTCAAGGCCAACAACTGCCGGGCACTGAAAGCAACACTTACGATTGTTCTGTCCTTCCTGCGGGTGTGCATCTTGTCAGCCTCGAAGTGATCAACAACGAACAAATTCGAACAATTCACGGATTGAATCTGGTTCGTCAACCAGGAGAAAACTTGACCCAAGAAGAATCCGAGGCCCTACCAAGCCAATCGTTTGGTGACGATACCGATACAGAATCGGTCGGGTGGTATTCAATCGGAGCCCTCGGACTCATTGTCGCCTTCATCGTGTTCTTCATGCTCGTCCGGGTCAAGGATGAGGAGGAGTATCAAGGTCTTCGCTCACTTGGCCCAACCCCGACAATTCTCCCAGATGGATCACCCGATCCTGAAGGGTTGCCGACCACAACCGACGACGGTGGAACCCTTTGGCGCCAACATCCGGATGGAAGCATGGATTGGTGGGATCCAGAACTCCGAATCTGGCACTCATGGTGATATTTTGCTTGAATCATTGCCCCCGATTGCTGTAATTGGGGGATCTCTCCTTGCCCTTATCACACTTTTAGCGCTCATTTGGCTGGTGAGGGTTCGACCGCGCAAGCCTCAATTGGAAGCTGATTGGAATTCCGATTGTGCATTGACGACCACCGCTGAAATAACTGGGAGCACCATTCGCTACACAAACGTCAGGGATTTTTTTTGGCGCACCACACGCGACCGTGACGAAGCCTGGCAGGACACGCTCGAGGTTGATGCTGACGAAATCAAGGACGTCTGGTTTGTCGTTGACCACTTTCACAGCATTCACGGACTGGCCCACACCTTCCTCACCTTCGAATTCAATGATGGTACTTGCCTTTCCTTTTCGTTTGAAGCTCGGCGAAGGAAGGGGCAACGCTATCACCCTTGGACTGGATTATGGCGCCATTTTGAACTCTATCTCTTGGTTGGGTTCGAACACGATGTATTGGCACTGCGAACCAATGCACGCGGCCACAAGGACTACCTCTTCCGCGGCATCACTCCACCAGGAAAAGAGAAAGCCTTGCTGCTGGCACTGACCAACAAAGCAAACTCCCTAGCAGAAAAAGGAGAGTGGTACCATTCACTTTTGACCACGTGCAATACATCCATCGTGAGCATGGTGAACCGTATTACCCCAGGACGAGTGCCATTTACATGGAGGAATTTTTTCCCGGGCTACACGCCCCGTGCAGCTTACAACCTTGGCCTAATCGAGGATTGGGGTGGCTTTGAACAAACGCTTGAGCAAGGTCGAGTGGATGAAATTGCCCTCAAGTGGGATGGTCAAGGTTCCTACTCTGAAATGCTTCGGGACTACCTTCCTAAAGGCCCACAGTGAGGTGATGCTCTCAGCCTATTCGCTTAATCAAGGAGTTTCGATGCAGATGAGAACTGCTCCTTGAGTGACCTCCAATTGGATGGTTGAGGCAACAGCGCGATTGTTCAACCCTCGTGTTCCAGGCTTGAATTCTTCATTGTCCAAGATCCACGAACACCCCCTCAAGGTGACGCCTATCGAGGGCTCAAAAGCGAACAGAGAAACACGGCTTCCAATTTCTATAGAGTCTAAGACAAGTGACTTGTTTTTGACACATTTAATCTTAGAAGTGCCGATGTGTAGCGTCGTATTTTCGGGTGCCTCCAACAAGGCAAAGTAGGCTGCGATTTGGTGGCCAAGTTCTCCACCTTCAATGCCAATGACATCGATCGATTTACTTGCGTTTTGGGCTGCGTGATGGAGTGCCTTTGACAAATCGCTGTTTTCTTGGTTTTTGATTTCAATCCATTCGATGGCCTTGCCGAATTCAGAACATCGCCCAAGGTCTATGCTGTCCATGTCGCCAATCACCCTGTGCGGTTGCACCCCTCGTTCCAAGCACTGGTCAAGGGCTCCATCGCATGCTATGACGAGATCAGCTTGGTCGACAAGGCGTTTCCATACCGATTCAATTGGCCATGCTCCATTGGCACAAATGAGCCAGTTTAATTCGGCCATGGACTGAGCAAAGCGCGTTCATTTGTCAAGTTCTCCCTTGGAGAATTTGCCACCGAGGTGGCAGGCGTCCACCTGACCCCCTACGGGGGTCATCATGGGCTTTTTTCGACAAGCGTTTTCAAGGAGGGCGGGTGTCAAGGCTCCATGGCCGTTGAGCGCAGCGTATCTTTCCCTACACTTGCGCTTGCGCTCACCGTTCTTTTTTTGATTCAATCCATGGCGCCCTTGGTGGCGAACGCACCGGATGTGAGCGTGCTTGAAGAAGACAGGGAAATTATGCCAACAAGCGCCCATGTGCCGTTTTCAAACGGCTTTGGTCATGACTTTGCTGGCAGCATCATCTCCTTTGACGGCCTAGACCAAGGTGAAGTTCGTGAGGAATCAGGGCTGAACCTTTGGAATGAAGCAGTGCTGCACCAGTTTGAGAACATCACCCCTGGAACACCAGATATGGTGTTGACTGGTCGGGAGAAAATGGATTTCTGCTGGAGTACCCTCGAAGGTGAAATTCACTATGCTAGCCAAACGTACACCGGATCGTGGTACGATGCAGTGGTGGATACCGTGGCTCCAAGCACAGAAGAGACACTGGTTGATTGTGCTCTTGCGATCAGCGAAAATGGTCGACCGTACATCATGTACGCCGATGGGGCTGACATCAAGGTCGCCCGTGTAGCCTATGCAGGCCAAGTGTACTTCGAGACCACTTGGCTCACAAGGACCATTGTGGAAGACGTGAACCCGACAGATTTCAGGCTGGATTTGCGCCAAAACGAAATCGAATGGGGCGTGTTCCGAGACGGAAATGGCTCTTTATGGCAACTCAATTACAGCGGAACACGATGGTCACATGCTCTTCTTGATGCTGGCCCAATCGGACAAGACATCGAACTTGCCATCGACGAACATGAGGTCGCCCATATCGCTTATGCCGCACCTGAGGCGGGTGAAATTCGACTGATTCGTGTGGATGGTTCAGAGTACGACCATCGAGTGTTGCTCCGGGATGCAAATCTAAAATCACACATTGGAATGGGGTTGGACGCAAATGCATTGGAGCAAATCGTGACCGTGGTCGGCCAGGACAGCAACATTACTCTGCAACTCTTGCGTAGCCTCTCAGGTCAAGACACAGGAAGGATCAACCCAACGCCATCAACAACAATCCTCGGTGCCCAAGACGCACTCGAGGGTTCAATGGTGATGGCTGACCTCAATGGAGACGGCTTTGATGACCTCATCATCGCAGAGCCTGATCATGACGGGAACGCTACCAACAGCGGCCGAGTCATGGTCCGTTACGGTTCCACAACCGGTGTTGGGGCAACGAGCAACCTGACATTCAATGGGGATACTGCAGATGGTTGGTTTGGTATGGGTTTGGCAGCTGGTGACTTCAACGGCGATGGAATTGGTGACCTTGCCATTGGATCGCCTGGTTGGAATGAAACCAGCAGCGATTTGGCCAATGCTACCGGAATGGTCGAAGTGTTCTTGGGGAATTCAAGCGGAATTGAAACAAACTCATGGTGGAACTTTAGCGGAGAAGAAGGTGAACAACTGGGATGGTTGCTCTCAACTTCTGA
This sequence comes from Candidatus Poseidoniales archaeon, assembly GCA_003602645.1. Classification (GTDB taxonomy): domain Archaea; phylum Thermoplasmatota; class Poseidoniia; order Poseidoniales; family Poseidoniaceae; genus MGIIa-L1. The sequence continues at coordinate 16,629 of QQSI01000001.1, read as the reverse complement.
ATCAATGAACGGCGATTCAATGGCCGACCTTATTGTCCAGGCCCGTGGCTACACTGAGGAGATCACGCAAAGCAAAACCATACATGGAAAACTGCTGATTTTCAAAGGCGATGAGTCGGCGATGGTTCATCTTCGAAACATTACTCAAACCAAAGAAGGGCCGATGTTTGGCCAAAATTTAGCCGCAAACGGTGACTTGAACGGGGATGGTATGAGCGATTTGCTTGTTGCCAACACAGGTGATTTCGACAGCCCTCAAGGTTACGGATCTGTTGAAATCTTCTTTGGAGGTCTCAACGGATACAACGGAACCAACGATCAAAGCATCATTACCTCGATTCAAGGAAAACTGTTCGCTTCTTCACTAAATTACGTTGGTGATGTCAACGCAGACGGCTTTGATGATTTCATGTTCTCAGAACCGTTCAATGGCACGGGATTCCGAACAGGGAAAATTTGGGCTTATTACGGTTCGACTGAAGGCGTCAGTTCTTCGGTTCCAAATTACACTTTAGCACCTGGTGTACCAAACGCAGTGCTTGGTAGAACGATTGTCCCGGCAGGCGATGTCAATGAAGATGGCTATGATGACGTCTTGATGATGCAGGCAGCGGGCACCAGCGGTAAGGTCGAATTGATCCTCGGTTCAATGATAGGCCTGCGCGCTGACTGGGAACTTTTGGCCACAGGTCAACCAGGGGAAGAGATTGGTCTTCTGGCAGCAAGCATGGGTGACCTTGACGGGGATGGACTGAGTGAAATTGTGTTGAGCAGTCGAGATGTATCCTCTTCACCCTACACCCTTGCCTACCAAATACACTCAGAACGGGACTGGGATTCTTCTTCCTTCTCATACAGCGGAGACTTGACGCAACTTGATTTGAGCACTTCAGCGCGAGGTGAAACCAGCATGTTCCTGACCTTTGAAAACAACGCTTCGCACTTCATCGAGCATGTGGATGACACGACTCCAACAGGGTTTTGGATGGACACAACGGTGATTCCAAGCAGCAATCAATCCCAAAGATATGCATTCACCACCACCGAATCCGGAAGACCGATTCTTGTCGAAGCAAACGCCGTTGATGGATTGATTCATCGCTCCATTGTCGGCCACACTGCGGTCCAACAATCCCTTGTCACAACAGGGCAATTTGGCGAGCACCTTGGCTCCGGACTCGATGCACTAGGTCAACAACGCCTTGCCTACGGCTCGATTGGAACCAGTCAACTCTTTGCCTCCATTGAATCTGAAAGTGGATGGACGACTACCATGATCCGCTCCTCCATTTCGCTCGACGGGCCGGTCTCGATGATGACACAAGGTCTCGAATCACAAAACAACGAGACGGTCGTGATCTACCGAGATGCTGCCAATGATGAACTTGAATTGGCTCGCCAGCCTGCAGGCGACTCAACGTGGACCATCGAGGGTTTTTCCACAACTGGAAGCGTTGTATCCGAGCAACAAGCCGCAGCATACCTTGCGGATGGATCTTTAGGCGTACTTTTGGTGATGGACGATGGAATCACTTCCAACCTTTCCCTCTGGGTCATGAATGAAACGGATGTGATGGTCCACAACATCACCGGCCTGACCGACCTTTCCTCCGACCTCAGATTAGCAATTGGAAATGACGGCACCATCATGGCAGCTGTTCTGACCTCCACAGGGGGACTTAGTGTCCATGAATTAGCACCAAATGCGACAAATTGGACAAGCGCTACACTGGCCCAACCTTCAGGTGGTTTGAATCAATACAATCTGGATTTGGTTGGTGGTCAATCACCAATGCTTGCCGTTCGAAGCGATGCTGCAACAGCCTCGTTGTATTCGAGGACCAACGACACATTATGGTCAGCCTTCGGTTCTCAACCTGAATCGAATCTTGAGGGCGCATGGGACCTCATCGTCCTCGACGACCACTATGTGATGCTCACCAGCACAGGAATGGGCAACGAATTGACATGGAACTCCATCTCAAAAGAAGCATCGCATCACAACAGCACTTGGTCAAGCCTTGCTTTCGGCTACCTCGCCGCAGGCAGTCAAACCGGCGCCGAACTGGATGGTAATGGAACCATTCACCTCTCTTTGTGGGATGACAACCTCGATGATGTCGGCGTTCTGCGCTTGTACAAAGACAGCGACAGAGATTTGATCTTTGATTTGGTTGATGACTTGCACTTGCTCGGTAATCAATGGTCGGACAGCGATGGGGACAACTACGGTGATAATCCAAATGGACCAATGGGTGATGCATGCCCGAATTCATCAGGCACCTCCGCGTACTACACCCGTGGTTGCGCAGATTACGATCTTGATGGCTATGCGGACACCATTGATGGTTGTCAAAGCGACGCGGGTAGTTCTTGGCTTGGGCGCCTCGGCTGTCAGGACTATGATCAAGATGGCTGGGCAGACAACGATGCAATCTACTTCGACGGCGACGAATTCCTGCTCAATTGGAAGCAAGCGAAAGATTCGGATGGCGATGGCTATGGGGACAATTCCGGCCCAGACTGTTGTGGTACGGCACTTGATCCAAACAACAACATTGGTGATTTGTTCCCGTTCAATCCCTCTCAATACGCAGATTTTGACGGCGATGGTTGGGGTGACAATGATACTGACACAATCACTGGAGACGCCTGCCCTTGGGATTGGGGTGCGTCGTGGCGAGACCGCAACGGCTGTTTGGACACCGATAACGACGGTTCGTCTGACCCCTCAAACATAGGTGAGTTCCTCGAATGGAACAGCACGATGGGTGCCGATAGATGGCCAACAGATCCAACACAATGGGCAGATTCGGATGGCGATGGCTACGGTGACAACGCAACCCCAGGTGCGACAAACCCGGATTTCTTCCCTCACAATTATGCCGCTGCAGAGGATAATGATTCTGACGGATACCCAGATCGATGGACGGACCTTTGGGCTAATGCAACCCAAGATGACGATGGTGATGGTGTGATCAACTCACAGGATTATTGTGGTGATAGCAATCTTTCTGCAGAGATCGACAATCTTGGATGCAACGAGTTTGAACTACGAAATCAGACGAGGGGTAATTATCCAGTTGCGTATAACGGAGGTTTAATTCTCGATGGTTGCCCTACGGCGTGGGGGAACTCGACAAATCCAGTCAGCGGCTGTCCAGACACTGATGGCGATGGATGGGATGACACAACTGATGCGTTCCCGCTTGAACCCACACAATCAATTGACTTCGACGGTGATGGTTTTGGCGATGACCCTGACGGATACCAGGCTGATGAATGCCCCACCGTGGCTGGTGTGCTCAATGGAACCGTACCAGCCAATGGAGAGACCGGAATTGGTTGCCGATTCATCGATGATAGCGACGACGACGGTGATTTCGTATCGAATGAGGAAGATACCTGTGAAAACACCGACCCGGGTCTACCAGTGAATGCTGCTGGTTGTGCAGAGAATCAACTCGATGATGATCAAGATGGCGTCATGAACGACATGGACCAGTGTTCTCAAACTGAATATCAAGATCTTGTGGACGAGGTTGGTTGCAGCGAAACTCAACGCGAAACCGATACGGACGGTGACGGCGTCTTTGACCCAGTTGATTTGTGTCCGTTCACCGTAGGAACTGATGTCGATGCAAACGGTTGCGCCGACAATCAAATTGACACTGATGGTGATGGCGTTGTTGACGCTGATGATGAATGTCCACAAACGCCGCAAGGTTTCCCAGTTGATGCTGTGGGTTGCACCGATGAAACTGCTTTGGAGCAAGACCTCGATGGTGACGGATACAAGGGTGCTTATGCCTATGATTTGAACTCAACAAGCGGCCTTAGGGAAAACCAAACGGGTGACGCATTCCCAAGCGATGCAACTCAATGGTTTGACCAAGACGGCGACGGCTATGGCGACAACCCTACTGGCACAAACGCAGACGACTGCCCTCTCGAAAACGGCACTTCATACATCGATTTCCTAGGGTGCTTAGACGATGGCGACGGCTACCGTGATTTGTTTGAACCGGTCGGCCTTGCCGGAAACCCAACTCAATGGGAAGATCGTGACAGAGATGGATATGGTGACAATGCTTCTGGTACAGAACCAGACCTTTGCCCAGACACAGAACCAGCGTACAAGACCTTCGTTGATGCCTCTGGTTGCGATCCAACTCAAAGCGATGGTGACGCCGATGGCGTCGCAGATTACTTCGATAACTGCCCCGAGGAATACGCCGGTGCAGACGGAGGTTATGGCGACGGATGCCCACTTCCGGTCGCAAGCGGTGATGAATCATCCGCTGGCCTGTTTGGCTTGTCACCTGTCATGCTCGCTGCTGCAACAATTGGCGGCTTGATCGGTCTTGCCGTGCTTGTCGTCGTCGTTTTGCGGTTGGTTCGGGGTGACGAATTCGACTACGATGACGAAGATGATGAGGATGATGATTGGGAGGAAGAGGACGACTTCATGTCGTCATTGAACACAACTCGCACCACCCCTCAGCGCAGCCCAACCCGCTCGACACCAACACGAACCGGACCGACCGGAAGCGCTCCAAAAAACAGTGGCGGGCCAAAGAAAGGGCCACCTGGGCGAGCTCCAGGTGCCGGCCCCTCTCAATCGAGGGCACCATCCGGCCCACCGCGTGGTCGAAGTGCACCGACCAAGGTGACCCAAGTGGACGCCATAGACACGTCTGAGGAACCAGATGATGGTTCAGCAAAGGTGCGCAAGGCGCGATTAAAAATCGATTTGAGCATTTTTGAAGACTGGCAGGCTGACGACCGAGAAGCAGCAGCGGATTGGGTCAGAACTGCGTTGGATGATGGTGATGCTGAACGGACGATTATGATGCAGTTGCAAGAGACAGGGTGGACTGCCCCACAATCACGGGCCATTTTTGACTTAGGAAGGAGTCGATGAGTCAATGATTGAGAGCATCATCCTCAAGAACGAGGCACAAATGGACAGGCCATAGGCGGTAGAATCATGGTCGATGAATTGCCTGGGGAATCTTTGCCTGATGGCATTGAAGTCGACGATGCAGCTGCATACTTCGGCATCACTGAATCATCCGACATGGTCCATACGCTCATGGCAATGGACCGCGTTGAAGCGATGGAGAAATTCTTTGAAGTTCTCTCAGACATTGTTCTGCTTCCTGGTGAGTTCGATTTTACCGCAGCAAGTGAGCGTATCCAATGCGAAGGTGGTGAAATTTACTACCTCGTGGCAGGGCATCTCGGCATCATGACCATGCCAGATCCATTACTTTCACATCTCGGGCTAGCCAACTCTTCTGGTGAGGCGTCAACCAACAACCCAGGCCTTGCTGAGGGTGACCTTGCAAAACTTACCGCTTTGGCAGATCCGATGAAAATTCTCAAACTGCTGGCTATCGCCTTTGCAACTGGTGGAAAGGGCGAAGTGACCCGCTACTTGCATGGCATTGAATCAGCTATAGCGGACCCTGCAGGAAACCAGGCGGCTTTACTCTCCATTGCTGATGAGCTTGAGGCCGCTCTCGATGTGGCGGGGCATGCTCTCCCAATTCCTACGCTTGCTAGCGGAGAGGCTTCCTCGGCCAGTGTTGCCACTGTCCCTAAGCCTGCGGCACCAAAACCGGCTCCAACGCCTGCACCGAAAGCATCGAAAACCGTTCCTGAACCATCACCGGTCCCTCTGCCAAAAGAGACCGCTGTGCCTTTGCCAGGGGCCTCAGAACCGGCACCATCGAAGGTTGAACTTCCTGCGGTGATGGTTGAACCCTCTGTCGAACCTGAGGTGGACACCACCAATGAAAAGCAAGTGGCAAAGGCCACTCAAGATGCATTTGCAGGAGCGTTTGATATCGGCTTGAAGGAGGAACAGAAAGCCGCCTCTGCGCCCACTCCTTCCATACCGACTCCCGAACCAGAGGTCATGCCAGTACCTGTTGAGGCTCCACCTCCAGTTGCAGAACAGCCTCCTGTTCCAGAACCGGAACCTGCAGTCGAGGCTGAAGCAGAACCAGTTGCGGCGGTGGAAGAACCCCTTTCACCACTTGAAATGCCAATTTCAGAAGAGGAATTATTCACGAGTGCAGCAGAACATTTCATCGCCGCCGACACGGATGGAAGTGAACAACTTTCCATTGAAGAATTAGCCGTCGCCACAGGCACAACGCTTGAAGAAGCCACTCAACTCCACGCAGAAGCAGACACGGATGGCGATGGAAGCGTGTCGTTGTCGGAATTCATGTCTTCTCCAGCAGCCGAGAAAACATCATCGCTTCCTCGCCCTGTGGCTCCCATTCGAAAACCGCTGAACCAGCCTCAGCAACAACAGCAGCCCCAGCAACAGCAACCTCAGCAACAGCAACCTCAACGACAAGGTTGGAGCCAAGAGCAGCAGCAACAAGCTTGGAATCAGCAGCAGCAACAACAGCAACAGGCGCAACAAGGCTGGAATCAACAGCAACAGCAAGGTTGGAACCAACAACCAACCCATCAATGGAATCAACCGCATCCAACAATGCCTTCAGTCCAACCAACCATCCGCTCCGGTGTGATGTGCCGAGGCTGTGGCATTGGTCTTGATCCATATTGGCGCTTCTGCCCAATCTGTGGAACTCAAAACAACGTTCAATGATCAGAGTTCCAAGAGGAACGTGCCTTTGTCAAGCACATGGGTGTCATCAAACCACAAACTTGGCTCCTTGAGTACACCTGGGATGTGAATTCCGACAGAGGACGTGCCACCGAGTGCAGTGTTGTCACCGACTGCGAAATAACATGTGCCAAGCCTTTTCTCGTCTTCAAGCACATTGCCGAACAAGCGTGCTTGTGGATTCATTCCGAAACCGAATTCAGCAACAGTCCAAACATTCTCTCGATCTTTAGCCCTTAAACGCCCGGCAGCCTCCCCAAATTCTTGTCGAATCGATGCGGCGATGGTGCCTCCTGTCACGTCGACAACCATGCCTGCTTCAATCGTCAACGTCACCGGTTCATCGACGAGGTTCGATTCCCAGGAGCCATCGATGACAACCTTCCCGTTCATCGTGCCTTCTCTTGGCATGATGAATGCCTTGCCTGCGGGGAGGTTCGTCAGCATTCGAGGCCGGTTGCAGATTCCATTGTCATCAAGTTTCCATTCACGCCAATTGACTTCAAAGGTCACGTCCGTGCCTTGTTCGGATTTGACATTGAGGATCCGGCGCCTGCGCAAATGTGGCTGCAGATCTCCAATTCTTCGTTTGACCTCAGTGAAATCTGCAGACATACCGCCTCGGCTAAACATTTCATTGGTCATTCCAGGCATGGTGGCTACCCTCGCACCATCCTTGAGCGCTTGACGCACAGCACGGGTGTGGGTGAGGGAGTAACGTGTGGGCGCAATCACGACCTGCTGTTGACGCATGAGGTTCGCAACAGGGGTTGGAGGTTCTTCTCCATGGTGCCGTGCTTTTGGCATAACAATCAGCAGCACACGGTCTGAGCGTTCGTTTGCAGCTTCATGCAATGCTTGGCCGATGTCTCCGGTCGTAGGATCGCACACAATCAGCACATTCTCGCCTCTTCGAATGTCCATGCAGGTGTTGATGACCATTTTCCCACTTCGCTGCAGGTGTTTTGCAACTTCTTCATTGGAAAGTTCTTCAAACGGAGTTTTATCGTCAATTTCTGGAAGTTCCAAGGCTGTCGTTTTGATATTTCGTGGCGCTCTAATGCCCTCGAGTTCCGCAACTGCTTGCTCAATTTCGTGGTCTTCATTCATGGCCTCAGAGTCCTCCTTCTCAGAGCGTCCCTTGGCCATGATAAGACCAGCACGCTCTGTATCTTGAAGGTGTGGCAGGATTTTCCACTTTGGCTGCTCACCAACCGCAGGAAGTTTTCAGATGCGAGCGTTCATGACCCATGGGATGTTGGTGGAACCATGAGCACTTACGACGAGTTCATTGTTGCCGTTAAAGACATTCACCGACTTCAGGCACTCCAAGGCCACCTTGGTTGGGACCGGGAAACCATCATGCCTGAGAAAGGGGCTGCAGCCCGGGCTGATATGCTTTCATGGCTCGCTAAAGAAGCACACGGGCGGCTTGTTTCGCCGCAACTTGGGCGTATGATTGACGACCTAGCAACGCTTGACACCCTCGATGAAGATCAGCAAGCGAACGTTCGAGAAATGCGACGAGCACATGACAAAGCGGTGAAACTTCCGGAGCAATTTGTCGCAGATTATGCTCGAAGCAAGTCCGAAGCCATGATGGCTTGGCAAAAAGCCAGGGCGGATTCAGAGTTCTCAGCGTTCGAACCTCACTTGGAGAAGTTGATTTCAATGACAAAAGAGAAAATCGCCTATCTTGAAGTCGAAGGTACCCCGTATGATGCCCTCCTTGATGAGTTTGAAGTTGGCATGACCGTTGCTGATTACGACCCCCTTTTCGAGGGGTTGCGCCAAAGGCTTGTGCCCTTGCTTGACAAGATCATGGCGGCTAAAGCATCCAATCCGGACCCTGAATGGCCGGAACACCTCCAGTTTCCCATCGAAGATCAAACCGCATTCTGCACAAAGGTTTCAGAAGCCATGGGCTTTGATTTCCAAGCAGGTCGCATGGATGCATCAACCCACCCGTTTTCAGCAGGGCTATGGCCTGGTGACACACGATTTACCACTCGCTATGACTTGAGTGAGCCTTTTTCTTGCCTGTACGGAGTCATGCATGAAACTGGCCACGCCCTCTACGAACAAGGACTGGCCTCTGAACACGCCTATACGCCTCGTGGAGCCGCTGTTTCCCTCGGCGTTCATGAATCCCAAAGTCGCTTTTGGGAAAATCAAATTGGACGCACTCCTGCTTTTTGGAAGGCGGCCCTTCCATGGTTCACCGAACATTTCCCTGACGCTCCATCGTGGGACGCAGAGACGCTCAATCGCATCGCCAACAATGTCTCAACTGGTTTTGTGCGTGTTGAAGCTGATGAAGTGACCTACAACCTCCATGTCATGTTGCGGTATGAAATTGAAAAGCAACTGTTCAATGGAGATTTGGCGGTAAAAGACCTCCCCTCAGCATGGAATTCAATGTTCAAGTCTTGGTTTGGCGTTGATGTTCCCAACGACCGGTTAGGATGTCTTCAGGACATTCACTGGTCCATGGGTGCGTTTGGTTACTTCCCGACCTATACGCTTGGAAACCTCTACGCTGCACAATTGCTTGAATCGATGGCGGATGAACTTGGAGACATCGACCAAATCGTAGAATCAGGGGATTGGTCTTCTCTTTTGCAGTGGTTGGGTCCTAAAATACATCTTCAAGGCAGCAAAATGACACCAGCAGAATTGATTGAATCAGCAACTGGATCTGCTCCAAGTCCGGAGCCATTCCTGCGCTA
>QQSI01000001.1:6439-7199 GCA_003602645.1 Candidatus Poseidoniales archaeon | reverse complement strand
TCGACGCCGAGCATGTTTTCCATGCGTGCGGTCAAATCATTGATGGCATCCATCAAATCATTGGTTCGATCGTCCTCGTGCCCGGTGCCAAAAGAGATCCCCAAAAGGGTCACCATAGCACCAGAGAGCATCAACAACGCCGGCACGTAGACGTCTGCTGCACTCATCACGTTATCAGCCGCTTCCATCCAGCCCATCGCTGCACCAACAATGAACAGCAGTACGCCGATAATCACTTGTTGATAGCCTTCTCCAATATTTTCTTCAATCCAACCCATAGGTATTCCTCAAAGAGGAATTTCTCGTATTGATATTTTATATTATCCCGAAATTACGAAAAAATCCCTTTATTGTGGGATTCTCACCAAGGCGACATGTGAATTGGCTGGCCAGTTTCCCCTGGTTTAACCAAAATTTTACCTTTTTGACCAGTCGCAGAGGTCCGTTCAAACACTGGAACACCAGCAACGACGGTGACCATTGGCCAACCCACGAGATTCCTTCCTCTGAACGGATTCCAACCAACCCGTGTCCATGAATGTTCATCTTCGACCGTCGCTCCGTTCTCCATATCCACGAGAACAAGATCTCCATCGTATCCAGTGCGCAATTCGCCCTTTCCATCCATGTTGTAGCAATCAGCAACGTTGGTCGACATCCAGCGCACGACATCCTCGATGGTGCATCTGCCTTGACTTGCGTGTGTCAACATCACTGGAAGGGATGTCTCTACGCCCGGCATACCGCTTGGAGCTGCGGG
>QQSI01000001.1:5575-6363 GCA_003602645.1 Candidatus Poseidoniales archaeon | reverse complement strand
CGACGCCAAAGAATGTCCAAATCATCCTGATAACGAATTGGAGGGTTCATCTTCAACCGAACGCCTTCCCTTTCCACATCAGTCTCGGTGAAAGTCAAATGTTGAGGTAATGTTTCGGTGGTGATGATGGCCCCACCCTTCGCTTCACTTGGGAGAGTTGTTCGTCCTACCAACCAATCCGCTTCCAATCCAGAAGTGAGGTGGAGGACGTGGAGCCGATGGTTGTGTGTTTCAGCAAGTTCGACTGCGAGCTGAGTCGCCAATAGAGCAGTGACATCGTCACGCCATTCTGCATGTGCTGCCATGTCAGTGCGATCTTTGAAGGTCGGGTAGCGCTCATTCAACCGTGCTTCATCCTCAGCGTGAACGGCAATAAGGCCGCCCGTTGATGAAAAGATTTGATTGAGGGCTTCACGCTCGTTGACAAGCAATGTGCCTGTTGAAGAGCCCATGAAAATTTTGATTCCACAAATCCCAGGGATTGAGTTGGGCGCTTGTGGCGTTCCGACCACTTCTTGCAGGTCTTGGAGGTTGTCTGGCGTTGCACCAATGAAGAATCCAAAATTGTTGACACAAGTGTTAGCAGCGCTGTCCAACTTCATTTGCATGCCCGCCAAATCGGTGATGGCAGGGTTGTTGTTTGGCATGTCCAAAAACGAGGTGATGCCTCCACTGACAGCGGCAGCAGAACCACTGCCGAGGTCTTCTTTTTCTGGTTGACCCGGTTCTCTGAAGTGAACTTGCGGGTCAATGGCACCGGGAAGGAGATGCAATCCAGTTGCGTCAAT
>QQSI01000001.1:0-5505 GCA_003602645.1 Candidatus Poseidoniales archaeon | reverse complement strand
CTCAAATCACCAATGATGGTTTCATCAGGTAGAATCATTGTTGCGTTGCAAATAAGGAGGTTTCCTGTGTGTTCATTGCTCATGAGCGTTGGTCAATGAGTCCACCCCATGAACCCTCGTATGGGAAATGGTGTCGTTTTCATCTCCGCCTTGCTGAAGCAGGGCGGAAAGCATCGCACACCTCATCCACAGTATCGATGTACGGTCCTCCGAGCAAATCCACGCAATATGGAACAGCCTTCCAAATTTCATCTATGGTCTCACGAATTGATTTTGGCCGGCCTGGTAAGTTGAACACAAGGGCGTTCCCTCTGGTTCCACCAAGTTGCCTTGAGAGGATTGCGGTTGGTACAAAGTTGAGTGATATCGCACGCATTTGCTCACCGAAGCCGGGTAGAACACGGTCAAGCACGCCTTCAGTTGCTTCAGGAGTCACGTCCCTGGCTGCAGGACCTGTACCTCCAGTGGTCACCACAACATTGCAACCAATACCGTCGATCAATTCAATCAATGCTGAAGCGATGACGTCCTGTTCATCTGGAACGCACCGGTAGTGCACCTCACATGGGCTAGCAATGGCTTGTTCAAGAAAAGACAACAGCGCTGGACCCCCTTCATCGACATACGCCCCTTGACTGGCTCGGTCACTGACGGTCACGATTCCAATCTTCGCGTGGTCTCCAACATGGCCTTCTTTAGCCGCTTGCTCAGTGATGGCTTGCATCCAAACCCTCACCGTTGTTCGCCGTATTTTGCTTGAATGTTGGCGTGGAAATTGTCCAAGAGGGTGTCTTCAAACAGTTCAGTTTGGCGACGCATCTTGGTCGAACGGACGTGGAGAATCGCAGCTCCAACAAAGACGATAATGATCAACGGAATCACTGCTTCAAGTTTGTACTGGTGCATGAATTTCACAATGCCTTCAGCGGTGTAAGCCCATGTAATTGATGCAATTGACCCACCGATAAAGGTCGCTGAGAGCACGCGCATGAAGTTCATCCTCGAGAGCAATCCAAGCATTGCACCAACAAGGACTCCAGAGGCCATGAACGGAATCCAGACGAAGACAATCAAGCCCCAGAAGCCCCATTTGTTGATCATTTCACGCTTTTCATTTGCCATGTATTCAACGGTCGACAAGGTGTCTCCAAGCAACTTGGTTTGCATCATCTTGCCACCAAGACCATCTTGTTTGGCAACAGCAACAATCCGCTCGTCGCTCTTCGATGCCCGCTCGACACGTCCAGCACCAGAACGATCTGCGAGGGTTGAAACTTGATTTCGTCCTTTCACGATGAGGTCTTGAGAACCGAGCAAGTCAGCGTTACGCTTTGCAATAAACCGATGCAATTCGGTCTGTACTTCATCTCGCGTTTTCTTGAATCTGAAGAACGCAAAGCGTTGTGTTGGGCGATAAATGACCGAGACGAAGATGACTCGGTCATCGCTTGTGACAACGGCTCCTTCCATGGAAAGGTCGCTTCGACGGGCGAAGAAGAGTTCCAAACTCTCTCGAACTTCATCTTCAACCCTTGAGAGGGTGTGAAGTTCTGAAAAGAACGAGGAATAATTCTGAGTTTCAGCGGTTTCTTCTTCCGCAGATGTCCCTATGCCAACTCCTGAATCGAAGTCAATGCCCTGATTGAGGCCAATGGTGCGCACCGTCAACTGAACCGGTTTGAACACTCTAAACAAGGCAAATTCGTCTAGAATCTCTCGCAGCACTTCGGCGCGCACATCTTTGCTGTCTGAGAGGGTTGATTCTGTGTTTTTGTAGGGGACCATGATGTCAATCGAAAGTTCCCTTGGTTCAAGTTTGTACAACTCCCAATCAACATTGATGTTCAGCCTCGAGGCTGTTTTGGTGACAATGTCTTCGACCAGTCTGCTGATGTGAGTGCGGGAGAGGATGTCATCGCTGTCTTGATGGTAAATCTTGTACATCAACGGGTAGAGAACGAACAGGGTGATGGCTGAGAGGGACAACGAAGTGAAGGCCATCCACCATGCAGGAATTCCTGCAGATCCACCGGTGAGCATTGCTGTTTCACGACCGCCACCAAGTTCCGCACCAATCAACAGGTAGCCCCAATCACCTAGATCTTGAACGCTCCAGCATGAACGTGCACCGGTGTCCGTGACTCGGATTTCCTGCTTTTCCTCATCATCGACAAATGGAAGGAAGGCCAAGGTCTGCTTTGAAACTGAGATTTCGAATTCAATTGTTTTGGAGATTTCTTCTCCTCCCGGTACGGCCACTGCGTTTGTGAGGTTGGACTCATTGAGCACCGCAACCGAGAATGTAAGGGCGTAATGCCCCTCTGGGAACTCGTTGTATGGGGCTTTGTAATACGACCGGCCAGTGTCTGAGTCACCCTTCATCTGGACCTTTTTCACTGTTGAGTTTGTTTCTGTCCAGGCAGGTGTGTCTTCGTCAAGGGATTCAACAGCGTAGGTCAACGAAGCGTAGCCATCAGGGAGGTTGTGACCAGCGAGTGAGAATGCGTGTTGTTCTTCATTTGGAAACATGTGAATCCATGGTTCGTCTGTGATCTCTTCACATTCCCCACCGATGTCCAAGAATGTCTTTGATGCTGCATGGTCGAGAGCGGTCGACTCGCCGAGTGCACCAGATGACATAGCGAAAATCATCACTGCATAGAACACAGCATACAACATGCCGCCAACCAAAACGAAATTCTCTTTGTTGGCGAGAAGTTTGTTTCCAGCGCCACCGGTTCTTCGGTTTCGAATGACCTCGAGTTCCTTGGCGATTTTATCCCGTTTTGACTCATGGTCAGAACCATCACCTGAGGCGGGATTGTCATCGACTTTGCCGCCCATGATTCTCAGAAGAGGTTCTTGCAAATGAACCCAACGCTCGTGTTTGCCAATCATTTTCCGAAGAAGGCATGTTTGGTGCTCAACGCTGACGCTGATTGGTGCAACGAGGTGGGTCAGGCCGGACTTGAACCAGCGACCTCGGCATCTTCAGTGCCGCGCTCTCCCAACTAAGCTACTGACCCGTGCAACTTGGCGATGACCCCTGCCATATCAAGGCTTCCGCCGAAGCAACATGGCTCACTCAATGCCATCAAGGAATGCTGCTTGAGCGTCAAAGAGTGCTTCTAAGCCACCGTCAGCACGGGCGAGCAAAGCCACCAATTCTTCGCCGGAGAAGGTTGCTTCTTCACCAGTTCCTTGAATTTCGACATACTTTCCATCGCTGGTTTTGACGACGTTCATGTCGACATCAGCGTTTGAATCCAGAATGTAATCAAGATCGAGGTAGGTTTCACCATCGATTAAGCCGACGGATATCGCTGCCAAATCATGTGGAATCACTGCGTTTTCATGGTTGGTGCGCTCAGTGCCTGAAAGGGATGGTGCGGACCAACCGTTCCGTCGTTCGTCTTCAGTTGGACGCATATCAAGCGGCAGACAGTCACCACGAGCAATGAGGCGTCGAACGGCAAGACGCAAAGCGATGTTCGCCGCCGTGATCGATGCACATCGTGTGCCACCGTCGGCGTTCAAGACATCGCAATCAACGTTCAGTGCGACTGGGCCTAGCGCTTCAAGATCGACAGCAGCTCGTAGGGACCGAGCAATCAATCGCTCAATTTCTTGCGTTCGTCCTTTCGCTCCTCGGCGTTCTCTTCGGAATCTAGAATCGGTCGATCCTGGAAGCAATGAATATTCAGCATGGACCCATCCTTTGGTCGAATCGCGGGGAAACCATCCAGGAAGGCGAGCCTCTTTTGTGCAGCAAGCGAGGATGACAGTGTCGCCTTGTCGGTAAAGAATCGATGCAAGTGCGTTCGGTGTAAAATCGATTTCAACTTCCACATGTCGCATTTCGTTTGCTTCTCGGTCGGTTGTGAATCCAGTCTTGAATTTGGCCATGTCACCGCCAGCACCTCCTCTTCATCAAGCCTTCTCCCATCCAAATCAGGTGATTTTTGGGCGCGCACATTGAAGAATAGACTCTCGTTGGGTGTTCCATGCCTCAACCCAAGGTGGCCATCTGCGCCATTGCTCGAACGCCTATTGGTAAGTTCATGGGCGCCTTGTCTGGCTTTTCAGCGGTTGACCTTGGTGTCTTGGCTGTGAAGGAAGTATGCCAACGGGCGGGCATTGATGCCGCATCCGGGGTTGTTGACGAGGTCATTTTTGGCCAAGTGCTTCAAGCGGGTGCTGGCCAAAACCCAGCGCGACAAGTTGCCTTGGGGGCAGGACTGCCCTACTCGACGCCTTGCGTCACAGTCAACAAAGTCTGCGGCAGTTCACTCAAGGCGGCGATGATGGCAGCAAACAGCATCCGTGCTGGGGAATACAAGGCGATCATTGCAGGAGGTATGGAGAGCATGTCCAACGCACCACACCTGTTGAAGAACCATCGTAAAGGCTCCAAAATGGGAGATGCAACACTGATTGATTCAATGATCCACGACGGTCTTTGGGACGGCTACAACGATGTTCACATGGGGACCTCTGGTGAAACCATCGCCGATGAGTGCGGTGTTTCCCGGGAAGAATCGGATGCTTACGCTGCTCGAAGCCAAAAAAGAGCAGCAGAGGCTCAATCCAATGGATGGTTTGATTGGGAGACATTCACCATTGAGATTCCTCAACGAAAAGGAGAATCAATTCAATTTTCAGCAGATGAAGGCGTTCGACCAAACACGACGGTCTCCGGCCTCTCAACCCTGCGACCTGTGTTCAAGAAGGGCGGTCAAGTCACTGCAGGTAACGCAAGCACGCTCAACGATGGTGCCAGCGCAGTGTTGGTGGCCGATGCTGAGTATGCCGAGCAACAAGGGTGGACAATCCTTGCCTTTATCGAAGACTATTGCACGAGCGGCGTAGAGCCTGCTCGGGTGATGAGTGCTCCAATCCCGGCGATTGAGACGCTTCTCGAACGCAACCAACTCGAAGTTTCGGACATCGACGTCTTCGAGCACAACGAAGCCTTTGCTTCCGCTTCATGCTCGATTGCCAAAGAACTGAACATTCCACATGACCGTCTCAACCTCCACGGTGGAGCAGTCAGCCTCGGCCACCCTCTCGGCTCAAGCGGAACTCGATGTTTGATCACCATGATTGCGGTCATGCGAAGGCTCGAGTCTTCAACGGGCATTGTGACGCTGTGCCTCGGCGGTGGAAACGCTGTTGCCATGCTTGTTCGGCGCGATTGAGTGTTGGCTGAGCCACCCAATTGGACCTTTTTTCCTACTGTTGGTTCTAAATAGGGTCGGACGGCGGCCTTGAACGGGGTGGGTGTATGGTTTCCTTCAGTGATTTGGGCATTGAACCAGCGTTAGTCAACGCGCTTCGAACCCAGGGAATCCTCGAACCTTTTGAAGTTCAAAGGGAGTCGATCCCAGACGGAATGCTCGGCAAAGACGTATGCTGCAGAGCACCAACAGGGTCTGGTAAGACCCTGGCTTTCGGATTACCCCTGCTTTCGAGAACCAAAGAAGCAGAGCCTCGAAGACCAACTTC